>NZ_CP053344.1:2827228-3141365 GCF_013113715.1 Herbiconiux sp. SALV-R1
CAATACCTCCTGCTCCCCCACCGCTTCGCCACTTACCGCGACGTGGTGGCCAACACCTTCGGCGGCTCGCTCGGCACGGTCGCGGCCGGGGCGATCTACGCGCTCAGACGCTAGCGTCCGCCGTCGGTGGAATGGTGCTGGCTAGCCATGACGCAGTGGGCCTGCTGCTCTGGTGGACTGGCCGCATGCCTCGAACCCCGCGACATCTCACCCGCGCCGCGTGCCGCAATTGCGGCCTTCGCTTGCACGCTTCCGAGCTCCTGCTCCCGTGGCACGCGTGCTCAGAGGACTGCGCCGACGAGCTCTGGTTCCGCCAACAGGTGCGAGCCGGCTAGGAGCGCTCGGCGCTCCTGCGCGCGATGTCGGCGTGCGTGTACGCACCCTGGGGGTTGCGCCCCAGCCGGTCTCGGACCGCAGCCGAGACGACGTGGCGGTAGTGAGCGGCCCGCCCGGCCCGGAGCACTCGGCCGCGCATGGTGTACGCATCGAGATACCCGAGGCGCGGCGCCCAGATGGGCCGCCGGCGGCGGTTCCGTATGCCTGCTGCCGCCGTCAGGTGCAGAAAGGCCTGCGTCGTGCCGAGGGCGCTAGCCAGGTCGACCCCGGGAGAGATCGAGGGCAGCGACACACTCGAACCGTCGGGAGCGAGTGTCGTCATCGCGATCAACCCACGCAGATCGGAGTAAGGCGGGACGTACGGGAGGAACCGGGTGAAGTCCACTTCTGAGTGAGCCACCTCGTCCAATGGCGCGGTCTCCGAGAGCCCCATGAATCTTTCAAACGTCCACCGGCTGCGGGGATGAAAAGCGGTGACCTGCGCAGCGAAGCCGACGTTCACGACCAGCACGTCAGGAATACCGAGCCGGCGAGCAGTGCGTGCGATGGTCGTTCCGATCTCCGGATGCATCGTCTCCGACTCGTCGAACACCAGGGTCGCGCCGTGCATGAACTCGTCGACGTTCTCGACGGTCACGCCGTCTCGATAGACGTGCACCTGAGCCCGCGGATTGATTGCCTTGACCTCATCGCGGAAGACGTCGGCTTTTGAGCGCCCGTAGGTCGCGGTTGTCGCACCGGGGACGCGATTCGCGTTCTGCGCCTCGAACTCCTCGGGGTCCGCGATGCTGAAGCTCGAGACGCCCATCCTCGCGAGCTTGGTCCCCACCTGGTAGCCCACGCCCCCGACCCCTGCGATGGCGACTCGCGACGAGATGAGCGCCTGTTGCTCGGCTTCGTTCCAGAACCCGAAATTACGCGAGAACTCCAGCGAGTCTACGGATTTCATCCGCCCTCGACCACAGCCTCTTCAGTGCGCGCCGTGCGCGGGCTCGAGAACGTCTGGTCGGGTGCGGCCGCAGCGTCGGCGAGCGCAGCCGCCGCCTCGCGCTGTGCTCGCGAAACGCGACCGAAGTACTCGAGTGAGCCGTCTGCCTCAATCAATTGGCCGAGGATGGTGGCGTTGCGCTCATTGATCCGCGCCGCGGAGCCGTCGAGATCGAACTCGACCGGAAGGTTGTAGTCGAGGTAGTGCTCGATGTAACGGGGCTCTCCGATGCGCGAGATGGCGAGCACGCCGGCGAGATGACGCTCGAGCCACGGCTCGATGATCGCGAACGTGCGTCCGACGTCGTGGGCCGTGAAGTACGACGACATGAGCGCGAAGAGGTGCCACTGCACGAGTTCTTGCATAGCAACGCGCTCGTGGCGGGCGATGACCCGCGACACCTCGACACTGCCGTCGGCGAGCGGGTCGTTGGCGAACAGCTCGGGGCAGAAGTCTTCGACTGGCAGCGGCCGGCTTTCGCCATCCGCGCCTTTAATGATTGTGCGTGCCACACCCACAATCCGCACACCCTCAGGGGCGTTCTCAAGAACCGCGAAAGTCACTGAGCGCGCATCGTCTTCATCACGATCGAGGCCGTCGTCCGAGAGGTCCGAGGGGTCGAGCTGACCGGTCTGCTCAACGTACACGCGGCGACGAAACTCGAAGTGCTGCCGGTACACCTCTTCGAAGCCCGGACGGGCGATCCCGTTGATGCCGATGATGCCCGTGGCGAGGCGCGCGTCGGGGTCGGAGAGGAAGGCGGGTGAGCCTGTGATGACGGGGATGACCGCCGCGTTGCTGACAGATTTGTCAATCCGCGACACGAGCCGACTTCCGCGCTGGCACCCACGTGTGACGCATGAATCGGAGCACTTCGGATCCTCCGTTTTCAGGGGGTGGATGACCTTCCGGCGTGTCCGCAAAGAGCATGATGCCGTTGACCTGAGCATAGAAGTGCGGCAAGTCGTTTGCAACTTGGGACGCTATGTCCCAAGATGGTTCCGAGAGGGGCTTTCATGTCGGAGAACAGCTGGACGAAGTCCGCCACCGGTCGCACTCGCGTACCGAAAGATGAAGTACGAACGAAGCTCCTCGACACAGCAATGGCGCTCGTGCAGTCGAACGGACTGACGGTCGGTTTCGAGCACCTCTTGATGGACGACCTCATTAAAGAGGCAGGCGTTCCGCGCAGTTCGGTCTACCGCATCTGGGACTCGAAGGAGGCCTTCTTCGAGGAGCTCCTGAGCGAGGTTGCGAACCAGGTCTCCCCCGGTCGCGCTGACGAGGAATCACTCGTCGCGACGTGGGAGTACCTCGGCTTCCGCGCCGACGAACTCCGCACCCCGGAAGGCCGCCGCCGCATCCTCGTCGACGTCACCGGCCTCGCCGCCGAGCAGAACTTCGAGTCGGTCACCTCTTCTATCCAGTGGCGCACCTATGTGGCCCTCTCGTCGACCGCTCTTTCGTACCCCGATTCGCGCGTGCGCGAGCGCATCATCGAGGCACTGCGCAACAGCGAGCTCGCCTTCCTCGACCAGATGGAAGTCTTTTACCGCAACATCGTGCCGGCCGTCGGCTACCGCCTCCGCCCCGACCTCAACGACGACTACCGTCCCCTTGTCGTCGCTGCCGCAGCGATCATCGAGGGCCTTGGCATCGCCCGCACCACCATCCCAGACCTCGTCGAAGGCCGCTACAACGTCGACAACGAGGGTCGCCCCGCGGAGGTGTCCCTCGCGGCCATCTCGTACCACGCGATCATCACGGCCTTCATCGTGCCCGACCCGAACTACGACGCCGAGGCCGCCATCGCCCGCCTCTCGGGCGGCATCGACGAGATGCCCGTCGTGCAGCCCCGCTCCCGCGACCTCGACGGCGGCCCGGCGGAAGACTGATCGGTTAGCGCGAGCGGAGAACGTAAACCCGCTCTTGCTCTTCAACTCCAGGAGCCTCGCAACTGTCAACATCCGCAGAGACGCTCTTGGATTCCGTTTAGCCGCGGGTACGGTTTGGGTCGTTGAACCCGACCACTGTTGACCTCGCCGAGGGTTAGCAGTCCGACCCGAAGGACTTTCAGCCATGCCTTTCGCTGAGATAGCCGCAGCCGCGCTACTGCCCGCGATGATCGCTGCGCCCACCACCTCTCCTTTTCAGCCCGATGCGCCGCCGAACCAAGGGCTCGAATGGGTCTTGACGGCGGAAGGGCCCCAGATCAGCGTTGAGATGGAAGATGCCAAAGACGTGCGAATCGTAATCGACACAGACAACAACCTGAAAGTAACGGCCGTCGGCGGAGTGTGGACCGGCGTCGTTATGGAGCCCGGCAGGACCGTTGTGGAGGACGACAACGGAATTGAAGAGGAATCCGTACGTTTCCCGGTCTCACTTCGCCAAGGCGACGTCGGGTTTCCTGGTGCCGCTAAGGCCACCTTGTATCTCGACGGGAACGCCATCGGCTCCGACGAGATCCGAGTGGGTGGCGTAACGTACTGAAGGCCGCAAAACCGACCCAATCTCGCAGACCGAAATTAAGCGAGGCGGGATTCCGCGGTTGAGTGTTGTGCAGACTCGTCACCGCGGAATCCCACGCCGAGGGCTGACGACCAACTCGTACCGAGCAGGAAACCCCGGGTCAATGTTATAGGGAGTTAATTGACTCGACGAGTGCCTGTGTGGGGCTACGACCTCTCGGGACTCAAAGTCGGCCGGCCAATGTCAGCAAGAGAACTCAAGTTCGGTGACTTCCGGCTGGTACAACATAGGGGCCACGAGGGTGTTGACCTGCTTCGGGCTCAGATCAGATACATCGATGTCCACGACGGCCGTCTCGGTTTGACCAGGTGCAGTCTGGATCACGGCGCGCGCGACGGGATAGTCCACGTCTGACCCAATGTAAGAGTCCTCTTGCGACGTTGTTCCTGAAATCCCGAGGACTTGAGACCCTACTGGCGCGTACACGTAGGCAAAGATCCGAAGATCCCCCCGAGGAATGCGAAAAGCGTTGTTTCCCGTCCCAGTGATGAAAAGAGAGGTGTCTTCAACGGCGCCCGGTTGCAGGACATTCGTGGCATCCACCTGCACGCGAAGGATACGGCGCCCGTCGGCGCATTGTTGTTGTCCCACGGAGATCCCCGTCCGAAGGTAGTAGTCCATCTTGCCTCCGAGATAGTCGCTCGCGTAAACACCTATCTCGTGGGCGGCCTCCGTCTCCGCTGGCATGCGTCCCTGCAGTCCAGCTTCAACAGCAAGACCCTGGATAGTTTCATCGATGCTTGAAACAAGCAGACGCCTCTCACCTCCTGCCCGCTGAACGGCGGTCACAAATTTCTCGATATCTACATCTCCGTTCATGATCGTCGAGAACATAGTGCTGGCCGCCCCGGCGAAGTAGGCGTCCTGCGCATCGGCGTCATCCGAGAACTGCTGGTAGACGCGGTTCATGAGGATATCGATCGCGTTTTCCTCCGTTAGAGAGCTGCCATCGGGCAACGTAATCGGGCCGGTTGCGCCCAGGATGTATGAGAGAGCATTCGGATCAATGAATATGACAGTATCCGGTGCTATGCCGCGCTGGTTTTGCCACATCGCGCGCGTGAGATTGGCAGCAACATCAACCCGAGGGGTGAGGGTGTTGTTCTGACTCTGCAACCCAAAGGGAACCAAGAACAACTCACGCGCAGCGCGACCGACTTGAGCATTCGCAAACTCCTCTGACTCGAACTCGAAGTCGCGCCCAGTGGTCTGCTGCGCAATACTTACGCGGCCTTGGTCCGCCGTGATGAGTATTTGAGCTCCAGCGATACCTCCGAGCGGGCGCGCCTCAGCTGAGTTCTCAAACACCAACAGATAATTGCGAGTGCCCTCGCCCCCTAGCAATCCTGGCAACACTGGCGCAAGAGATTTCGCTGTTGCGATAGCTGGCTCGACCTCGCCCACCAGGTCGTTGATTTCGTCGACAGCATTTCTAACTGGTGCTACGAGGGAACTCGTGTCAATTGCTGAAACAGATGCTCTCGCGCTCGTGAGCGCACTGCCAGCGGTGTCAAGAACCGGTAAAACTGATTGAATCGCATCAAGATTGACGGCGCCGTCTACCGGCTTGAAAACTTCTGGGGAGAGAGTGTCGCCTAGCGCCACTGCAGGGAGCACCGCGTTGTCCACCACATTCGCTACGCTTTCGGTGATGGTTCGCACGGCGACTAGGTTTTGGCCAAACTCTGGCACCAGTTCGCCCAGGGCCCAGGCGGGCCCTCCAACGGCGTCTCGAGCAGCATCGACATGTTCCTTGAGCTGATCCGCATCCTCTTGCGCTGAGGCGGCCTCTCCGACCAACACCTTTTCTTTGATCGATGAGAGTAGGGGGCGAGCGGCTTCGAGTTCGTTTTTTACGGTGAGGGCATTGAGACCCACCCAGGCGACACCGCCCACAATTGCTAGCAAGAGGATAAGGATGCTACCTACGACCCACGGCCACCGTCTACGTCGCCCACGCTTCCGCGGTGCCTGTGCTGCTCGGTCAGATCGGCGCGTGCGGGTGTCGTCGGTCATTCGGTCATTCTATTCAGCCTCGCGTAATGACGTCTGACGAAAGGTCGAGCGGCCGGCCACACGTGACGAGATCGTCATCGATCGAGTTCGAGCGCCTTCGCCGTCGCAGCGAGAGATTGTTCGCTGGCCTCGCGGTCAGTATTGAGCGCCCTGCCGAACGAAGGGATCATGGAGGCCAAGATTGACCTCCAGTCTGGGAATCTGTCAGGGAAGCACCGCTTGAGCACGTCGATCATGATTGGGACGGCCGTTGATGCTCCGGGTGAGGCACCCAGCAGACCCGCAATAGACCCGTCCGCCGATGTGATGACTTCCGTGCCGAACTGCAACACACCACCTCGGTTGCTGTCCTTCTTCATCACTTGCACTCGCTGGCCGGCGGTAATGAGGTACCAATCTTCAGCTCGAGCCGTGGGCATAAATTCCCGTAACGCTTCGAGCTTCTTTTTCTTCGTAGCCAATAGTTCGCCGATGAGGTACTTCATCAAATCGAAGTTATCGCGCGCGACAGCGAGCATCGGCCCGAGGTTGTGTAGGCGTATGGAGCCAGGGAGATCGAGCCAGGAACCGCTCTTGAGAAATTTAGGGCTGAAACCGGCGTATGGACCGAAGAGCAGCGAAGAACGGCCATCTACCACTCGGGTGTCAAGATGAGGGACAGACATCGGCGGCGCTCCGACCGACGCTTTCCCGTACGCCTTCGCATTGTGTTCGGCGACGACGGCAGGGTTGTCGGTGCGGAAGAACATTCCACTGATAGGAAACCCCCCGAATCCCTTGACTTCCGGGATGCCAGATTTCTGCAGGAGCGGCAATGCGTGGCCACCGGCCCCGACGAAGACAAACTTGGCGTTGACCGTATACGGAGTGTTCCCAACTAACTCGCGAACCCCAACGTTCCACGTTTGATCCTTCTGCCTCTTCAAACTGCGCACCTCCGTTTCGAGCCTGAGATCAGCGCCCGAACCGGTGAGATAATCGAACAAGTTGTGAGTCAGCGCGCCGAAGTCCACGTCAGTGCCGCTCTCGACACGGGTCGCAGCGATCGGCTCGTCTTTTGCCCGGTTGCGCACCAGTAGCGGAGCCCATCGGTAGATCACCGACGGGTCATCGCTGAATTCAATTCCTTCGAAGAGCGGCTCGGTCTTCAACAGTTCATAGCGTCGGCGCAGGTAGTCAACGTTCGCTTCACCACGCACGAACGTCATATGCGGAGTTGGATTGATGAATTGCGCGGGTTCGGGCAGCACACCATCTTGAACCAGCGAGGACCAGAACTGACGGCTGACCTGGAACTGTTCGTTGATACCGACGGCTTTCGATGGATCCAGGCTGCCATCGGGCGCCTCAGGCATGTAATTCAATTCAGCCAAGGCTGCATGACCCGTGCCAGCGTTGTTCCAGGGATTCGAGCTCTCCAACGCGACATCACTCATGCGTTCAAAAATCAAAATTGACCAGCTTGGCTCCAGCCGCCTGAGCATGGTACCTAGGGTTGCACTCATGATGCCCCCACCGATCAGGACGACATCCACTTTCTTTGTGCTCACGGTGCCTAGTTTACGCCGGTTGTATACACGTCTCCGACCGATTAGTAGAGCAAAATTTCAACTTCTTGCCAGGACGGGTCGCCATCTAGGTCAGGGGCGACCCATCGCACGATATGTCCAGCCGGCGTCGCGCCATTGGGCCGAGTCGAGGACATTTCGCCCATCGATAATCTGCTTACCCGCGACAAGACCCTCGATCTGCTGTGGAAGAATGCTCCTGTATTCTTTCCATTCAGTCAGAAGCAACACGATCTCCGCATCTTCAACAGCCTCAGCGACGGTGTCGACGAAGTGCAATTGCGGGTGTTTGGCGTGAGCGTTCTGGATCGCTTCCGGGTCCGTTGCTCTCACTATCGCGCCAAGGCCGTTGAGCTGCACAGCGATGTCGAGGGATGGGGAGTCCCGAATGTCGTCCGATTCCGGTTTAAAGGCAAGGCCAAGCACTGCGACACGCTTTTCGAAAGCTTTTCCGCCGAGCATCTCGACGACGAGGTCAACGACGTGCTGACGACGACGAAGATTGATTGCATCGACTTCCTTCAGGAACGCAAGAGACTCACCGCGGCCGAGTTCTTCAGCGCGGGCGCCGAACGCTCGAATGTCCTTCGGTAGGCAGCCTCCTCCGAAGCCGATACCCGCGTTCAAAAAGCGGCGACCAATGCGCGTGTCGAAACCGATCGCATCCGCGAGTTCGGTGACGTTGCCGCCCGTGACCTCAGCAATCTCCGCGATCGCGTTGATAAATGAGATTTTCGTGGCAAGAAAGGCATTGGCCGAAACCTTGACTAGTTCGGCAGTGGCGTAGTCAGTGACCACGAGCGGCGTCTGCTCATTGAGTGCCTTCGCGTAAACCTCATTGAGCAGAGCTCGAGATTTACCGGCCACCTCTGGGTCGGGCGATACGCCATAGACCAGTCGATCAGGAGAGATCGTGTCCTGGACTGCAAAACCCTCGCGCAGGAACTCCGGGTTCCAAGCCAAGTTTGCGCCGGGGGCCGAGTCCTTCACCTTCGCGGCAAGTCGAGATGCCGTACCCACTGGCACGGTGGACTTGCCTACGACAAGGTCGCCATCCTGCAGATACGGAAGCAATCCGTCGACGGCAGCGTCTACGTAGGTCATATCTGCGCTATAGGAGCCGGGCTTCTGCGGCGTTCCGACAGCGACGAAGTGAACTGTTGCGCCTTTGACTGCAGCCATATCCGTCGAGAAGGTGAGTCTACCGGAGGCGCTGGCGGAGGTGAGAATCTCTGGCAGTCCCGGCTCAAAGAACGGAGCTTGGCCGCTGGCGAGCGCGTCGATCTTGCGCTCGTCGACATCGATGCCCACTACATCGTGGCCGAGCTCAGCCATAGCCGCTGCATGAACCGCGCCAAGATAGCCGCAACCGATGACTGAAATTTTCATGAATCCCCCAACCCGAACGTGCGCCATTAGCGGAGCACCTGACAAATATTCCGACAGATTCTCGACGTCCTCGATAACGCTCGAGCGATTCGATTCTTTCATACTCACCCCCTCCTGCATGCCCGCTGCACGCGACAGGTCAATCTGCCCTCGTAGGATTGCGGAGGACGAGAAGGGTGACTCATCACATGAAGGCTTTCATAACTGGAATTGCGGGGTTCGTGGGCAGCACGCTGGCGAAGCGGCTGGTTGCCGACGGTCACGAGGTAGCCGGGATCGACGCGCTCACCGATTACTACGATCCGGCGATCAAGCGCGCGAACCTCGACGCCATCGGTCGCACTCGATTCACGTTCTTCGAGCAAGACATCAATACAGCCGATCTGGAAGCCCTGCTCGATGGGGTCGACGTGATCTTCCACCAGGCCGGGCAGCCCGGCGTGCGCAGTTCGTGGGGCGACGAGTTCTCGATCTATACCTCGGCGAACGTTCTGGCGACGCAGAAGCTGCTCGAGGCCGCGAAGAACCTCGGCACCATTAAGAAGTTCGTTTACGCCTCCTCGTCGTCGGTCTACGGCAACGCGGAGCGTTACCCGACGCTCGAGACCGACCGGCCTCAGCCGATCAGCCCCTATGGGGTCACCAAGCTGGCCGCCGAGCACCTGGTCACTTTGTACGGCGTAAACTTCGGCATTCCGACGGTTTCACTGCGCTACTTCACCGTGTACGGTCCCGGGCAGCGCACAGATATGGCCTTTACTCGCTTCGTCAAGGCCGCTTGGCTCGGCGAGACAATCTCGCTGTACGGAACCGGCGAACAGATCCGCGACTTCACATTCGTCGATGATGTCGTCGAAGCGAATGTTCGAGCAGGTTTCGGCCAATCCGTTCCCGGCGCGGTATACAACGTGGCCGGCGGCAGTAACGTCTCAATGCTCGAGGTCATCGACCTGATCGATCGTATCTCCGGCAAGCCGCTAAAAGTCGATCGGCTGCCAGGTGTGGCCGGTGACGTCTTCCGCACCGGCGGCAGCACCGAGAAGATCCTCAGCGAGCTCGGCTGGTCGGCGCAGACCCCGCTCGAGGACGGCCTCCGCCGCCACTACGAGTGGGCGCAGGAAGCCTTCCGCTGAGAACGTCCAAGGGCGGCTGCCGCCGGTAGAACCGGATACAGCCGCCCTTGGACGTTCTTAGCGGTTGGTGAGCCGATCGAAGACCGACAGATAGGACACGCTCTGGAAGCGCCAGTCGAGGACGTTCTCGGCGCGTTCGCGACCGGCCCTGCTCATTTGCGCCATCTGTTCCGGCTCATCAAGTAGCGCAAGCAGCGCGTTGCCGTAGGCGACAGGAGTAGCAGGAGTGACGTAGATCGCCGCTTCTCCCGCGCTGAACCGCGTCTCTTTCAAGTCGAAGGCGATCACGGGCAGCCCGAACGCCATGTACTCCATCGTCTTGTTCATGGTGCTGACGTCGTTGAGTGGGTTAGGGGGGTCGGCGCTCAATCCGATATCCGCAGACGACAGGTAGCGGAAGAGTTCCTCGTCGCTGACCCGGCCGGGCATGTAGACGTAGTCGTCGAGTCCCAGCTCGGTGACGAGCGCGCGCAGATTGGTGTACTCGTCCCCTTTGCCCAGCACCGAGAATGAGATGTCGTCGCGCCTCTTCTCGTGCACGATGTAGTCGATCATGCGGATGACGATGTCGACGCCGTCCTGTGGGCCCATTACGCCGTGGAAATGCACGAGGTGGGAGCGGCCGCGCCTAGCCGCCAGATCAGCCTCACCGGGCTTCAGCACCGTGGTGTCTGGACCGGTGCGCACGACGGTCACCCGCTCAGCGGGAACCTTTCCACGGGTACGGGCGACTTCAGCGTACGATTCGTTCGTGACGATAGTCTCTTTAGCGGTCTTGTAGGTAGCACGCTCGAGCAACTTCAGTCCGGTGTAGAAGCCGCCGCGCTTGTTGAAGCGCGACTCGTACACTTCGGGGTTTAGGTCGTGCTGGTCGAATACGAAGATGCTGCCGCGGATCCGCATGATTAGCCCGATGAGCCAGAACGTGTCGGGCGGATTGCAAGACTGAATGACCGCCGGCACGCCACGCTGGCGTGTGACCTTCATTGTGAGGAAGAAGGTTCGGATCCAGCAGTACACGAATTCCCAGAGGAAGCTCGCGATCGACGAGGTCTCCTTCGGCGGCCTGTACTTGTAGAGATGTACCCCCTCATGCAGTTCGTACGCGGGGTCTCCCGGGGCGGCCGGCGTGATTGCCGCCACCCGGTAGCCGTTGTCGCGCAGCGATTTGCACTCCAGCCATACCCGGCGGTCCCCCGGGAGCGGGAGGTTCTGCACCAGGATGAGGACGAGCGGAGCCTCGTTCACCATGCGGCACCCGTGTACGCGTGCACCGGCGACCCGGGCACGTTGCGCGCTTTCAGGGCGTCTTCGTAGCGCACCGGGATGAGACCGGAGAGGTCGACCACCGGAACTGTCGAGTGCGCCACAACGTGGTCGAGCTCCTCCGGCAGATGAGTCCCGATGAGTACCAGTTCGGCACCCTCGAGCGCCTCATCGATTGTCGTGGTGAGCACCTCGGCGTGCGACGGCAGGATGCTCTCAACGTAGGAGCGATTCGCGCCGATCAGCTTGTCGACCTGGATGATCGGGTCGTACGCCGAGACCGTCACGCCCTCTTCTATCAGCCGGGCGGCCAGGGCCAGGAACGGGCTCTCGCGCACGTCGTCAGTGGAGGGCTTGAAGGTGACGCCGATCTGGGCCACGCGGCTCACGCCGCGCTCGCGCACGAGGTCGACGATCTTCTCGATGTGCGCCTTGTTCGACACCGTAAGGCTGTCGATCAGCGGGAGGTCGACGCCCACCGTCTTGGAGTGGAACTGCACGGCCTTGACGTCTTTCGGGAGGCAGGAGCCTCCGAACGCGAAGCCGGGCTTGAGGTACCGCGGCGAGATGTTGAGCTGGCGGTCCTCGACGAAGATCTTCATCACCTCGCGGGCGTCGATGCCGCTCGCGTCGCAGAATCGACCAATCTCGTTGGCGAAGGTCACCTTCACCGCGTGGAACACGTTCGAGGAGTATTTGAGCGCCTCGGCAACACCCGTGGTCACGATGCGCGGGGGCACATCGATGAACTCCAGCAGGGCGGAGGGGCGCTCGGCGGCGACCTCGGACTCAACGCCTATCACCGTGAACGGCGGGGCGTAGAAGTCGGCGATCGCGGTGGATTCCCGTAGGAACTCCGGGCAGAAGGCGACGAAGAAGTCGGCGCCCTCGACCTTGCCCGAGGCCTCTTCGAGCCACGGGATAATCTGATCGCGCGTCGTGCCCGGGAGCACGGTGCTGCGCAGCATGATCGTCAGTGGGCTGGTGCGCTCGCGGATGCGGCTACCGATCTGCTTGGCAACCGACTCGACGTAGACAAGGTCGAGCTCGCCCTCCGCCGTCGAAGGCGTGCCCACGCAGATGATCGCGATGTCGACGTCATCGACCGCCGCGACATCGGTCGTGGCGGTCAGCCGCGACTCGCCGTGCACCTTGGCCATCAGTTCTTGGAGGCCCGGCTCCACGAGGGGCGTGAGCCCGTTGTTGACCGCCTCCACCTTCTCGACCGACGGATCGATGCCGACTACGACGTTTCCAGCATCAGCCACGCACGCCGCGGTGACGCAACCCACGTAACCCAGCCCGAGTACGGCAACTCTCATTCTTCCCCCTGCAATTTCAGAACTGTGGCTGAGACGTCGTCGGCTCGAACTCAAATAGTAGTCGACCTTCGTTTCGGTCTCGTGTCACGCAGCGGGTATAGCGGCGAGCAGACCCTCGTCGACCAGCATCTCACGCATGGCCGGGGCGATGTGCCGCGCGTAGTCGGCCGTGAGATGCCGCTGGTCGTAGCGCATCGGAAGTGTGCCGGCGAACGCCGGACACTCGCCGGAGCGGCTGCACGCGAGCTGGGTGGAGCCAACGAACACCCCGCCGCCGGTCGCCAGCTTCGCCTCCATGAGCGACTCGTACTCCTTGTACTCGCGCGACACATCCGTCATGCAGTCGGCAGGTGAGGAAAGCGGGCCGTAGCAGGCCGTCAGTTCCTTGCCGACCGGAGGGCCGGGGAAGTAGACCGTCCTCGTCGCGTCATTGGCGAACCGGCCCGACCAGCCGACCGTCGCGTCGACCATGTCGGACATCGCGACCTTCGACCCGTCCGCGGCGACGGCGTTGCCGATGACGTTCGTGACGAAGACGAGCTGCGGCGCCGCGGCAGCGATCGCGGCGGCAACCTCTGCCTTGCGCTCGGGGCACGACTCGGCGACACCCGCCCCGGTGTTCTTTAGTTCGAGTTCGACGAACGGGCAGCCGTAGAGCCCGATGGTCGTCACCGCGATCTGATCGCCGCTGGTCTCGGCCAGCTCGATGAAGGCCGGAGCGTACGACATCGCCGTCGAATCCCCGACGAGGAAGGCCCGGGTCGGCGCAGCGGGGTTCCCGAACGTGCACGCTGAGATGTCGGGCATCGTACCCGGAGCGAAGCAGCCCAGCGCCGGGTTGCCCTCGGAGCCCTGCGCCATAGCCTCGTCCATCGTAGGCGAGAGGTTCGCGGGCCACTCGCTGGCGAGTCGCCCGGTCGAAATCTCGCGCTCCAGTGCCGCCAGAGCACTCACCGGCTGCGCGCCGGCGGTCGAGGTCGGAGGGACATAGGTGTAGGCCGGAGCGGAGGCGTCGTCGGGGGTCGAGGGATCGAAGATCAGCGCGGGCACGACGACGAGCAGCGTGGCGGCGATCAACACGCTCAACCCGCCGATCTTGTACGTGTTCTTCCAACGGAGGCGCCAGTCCTTCCACGCCCGTTCCCGCGAGCTGCGGGAACGATAGGCGTCCCAGAGCGGCGACTTGTGAATCGGAGCCTCGATCAGGTAGTACGACGCCGCCGCGAGCCCGAGCATCAAGACGACGGTCAGCCCGTAGAACAGCGGGGACGGCTCCATCAGCGTGCCGATGATCACGATCAGCGGGAAGTGCCACAGGTAGAGTGAGTAGGAGATGTCGCCGACCCAAGTGGTCCCGCGGTTCGTCAGCGGCCAGAGGAATCGTTGCTGACCCCCGGTACCGCCGACGATGACCAGTGCCGTCATGAGAACCGGCAGCAGGGCCCAGGGCGCAGGAAAGGGCAGACCGTCGTTGATCACGAAGAGCGACGCGATGATGCCGATCAGGCCGACCCAGCCGAGCACCGGCCGGAGAGCCTGCGGGATCTTGCCCCACCACGGCGAGGCGATGGCCACCAGGGCGCCGATGCCGAGTTCCCAGGCACGGGTGAAGGTCGAGAAGTAGGCCAACGAGGGATTGGTCGCGGTCTCCCAGAGGGCCCACCCGAACGAGGCGACGACGATGACACCCATCAAAATGCCCGTGACTGCGCGTCGGTTGTTGAACCGGCTGCGCTTTGAAGCGATGAAGAGCACGCCGAGCATGAGCCAGGGCCAGACGAGGTAGAACTGCTCCTCGACCGAGAGCGACCAATAGTGCTGCAGCGGAGAGACGGCCGTCGTGGCCTGGAAGTAGTCGGTGTCCTGTAGCGCGAACCGCCAGTTCGCCGAGAAGAGGAAGGCCCAGACGGCGTCCCAGAGGGTGGCCCAGTACCGTGTCGCGTTGAAGACGATCGACGACGCCGCCACTGTCGCGATGAGCACCACGGTCGCGGCGGGGACGATGCGCTTGATGCGGCGACGGTAGAAGCCGACGAACGATATGTGGTTGGTCTTCTCGTGCTCGCGCAGCAGGATGCCAGTGATCAGAAAGCCGGAGATGACGAAGAAGACGTCGACGCCGACGAACCCGCCCGAGGGCCAGAACACCAAGTGATCGAGGATCACCGCGACGACCGCGAGCGCCCTCAGCCCCTGGATGTCAGGACGGAACGTGCTCTTCCTGCGCGCGGCAGCGCTGCCCGACCCTCTGGACCTGCTCGACGTCGACGAATGCCCTGATCTGCTGGACGAACGGCGTGAACGTCCCCTGGTGAATATCGCCCCACTTGGCATCGATGCCTCCCCCGGCCTCGAACGACATGGTACTGGGTGGCGACACCTGTAGTCATATCGGTGCTGGGAGGCACCTCAATCGACTGCGTCGAGCAGCTCCGGCTCGATGAAGTCGGCCAAGGAACCGGAGAAGGTCGCGGTGAAGTGGTGCTGGTCCCGCCAGACCACGACTCCGCCGATCTCTGCGGGTACGGAACCGTCGACGATGAAATGCTCACTTAGGTCGACGACCTCCGAACCGGGCACGAGCAAGGACGCCTGATCGTAGACGGACAACTCCTCCCGATTGACGGGCGCCGCAGGACAGTCCGCCAGGTCGAGCCGTGAAGCATAAATGCACCTATACAGTTCGGGCGTGATGCCGGGGGTGTCCTCGATAGCGATGACCTCCGCACCGGCCTCGACCGCACCGGCCCAGGCCTCGCCGAACCCGTCGATCGAGTCCTCCATAGAAGCCTCCCCACCCGGCTCCGCCGTGAACAGGGAATTCGCGAAGTACGACGTGACGACGACGTCGAAATCCCCGGCAGCGACCACCTCGCTGACGTTCTCATTCCATTCCGAGCACGAGTCGATGGCGGCGGATTCCCCTTCGCGCACCGAGGCGCTCCAAGCGCACGAGGACTTGTAGAAGGTGGTGAGTTCCCAGCCCTGCTCACGGGAGACCTCCTCCACGGCCGGGAACCAGGATGCGGCGTGCGAGTCCCCGATCAGCGCCACCTTCGTCTCCGAGCCCAGGTCGCCGAACTCACAGCTCTTGAGCTCAGCACTGCGCGGCCCCGTCTGGCAGCGGTCGCCGTAGATGGCCGGCAAGTCGTTGATCGCGAGCACGGGCGGCAGCACCTCGCCGAGGTCGTCACAGGCTCCAGCCGGGCCGGCGGCCGAAGCCATCGCGCCGACGCACTCCGGCTCGGATTGCTGTACGACCGCGAGAGCCTGCTCGGCCTGTCCCTTCACTGCCGAGACGCCTGCAAGGCCCCCCGCAGCCACCAGGGCGACCGCGGCCGAAGCGGCGACGGCGAAGCCGAACGAACGGCGAGAGGACTTGATCCAGGCTCCCGTTCGCACCGGATCTTCGATGTAACGCTTCGTCGCTGTCGCGAGTGCCACGGTGAGGGCAAGCACCACAAGCGGCGCCCACCACGGTGATTCCACTCCGGTCAGCAGCTCAAACGCGAACGGGAAGAGCACGATCAAGGGCCAGTGCCAGAGATAGATCGAGTACGAATTGTCGCCCACGAACTGGATCGCGCGGCGGCGCATCAGCCACGAGGGACTCCATACGGCAGTCGATGCCCCCGCGAGGATGACCAGTGCTGCGCCTGCAACGGGAACGATTGCGATCCAGCCTGGGAACGGGGTGCTCTCGGTGAGGACGGCCGACGATCCCAGCACTGCTAGCAACCCGGCCCACGATGCCCCGGCTCGTAGGTGGCGGTTGCGGATAATGTTGGCCGGCACCAGGGCCACCAGACCACCGAACGCGAACTCCCATGCGCGGGTGAACGTGGCGAAGTAGGCGATCGACGGAAGCGCCCGGGTGACGAGCACACTCGCCGCGAAACAAACGACCACGATCACGGCCAGCATCACCAGCACCGAGACCCGCGACGAACGCCGTAGTCGCATGCCGACAGCAACGGCGACCACCATCAGCAGAGGCCAGACGATGTAGAACTGCTCCTCGACAGAGAGCGACCAGTAATGCTGTACCGGACTCGCCAGATTGTCGGCGGCAAGGTAGTCAACACTGTCGACCGCGAGCAGCCAGTTCTCGACGTAGAAGCCGGAGGCGATGGTCTCGCGGAACGCCTGCGACCAGAGGGCGGCGGGTGCGAAGGCGAGTGTCAGCAGCGCGGTGACCACGAGCACGAGGAGGGAGGCCGGGAGCAGTCGACGGATTCGGCGCGCCCAGAACCGCCCGAGCCGGATGCGGCCGTTGCCATTCTCCTGCTCACGCAGCAGATGCCCGGTGATCAGGAAGCCAGATATGACGAAAAAAACGTCGACCCCGACATAACCGCCGTGCAAGACACTCGCAGGCCAAAGGTGGTAGACCACGACGAGAGCCACCGCGAGCGCCCGGAGAGCCTGAATATCGAAGCGGAACGCTTGGCGGCTGCCTGCTCCGACGGTCTTGGTCTCCTGGGTCATGTGTCTCCTCTGTCCCTGCAATTGATGCGACTACCGGGCGGCTTCGTAATCCGAGATCGCCTTCCCGAGATAGGGTGCCAGCGTGCTCGCGAAGGTAGCCGTGAGGTGACCTCGATCGCGATAGACCTTCACGCCCCCGATGACGAGCGGGCACTCCGTCTCGTCGCAGTAGTAGGCAGTGAGATCGATCGGAAGAGCTCCAGGAAGGTCCGTCGCCGCTGCGATCACGAGATCACGATCGTCCAGCGCCTTTGAGCGCGGAACCGAGCACGATCGGGCATCACCCGGGCGGTACTCGCACTTCAGTTGCTCGGTAGTCTCCAGAACGGGATTGTCGGCGATCGCCAGGATGGTCGTGCCGCGCTCGATCATCGGCGCCCACGCCTCGCGGAAACCCTCGATACCCGCCTCGTCGCTCGGATTACCCTGGTCATCGAGGAAATGTGACTTGACGGCGGAGTAGGCATTCAGCGAATAATCGTAGGGCGGCTGCTCAGCAAGGCGTTGTTGTAGCTTCTCGCCCCATTCAAGGCATGAGTCGCGCTCTGTCTCAGAGTCGTCCAGCCGTGGGGCGGTGTTGAAGACGCAGCCGTTCTTGTAGAAAACGTGCAGCTCCCATCCACGATCGACCGCGATCTTCTCGAATGCGGGGAAGAGAGATGCGGCGTGAGAATTGCCGATCAGCACGACCCGGGTCGACGAACCGACCTGGCCGAAGATGCACTCTTTCAGCTGAGTGCCTGTCGGACTGGTTGCGCAGTCGCTTCCGTCTATCTCCGGTGACCCATCTTCGCCGGCGTCGAGCTCCGGCACGCTCCTCCTCCACGCGAACGTGTGCGCGCAGCCCCCTGGATCAGCCATGGCCGCTGCCCCGAAACACGGATCTCCCGCCGAGGAACGCTCGCGAGCGCTGGCCACATCCGACGCGATCGCGTTGTTGACGGCGGCCAGCGACGCACCGCCGACCAGTGCAGCCACCAGCATCATCGCTACCGGGATCGATGTCCTGACCCAGCTACGTCCCGGCAGCGTGGCTCGACGTGGGCGAAGTAGCGGATCCTCGATGAAACGCTTCGTCAGCCATGCCAGCGCGATCGAGGCACCGATGATGGCCAGGCCAACGAGAAGACTGGGTCGCTCGTCTGTCGTCTCTACCCAGAAGATGAGGATTGGCCAGTGCCACAAATAGATGCCGTAGCCGAGCCCGCCCAGCCAGACGAGTGGGGCAGTCCCCAACAGCCGCTCAGCTCCGAAACGAGTGGATGCGCCGGTACCGGCGACGAGGATCAAAACGGCCGAGACGGTCGGCCAGAGTGCTGCGACTCCCGGAAACTGGGTCGAGACCTGAAGTAGGAACCCGCAGGAGATGATACCGAATAGGCCGATCCAGCCGAGAGGAGTCCGCACCCAAGCCGGAATCCTCAAGCCGGGAAGCACTACCGCGGCGATACTACCGAGACCGAACTCCCAGACCCGGGCGAAGGTGTTGTAGTAGGCCTGGGTCTGATTGCGGTCGACCTCTCGGAGTGAGTAGACGAAGGACACGACGATCGCGAGGAGGAGGACTCCGATCAGAAGCGGTTTGATCGGCCGCTTCCAAACGAATCGCATTGCGATCGCGATCCCGATGAACATCACCGCCCAAATCAGGTAGAACTGGCCTTGCACCGACATAGCCCAGAAGTTCTGCACCGGCGAGTGGAAGTCGTCCTGAGCCAGGTAGTCGATACCCGAGCGGTACAGCTGCCAGTTTTCGACGTACAGGGCGGAGGCGACGACCTCCGTGAACGTCTGTTTCCACTGCGGCGGCCACAGGACAAAGAAGGTGAGCACCGCGACCACAGCGAGCACGATCGCCGAAGACGGGAAGAGCCTGGTCGCCAGTCTGCTCAGGAACGTCCCGGGCCGGATGCGCCCAAAGCGTCGGACGTGGCCCAGCAGTGTCACCGTAGTCAAGAACCCGGCGATCACGAAGAAGACGTCGACTCCGCCTGAGACCCTCCCGAGCCAGATGTGAAAAGTCGCGACGAGCAGGCAGGCGACCGCGCGGATGCCTTCGATCTCAGGTCGGTAGTTCGGAGAATCCTGCTTCTTCGAGCGGCTCCGTTCGAGATCCACCGCAGTCATTGTGCTCCCCCTGGTCACGAATGGTGGCTTTATGCTACCCGGCGGGTGGGCCCAATCGAGCAGTGAGGCGCACTGGGTGAATTCGGAGGGAGGCGTCGGCGATAATCGTCACGGCGAGCTCTACCGCCCCTGAACCTCGATTCCGCCAGCACGCTGCCGTCGACGAAAGGCTCGCCGTGAAGAAGACGATCACCGTTGTCGTGGTGGTCGTCGCGCTGCTCGGACTGTGCCTGGCGGGAGTCGTTGCGGTCCGCGACTGGATGCGAGCGCCGCAGGCGGGGCCCATCTCGAGTGACGACCGGGCGATCGCGTACATCGGCGACTGGTCTCGCGACGACACCGGTGGTGAGCCCGTGCGCTCCGCCGGCGACCCGGCGCAGGCGATCTTCACCTTCCAGGGCGTCGGGATCCAATGGATCGGCTCGATGTCGTCGGACAGCGGGATCAGCGAGGTCTTCATCGACGGCGAGAAGGTCGCGACGGTCGACGGCTACCGCTCGGGCGACGCCACGACGGGGCCGATGTTCACGAGTGCGCTGCTCGACGACGGAGTGCACACGATCCGTGTCACCACGACCGGTGACGCCGACCCCGACTCGACCGGCACGAGAGTGGGCATCACGCGGTTCGTCGTCTTCGAGACGACTCCTCCGCCGGTCATCGCGAGTGTCTCCGCCGACGCGGCCGACGGCGGAGTCGCGATAGCCTGGCCCGCATCCGACGCGCCCCAGGTCGACGGCTACCGGGTGTATCGATCGGACGGGCCGGCGAAGGACTTCGACGTCATCGCTGACCTGGGCACCGATTCGACCGACTACATCGACGACCTATCCTCGGCCAGCACAGCGACGCCGCGCTACTACGTCGTGGCGGTCGACATTGCCGGGCGCGAGTCGCCGATGTCGGAGATCGCCAGCGTCGTGCTACCGCGTCCCGGTGTGCCCAGCTATCGGCAACGCGACGATTGCCCGTCGCCCACCGTCAAGGTGGCGGATGCCTCCGAGTTGCGCAATGCGCTCGCCGACGCCGGTCCGGGCACGGTCATCGGTCTCGCCGACGGCGTCTACTCCGGCACGTTCGAGATCGAGGCGGACGGCACGAGGGACGACCCGATCTGGATCTGCGGATCGAGCGACGCGATCCTCCGCGGAACCAGCGTCAACACCGGGTACGGACTCCACATCGCCGACTCGCACGACGTCATCGCAACTGGCTTCACCGTGACGAACAGCCTCAAGGGGATCATGGTCGACCGGAGCAGCCGCATCACGCTGTCTCAGCTCACCGTCAAGCACGTCGGGAACGAAGCGGTCCACCTGCGGAGCAAGACGACCGACTCGATCCTTGCCGGCAGCTTCATCTCCGACACCGGTCGCCAGACCACCGCCGAGCATCCGGAGTGGGGGGAGGGCGTCTACGTCGGAAGCCATGCCAGCAACTGGTGCTCGCGTGGTTACGCCGGCTGCAAGCCGAACTGCTCGACGTCGACAGAGGGTTGCGAACCCGATGCCTCCGACCGGAACGTGATCGCGGACAACACGATCTTCGACACCACTGCCGAGGCCGTCGACATCAAGGAGGGGGCCCTCAACGGGATCGTCGTCGGCAACGAGATCGACGCCAGCTCGTCCACGGCGACCGAGCGATGGATCGTCGTGCGATCGAACGGCTGGTACATCACCGACAACCACGGGGTCTCCGATCGCGGGGGGAACGGGATACAGATCTATCGCCCTCCGACTCCCGGGTACGGAACGGGTAACGTCGTCTCGGGCAACAGCGCTGACTACGGCTCGTCGCCGAGTGACGAGATCGGCTACTCCGTGATGATCCAGACGAAGGGCAATGTCGTCACGTGCGACAATTCCTATCGGGGAGCGGCCGACATCGCGGCCTCGAACGTTACGTGCGAGACGGGGAGCAGCGATCGGTGATGACGACCAACGTCGAGGGGCGCCATCGCAGCACCTTGACACCCGCACCGTCGGGAACCCGCGGCATCAGGCTCGACATCGAGGGACTCCGTGCCGTCGCGGTGCTGGCCGTGCTGGTGTACCACCTGAAGCCCGAGTGGCTGATGGGCGGCTTCGCCGGAGTCGACATCTTCTTCGTCATCTCCGGCTTCCTCATCACCTCCCACCTGATGCGCGAGGCGGACACCAAGGGCACCATCTCCCTGCGGCAGTTCTACGCGCGGCGCATCATGCGGCTCATCCCCGCCTCGACCCTCGTTCTCGTCACGACGGCTGTCGGTGTCGCCGTCTTCGCCCCGCGCATCTTGTGGAACCAGATCGGCGCCGACATCGCCGCGGCGGCCACGTACTCGCTCAACTGGCTCCTGGCGTCGCGGTCGATCGACTACCTCGCCGAAGACTCGGTCGCCTCACCGGTGCAGCACTTCTGGTCGCTCGGAGTGGAGGAGCAGTTCTATCTGTTCTGGCCGCTCCTGATCATCCTCGCGATCGCTTTCAGTCGTTTCGTGAAACTCGATCGGCGGCGTGCCGCGAGCATTTTCGCCGGCCTCGTGTTCGTCTTCTCGCTCGCCTTCGCCCTTCGGCAGTCCGCCGTCGGCGACGTCTCGGCCTACTTCACCACGACCACCCGGCTGTGGGAACTCGCCGCCGGCGCGCTAGTGGCCCTCAACATCACCGCGATCCGAACCGTGGTTCCCCGCGTGGTGCGCGGCCCGCTCACGCTGATCGGCATCCTCGCCATCGCTTGGACGCTCTTCTTCGTCGATGACAGCTTCTGGCCCGGCCCCGCCACCGTGATCCCGATCGCCGGAATCGCGCTCATCATCCTCGCGGGAGACAACGAGCGGCCGACCATCACCGAGCGCGGACTCTCGCTCGCCCCGATGGTCTGGATCGGTTCCATCTCCTATTCGATATACCTGTGGCACTGGCCGATCATCGTGCTCGCGGGATACGTGTGGACGACGTTGCCCGCGCCGGTCGTGATCGCCATCCCGATTGTGTCGATCGGGCTCGCTTGGCTCACTGCCCGGCTCATCGAATCGCCGCTGCGGTTCGCCCCGTGGTTCAAGAAGCACTCGCTCCGCTCGTTCGGGTTCGGTGCCGCCGCTCTTCTCGTCAGCGTCGCCGCCGGGGCCGCACTGTTCTTCGGCGGCCCGAGCAACATCCTCAAGGCGCCCGATGGCGCCGTCGCCGCGGGAGCGGCCGCGCTGCCCGCCACGATCGACCTCTCCGCACGCACCTCCGCACAGTGGCTCGACGGGGTCGACTGGGCCGTGCCGTCGCCCCTCGAGGCGGTCGACGACGTGCCGGTGATTTACGCCGACGGCTGCCAGCAGGACACCGTCTCGAGCGAACCCGTGAGCTGCACCTACGGCGACACCTCCTCCGATGAGGTCATGGCACTGGTGGGCGACTCGAAAGCAGCCCAGTGGATGCCCGCCCTCTCCGCCATCGCTGAGCAGCACGGCATGCGGTTGGTCACGTACCTCAAGTCGTCGTGCGCCTTCGTCGATGCTCCCATCGAGCGAGACGGCGAGGCCTATGACTCGTGCTCCGACTGGTACGGCACCGTGATGGCTGAGCTCGAAAGCCTCCAGCCCGCAGTCGTCGTCACGAGTCAGGTGAAGGGGCTCGCCTTCGATGCGGCCGATCCCGACGCCGCTGACGAGACCCTGCGTCAAACCATGGTCGACGGACTCGACCGCACCTGGAGCGCCCTGACGGCCCTCGGTTCGTCGGTGGTCGTGATCGGAGACACGCCGCAGGTCGGCGCCAACGTCTACGAGTGCGTCGCCGCGAACGTCGACGAGCTCGACACCTGCTCGTACGACCGCGACGAAGCGATCGAGAAGAGTGCTCTGCCGTCCCAGGAGCTGGCCGCCCAGGCCCTCCAGGGACGCGAGATCGTGGTCGGCGAGCCGACCACTGAACCCGCCGATCCGGGTGAGGCCGGCCCGGTGCTGATCGACATGAACGATGTCATCTGTCCGTCGAGTGAGATGTGCCCCGCGATCGTCGGCAACACCCTCATCTATCGATCCGGCTCGCATATCACGGCGACGTACGTCATGTCTGCGACCGGCCTGCTCGGCGACGCCATGACGGCCGCCGGGGTCTTCGCGCCCCGCAGCTGACGGCGCTCTAGGGTCGTTGCCGGTACCGGTGCCGGGAGAAGACGCCCGCGGCGACCAGCACCCCACCGACGGCGAGGAACGGGAGCACTGGTACGCCGGTCTGAGGCAACGCGCCGGTGCCGCCGCCCGTCGACAGCGGCGCGGGGGTCGGCCCCGCGGTCCCGGTCGGGACGGAATCGGGTGCGGCGGTGGGGGTCGCAGTGGGTACCGGCGTCGGGGAGGGCCTCGGGGTCGAAGTCGGGGTCGGCGCGGGGGTCACGGTCGGCGTGGGTATCGGGGTCGGCGTGGGTGTCGGGGTCGGTGTCGGGGTCGGTGTGGGAGTCGGGGTCGGCGTGGGCGTCACGGTCGGTGTGGGAGTCGGGGTCGGCGTGGGCGTCACGGTCGGTGTGGGAGTCGGGGTCGGCGTGGGCGTCACGGTCGGTGTGGGAGTCGGGGTCGGCGTGGGCGTCACGGTCGGTGTGGGAGTCGGGGTCGGCGTGGGCGTCACGGTCGGTGTGGGAGTCGGGGTCGGTGCAACCGCTGCCGCTGGAATGCTGACGAGCAGTTTGGCCGTGTACCTCTGTCCGTCGTCAGCGGTGATCCGGGCCCGGTACCCGGTGTCCGCCGAGCCGAACGTGATCCGTCCGTCTTCGACCTGCACGAAAGGGGGCGTGGAGTACTCCCCCTCGGTCTCGACGGTCCACGTGACGAAGCGCGTCAGATCCACCGGAGTGCGCACGCCGTTGAGCCAGACGGTGCCTAGGGCGGAGATCGAGCTGCTCTCGCCCTGCACCGGCTTCGCCGCAGCGAGCGCGAGCCGCTCGTCGAAGACGGCCGCCTGCGTCGCGGAGACGTATCTCTCCGGCGTCGCCGTTCCGCGTTCGTTCTTCGCCTCGATCGCGAGGGACAGGTCTCCAAACGACGCGAGAGCACCCTCCACCGCGTAGACCTGGAAAGGCCCCTCGTCGTCGTGCGGGACGAGTTCGAGACCGGCAGGCAGATCGGCGGTCAGCTGCGCCTCGGGTGTACCGAAGACGTAGACCGGGTAGGAGAGGTCGACGTACTGTTTGGGCTGAGGCAGCGATGAGGTGATGATCGAGACGACGGGAGGTTCGGCGCCCTCGTCGGGGAGCTCGGAGACGTTGACCGGAATCACCTCGGTCTCAAGCCGCGGTTCATTCTCCGTTCCGCTATACACGGTGATCGTGTAGTCACCCGCTTCGGTCGGGGTGCCTCCGAGGGTGATGACCCTCCGAAAGAGCCCATCGTTGGCCGGCAACGCTCGGATCTGCGAGGTCAGTTCCATTCCGGGCGGAATGGTCGACCGGTCCACCGCAAGCGCCGGGCTGAACACCGAGGCCGCCACCAGCTGAAGTTCAGACGGCATGCCGACAAAGACAGACGCAGACTCCGGCGTCACCGTCGGCGCACCTGACCCGACAAGAGTGTCGAGCCGGGTCGAGACCGTGGATGCCGCGAACTCATCGGTCGCCTCGTGCGTTCCGGTAACCGAGATCAGGGCACCCACGTCATCGGGCGCAAGGGTGTACGTCTCCGCGGTGGCTCCGGCGATCGGCTCGCCGTCCTTGAACCACTGGTACTCCCAGACCCACTCCCACCGCGGGGAGTACAAGGCTTCGACCTCGGCCTCCTCGCCGGGAACCCAGTCCTTCGGATCGATCGCGAGTCGGGCTCCGAAAACCGCCCCGGGAACATACTGCTCACGGAGGGCAGCGGTCGCTCCGTCTGCGTCGCACCCGAGGTCGAGCGCGAACAACCGGCCTGCCGAGGTGATCGCATACAGTTCGGCGGGATTCTGACGAGACCGACGACTGTCGATGGGGAACCCCGCCAGGTCGACAAGCGAATCCCCGGCCGGTATGCCGTTCACCCGGGCCACCGAGAACGGCTCCGGCAGGTCGCAGCGCCCGCCCACCCAGACCTGCCCATTGGTATCCACCGCTGCAGTGACCCCGATGTTCGAGGTCGAAGGCGCGGCTCCGAGCACGAGCTCCTCGAAGGCGCCCGAGCGCTCCGACAGCGTGAACGTCCGTCCGTCGGTCGTGAGCACGGAGAGCTGACTGTCTCGGCTGGTCGGGTACGACGGCAGATACCTGAGTTCTGCGGCGGCCGGTCCGCCGGGGAGTGGGAGCGCCATGGCCGGGCCGTCCGGCTCGGCCGGAGCGGTTCCAGTCGGATTCCAGCCGTCGGTGTAGCGCCAGGTATAGATCGCGCCCGACCGGGTCGCGGCGTACGCCTCTCCGCCGCCGGCGACCTCCACGACGGGATCGTCGGCCGGCACTCCCTCGACGACGACCGGCCCGGTGAAGATGGCGTACGTCAATCCCTCGGTCTTGAAGACCCACGACCAAGAGAGCACGGCTCCGGATTCCGTGACACCCAGCACGACGCCGCCTGCACTCGAGATCGAGACGAGCGGGCCGGTCTCCGCGGTGTCGTAGGGAACGCGGGTCGGCGACTCCCAACGCTGCGAGGGATATTGCGGGCCGGACCATTCCTCGCAGTTGGGAGCCCCCCAGGCCCAGAGGGTCCCGTCTCCGCCGAGCGCCGCCGACGACTCGGATCCGGCCGCGATCTCGATGATCGTCTGACCCTCGTCGAGATCGAAATCGACCTCCTGCGGAGAGTACTCGGTGGGAATGCTCGTGTAGCAGCTGCCCCGATCCTGAGTCAGCCCGTTCACGAACACGCGGGAGTCGTCCGTCAAAGCGAGCGAGTGCTGACTGCCCGACACGACCTGAGTGAAGACGAGGTCGGCCTCCGGTGCCACGGCCGACGCAGCCGGCGCAGCGGACAGCGACATCCCCGCCAGTGCGGTCGCTGCCAGAACGGCACCCAGAACCTTGGTGATCATGCTGCGCCCCCCGCACGTCGTCTGAATGTGATTGTCACAGCAAGCGGCCGGATGCGCCAGCTCGGCGAGCCTGCCCGACGCGACCCTGCTAGGGTTGATAGCGTTCACGGTTCGGCAATTGGGAGTCGAACACGGCGAGGGGTCGCCAGGTGTGGGCATACGAATTGGGTGACGTATGTACGTTCGACGTACTTGGAATTGGGTCAGTGCAGTAGCCGTCTTGGGTTTGGCGGTGGGCGCACTGGTCGCGACGGCTGCTTCGCCTGCCTCGGCGGCGGAGGCCTCAGGGCCCGGCACGTACGAGAACGACAGCCCGGCCATCGAGTACTTCGGCACATGGTCGACCGTCACCTCGATCCGAGACAGCGGCGGCAGCCACAACAACAGCAATGCGCCTACGGCGACCGCCAGCTTCACCTTCTCCGGGCCGAGCGTTCAATGGCTGAGCCGCAAGACGGCAGCGGGCGGCATCAATGAAGTCTACGTCGACGATGCGCTCGTGCAGACGGTGGACCGCTACGACCCCGTCGGCGCCTTCCAGCAGGTCATGTACCGGGCCGACGACCTGGGCCCGGGCACCCACACCATCGTCGTGAAGGCGACCGGCACGAAGAACAGCGCCGCCACTGGCTCGACGACGACGATCGACGCGTTCATCGTGCCCGAGCCCGCGCTGACCACCGGCCTCACCGGCCTGCCCTCCGCGACCGGTCCCTCGCTCTCCTGGAACGCCACCCCCTCGGCCGATGGCTACCGGGTGTATCGCTCCGAGGGCGGAGGCGAGCCGGTGCTCCTGACGGAGCCGCCGGTAGCCGAACCATCCTTCGTCGACACCACAGCCTCTCCGGCGACCGCGTACAACTACACCGTCCGCTCGATCGTCGGAGACCTTGAGGGGCCCGACTCCGACGCCGTGACGGTCGCCTCCGCCGCAGGTCCGGGCGTCTACGAGAACGATCACCCCGCGATCAGGTATTCGGGCACGTGGAGCACGCCGACATCCTCCAACGACAGCGGCGGTTCCTTCGCCTCGAGCAATTCTCCGACGGCGAGCGCCTCTTTCTCCTTCACCGGATCAAGCATCGCCTGGACCTCACGGCTGACCGGGGCCTCCGGAATCAACGACGTCTACCTCGACGGCACGAAGGTCGACACCGTCGATCGGTATAGCGCCACCGGCAAGTACCAGCAGACCGTCTTCACGAACGACGAACTGACCGACGACATGCACACCATCACGATCATGGCGACGGGCACCAAGAACCCGGACGCGACAGGGTCGCAGACCATCATCGACACCTTCGTCGTGCCCGACACCCGGATCGTCACGGGCCTGACCGCAGCACCGGCCGAGGGATCGGTGTCGCTGGAATGGCATCCCGTGCCCGGCGCCACCGGCTACAACATCTACCGGCAGCCCTCCGGAGCAGCCGACCGATCGGCGCCGGGCGTCATCAACGGGTCTCCGGTCGGCGATGTGCGCTACCTGGACGGCGCGGTCGAGGCCGGCTCGGTGTACACCTACTCGGTCGCCGCCATCATCGACGGCTCCGAGGCCCCCGCCGGAATGACGGCTCAGGTTGCCGCCGCTGCCGGAGTGGGCACCTACGAGAACACTCACTCCGCCATCACGTACTCCGGCACCTGGACGACTGCGTCATCCAGCAACGACAGCGGCGGCTCGTACGCCACGTCGAACTCGCCGACGGCGACGGCGTCGTTCACCTTCACGGGCACCGCGATCCAGTGGATCTCGCGCAAGACCGGGGCCTCCGGCATCAACGACGTCTACCTCGACGGTACGAAGGTCGCGAGCATCGACCGTTACAGCGCGACCGGAAAGTTCCAGCAGGTGGTCTATCAGAACACCTCGCTGACCGCCGGCACGCACACGATCACGATCAAGGCCACGGGCAAGAAGAACGCCTCGGCCAACGGCTCGATGACCATCCTCGACGCCTTCGTGGTGCCGGACACCCGGATCGTGAAGTCCCTCGAGGGCAAAGCCACGACCTCGGGGATCTCCCTCACCTGGGAAGCCGTGAGCAACGCGGCCGGCTACAACGTCTACCGCTCGAGCAACGGCACCGCGTCGACCCCGGTGAACTCCGCGGCGGTGACCGCCGCGAAGTTCACCGACACCGGCGTCACGGCCGGCATCGCCTACACCTACAAGGTGCGCGCAATCGTGAACGGCAGTGAAGGGCCGGCTTCTGACCCGGTCACCGTGACGACGGCGGCAGGGCCCGGCACCTACGAGAACGACCACCAGGCCATCCGGTACACCGGCACCTGGACGACGCCGACCTCGTCGAACGACAGCGGGGGTTCGTACGCCACGAGCAACTCGCCCGCGGCGACGGCCTCGTTCACCTTCACGGGCACGAGCATCGTCTGGACCTCGCGTAGGACAGGCGCCTCCGGCATCAACGACGTGTACATCGATGGCACGAAGGTGGCGAGCATCGACCGCTACAGCGCCACCGGCCAGTACAAGGTCGAGGTCTATCGCAACACCTCGCTGTCAGCCGGTGTGCACACGATAATGATCAAAGGGACGGGAACGAAGAACTCGGCGGCCAACGGCTCATCCACAATCGTGGACTCTTTCCGGGTGCCGAAGCCGGAGGCACCCGCGAAGTTATCGGGCGTACGAGCGGCGGCGGTCGACAACGGGGTGACTGTGTCATGGAAATCGAGCGGCGACGCCGATGTAACCGGCTACAAGGTCTATCGCGGCAC
This sequence comes from Herbiconiux sp. SALV-R1, assembly GCF_013113715.1. Classification (GTDB taxonomy): domain Bacteria; phylum Actinomycetota; class Actinomycetes; order Actinomycetales; family Microbacteriaceae; genus Herbiconiux. Next base: position 2,856,101 of record NZ_CP053344.1, read on the forward strand.
AGCGACCAGTGGGGAACTCTCGCTGATCGCGACCGTTCCGGCGAGCGAGACCGAGTTCATCAACGTCGACGTCAAGGGCACAAAGACCTACCGCTACTACGTTCGAGCAGTCGACTATATCGGTCGCCTCTCCCCCACGTGGACCTCGGCTTCGGTCCGGGTCTCGGCCTACGCCGGTTACGACTATCTCGGCTATGACGATTGTCCCGCTGCGACCGTCACGGCCACCTCGACGACAACATTGAAGGCGGCGCTCGCGGCGGCCGAGCCGGGCGACGTCATCCGGCTGCGGGCGGGAACGTACAACAACCGCTTCGAGATCTCGGCGAAAGCTCCGGCCAACAATCCGATATGGATCTGCGGCAGCCCGCAGGCGATCCTGAAGGGCTACGGCATAACGGGCGGTAACGGCTTCGAGATCAAGGACTCCACAAACATCATTCTCTCGGGTATGACCGTTACCGAGAGCCTCAAGGCGGTCATGGTCACCCGGAGCAGCCATATCACCGTCTCCGATGTCACCGTGCACACCGTCGGTCAGGAGGGCATTCACCTGAGGCAGAACACCACCGACTCGATCGTCGCCGGCAACAACGTGAGCAAGACAGGTCTAGTCGCCCCTGAGTACGGCGAGGGCATCTACATCGGGCTACACCCCGACAATTGGTGCTCGCAGAACGATTGCGAGCCCGATGAGTCGGATCGCAACGCGATCGTCGACAACACTGTCTTCGATACCGCAGCCGAGGCAGTGGATGCCAAGGAGGGCTCGTCGGACGGCTGGATCATGGGCAACACTGTCGATGCTTCGGGAACTACAGCTACCTCTCGATGGATCGTCATCCGAGGCAACGGCTGGTTCGTCGCAGATAACAAGGGAACCGGACGAAACCTCACCGACGGCATCCTGGTCGACGCCCCACCACTGCCCGGCTACGGCACGGGCAACGTGATTGTTCGCAATACGGCGACGATGAATTCCGACGGCTACGCGGTGCGAGTCAACAAACAGGGAAACATCGTCGGATGTGCGACGAATACCTTCTCCGGTAGTGCCAGGGCACTCACCAACGTGACCTGCCAGAAGTGATGACGGCGGACTGGAATGAGAGCTGCCGCAACCATGCCGGTAGTCTTGCTGCATGAGTGACGAGCGATCGGGCGAGACGTGCTGAGTTCCGCAGTCGCGGTACTCGGAGGAGGCGGCGGTTCGGCCGGACTGATTCTGATCGCCGTGGTGGTCGGAGGGGCCGCTCTCATCATGCTGATGGCCATCCCCATTCACACCCTGCCGGCCATCGCGTTCGTCGTGATGGTACTCGCACCCGACCGGCTCCTCTTCGTGAGCGCACTCGAGCTTTTCCCCCCTGAAGCAATCATTATGGCGATCTGGGCGGCGCGTAAGATCGTCGAGTTCTCCCTCAAACGAAATACGGAAAGCACGCAACGCGGACGTGGACTGCTTGTCGTGACCCTTCTGCTTTCGATCGTCTGGTTCGTGATCGTCATGCTGAGCAACAATCCGTCCCGGTCAGTGGTCTGGATGATCGGATTTATCCTCCTCATCGCGGTGCCGACCCTGATCGTTGAGAAGACTCGCGAGGTCGCGCTATTGGTGCGGGTGTGGCCATGGACGGGGGCAATTGTCGCCGCTTATGCCTGCGTGCAGGTGCTACTCCAGTCCAACCCGATCTACGACCTTCTCTACGGCGTTCTCGGCCTTCCTCCAATCCAGCACTGGTCCGTTTACCGGGCGGACGCATCGCTGGCCCACCCGCTCACTGCGGGAATGTTCTTTGCCATGACTTTCGCGTTCTGCGTCGGTCAATGGCTGAATACGAACCGGCGCGTCTTCGCCCTGCTGGCGCTCGTCAACGGGCTCGGTGTCATCTCGACCGTCTCCCGCGGGTCGTACGTCGCCGCCGGCATCGGTGTGGCCGTCGTGCTTGTTTTCGCCTTCCTGGCCGGCCGTCGCTTCGGACGCGGCCGCGTCATCCTCGTGCTGGCGGCTTTCGCAGTCTTTGCGTTCTTCGCGGTTCGTTCCGACGCCTTCGTCGAAAGGTCGAACAGCGTGGACGGGCTCGGCTCAGCTTCGTCCCGTGAGGATCTCTGGACCATCACCGAGGCGACGGCGAATGCCTACGGCTGGCTGGGATCCGGCCCCGGCACCTCAGAAGGCTCGTCTCTGCCCTTCAACTGGAAGGGGCTCCCCATTGAGAACTCCTACTTCCAGCTGATCATCAGCGTGGGTATCCCCGGGGTCATAGCCCTGGGATTGTTCATACTCGCGGCTTATCGCATCGCCCTTTTGAACCGGAATCTGCCCGCGGTAGGCGGGCTGTCGGCCATTCTGGTCGCCATAGCGGGTTACGCGGCGATCGACGGGCCGAGGACAGCGCTCGGCCTCCTCGCCTTCATGCTAATGATCGCAACGACAACTCTGACGCCGATAAACAGCGCCGTGCCCCCACCACCGAGTGCTGCCACGCGAGGCTCCCTGTACGCACCCAAATCCACCAAACTCTGATCGAGGGAGCCCTTTGACACAGGAAAGCCCTGTCTCAACCGCCGTATCCTGCATCATTCCGACGCACGGCCGACCCGAATACCTGGCCGAAGCGGTTCGATCCGTCTTGGCTCAGCAGTCACTCCCGGGCGAGGTAATCATCGTCTCCGACGATGACAACGGTGCGACCGCCGCCGTCATCGAGGATCTAGCCAGGTTTGCGACAGTGCCGGTGATCTTCGTCCGGCGCACCACGGGCGCGCCCGGCGCATCCGCCTCTCGGAACCTCGGCGCTCGCACGGCCACGGGCAGCCTTCTCGCCTTCCTCGACGACGACGACCTGTGGGAGCCCGGATACCTCACGCTCGCGCTGAAGCGCCTGGCGGAGCGTGCGACCGATGCCGTGGTGACGTCGTTCTACCGCTTCACAGATTCGGAGCGTTCCGGGGAGACCCGGCCCCCGGAGGCTCTGACTCCGCGTGATGCGTTCATCAAGAGCCCAGGAGTCACTGGAAGTACACTCCTGATCAGCCGTGAGGCCTTCGAGAACCTCGGCGGGTACGACGACTCACTGCCCGTCATGAACGACACCGACTTCTTCCTGCGTTTTCTTCTCGCCGAGCGCAGCTACGCCGTCTGCGACGAGCTGCTCGTCGGAGTACGCAAGCACGGCGACGGTCAGCTGACCGACAACTCCCCCCGCCGTGTCGCCGGCGGCTGGGTGTTCCTTGCCAAGCACCGGGGCTCGTTCGATCGGGGCGCCGCCCGACCTCGCCTCTACTGGCAGTACCGCATGCTATGGCGCATCCCTGGCGCGGGCCCCGTCAGCAAGGCCAGAGCTTTGCTGGGAATGGCTTGGTATCACTCCGCCTCGATGGATGCTCCGACCGGTTCCACCACCTCCCGAATCCGCAATCGGGCCGATCTCCATGAGTTCTTCGCCGCAGATCTGGTTGCCCAGAACGCGTCGGGGATGAGTCGTCTAAGGCAGCGCACCAAGCCAACGATCAGATTCTTGAGGGCTCTCCGGGTCGCCGAATATTATCGCCGGCCCGGAGCATCCGGCCTGAGCCGCGTGCTGCGCGTCGTGGCCAATCGGCGTCTCAGTCGTCTGGCCGTGCTCACCGGCATCTCCATTCCTCCCGGAGCATTCGGCAAAGGCCTCGGCCTCCCGCATTACGGGAGCATCGTGGTGCACACGAAGGCGCGCTTCGGTGACTGGTGCTGCATCCAGAACAACGTGAACATCGGAGTCAGCGCAGGTGGCATACCCCGCGGCGGAGACTTCATCTACATCGCGCCGGGAGCCGTCATCTACGGAGACATTACTATCGGTTCACGGTCGGTCATCGGCGCGAACTCCGTGGTGGGCCGGGATGTCGAGCCGGGGACGACCTGGGCAGGCGCGCCTGCGCGCAAGATCTCCGACACCGACTCGACGAACCAGATGGTGGCCGGCGTGGCTGCCCTCATGCGTGCGGCCGACCAAGAGATTGCGGACCAGGCCCGATGAAGCAGCAGTTTCTCTTCATCTTGATCTCTCGGGGCCTCGCCAGCGTTCTGAATGCGCTCGCATTCGTTTGGCTCGGGCGCCTCGTGGGCGTAGAGCTGGTCGGTGTGCTCGGCATCGTCACCAGCGTCACCTCATTCGTTTTCCTCATCGCCGACTTCGGGATGGCGACGTTCATCTCGCGGGAACGAGCTCGGGGAAACGAAGACCTGGTCATTGGCGCGCTCCGGTTCAATACCACGTCGACCATTGCCTTCGGCTTTTTGCTGACGATCGCCCTCGCCGTCTTCGCGCTTCTCGGCGTGGTTCCCTACGCCGTGATTCTTCTGGGGCTGGCGGCCGCCCTGGAGAAGAACACTGAAACCACCCTGAGCGTACCGATTGCGGACAAGAAAAAATTCGTACCGGCGTTCAACGTGCTGCTTCGTCGCGCCCTAGCACTCGTCGCCTTCGGCGCCGCCGTACTCGTCGGCATCGACGCCGTGCTGGCCTTCTGTTTCGGCACCGCCGCAGCGGCCCTCGCCGGGCAGATCCAGATCAGGAGCTGGATGCGCGGCAAGGTGTCGCACGAGACCCCTTTCACGGCGGGGCAGCTGAAAGACGTCGCACAGCGAGCCTGGCCGTTCTGGATCAGCAATGTCACAGCCGGCGCACGACAGCTGGACATACCGATCGTCGGACTCTTCGCATCCGCCTACTCGGCCGGTCTGTACTCGGCGTCGTCCAAAATCATGAACCCCTTCCGCCTCATTCCTTCGACGCTCACTTCACTAGTAGTACCCCACGTGGCTCGCCAGAGCTCCACGACCGCGCGGCGTACCGCCCTCAAGCTCACAGCACTGTTCATGGCGACACTGATTGTCCTTATCCCGGCGTCGTTTCTTAGTGAGACGCTCGTGGTGTTTCTGATGGGACCCGAGTTCGCCGGCGGAGGCACCATCTTCGCTCTGATGCTGGTGGGACTGCCGTTCGTAGCTCTGGCTCCGCCACTCGGATCTGTCCTGCAGAGTCAGGGCCAGGAGAGGTTCGTCGGCTTCAACGGGACGGTCTTCGCCGTACTGACAATTGTTCTCGTAGCCCTCGGGGCGATCGTCGCCGGAGGCGAGGGGGCAGCAGCAGGATTGGCCGTGTCGTACCTGCTGAAGTGCGTCTCGCTGCATGTGCGCATCCTCCGCGTGCTGAAGTAGTCCGCGCGGCCGCGCGGACTACTTCAGGGAGTCGACGAGACGGAGTAGGAGCTCGACGCTGTTCTCGGCCGAGAACTCGTGGAGCCACCCCTCCGGGGCCGCTCTGGGTAGTTCTACGGCGCGGCGGACCGCGTCGACATACTCGTCGACCGAGTCGGCGCGCGCAAAGTAACCGGTCACGCCGGGCACGATCGCGTCGGCGCTTCCGAAGGCCGTCGAGCCGACAACGGAAGGCACCCCGCGGGCGGCCGCCTCGGGCAGGACGTTGCCGAACCCCTCGACCGCAGAGGGCAGTAGAACGACACCGTTCGCGGGGATGTGATCGAACCAGTTCTCGATGCGGCCCATCAGCTCGATCGGGTAGTCGCGTTCGACGGCACCGACCGTGTCGGAGAGCTCCCCCACCCCGAAGTACTGCACAGAGACGTCGACGTCGGCGGCGAGCCGGTCGGCGATCTCGATCGCGAGAAGAGGGCGTTTCTTCGCTACCACCCGAGCCGGCACGACCAGCGTGACCGATCCCTTGACCGGCGCCGGATCGGCGGGCAGTTCGATGCCTGACTTCGCGATGGCCGGGTTCGGGATGACCCAGACCCGCTCACGCTTCAGACGGGCGGCGTACTGGAAGACCGCGCCCACCGGATGGGAGATCGCGATGAACGCGTCGGCCTTGGAGTAGAGCCGGCGGTACGCAGTATCGCGCACGAACACGTGGAGGGCGCTGTGGTGCGCTTCGGCGAACGGGATGTTGCGCTCGCTGATCACCACCTTCGGGCGCTGCCGGCGCGGCAGAGAGCGAACGACCGAGAGCAGCTGGAAATTGGCTCTCGTCATCATGCCGATCGCCACGTCGGGCTTGGTGCTCGACAGATAATCGCGCAGGGCCTTCATCTCACCGGCACGACCTGCTCCGGCGCTCGCCAAAGGCTTGATGCTGACACCGTCGATCGTCGGCTCGCCCTCGCGTGACCGCAGCAGCACGACTTCGACGCGGTCGCCGCGAGCGGCAACCTCCTGCGCCCACATCTTGGTGACGAACTCTGCGCCACCGCCCACCAGGGAGGGGAGCACGAAGACGATCGTGCGGCTCACCGCAATTCCTCCATCGCGGGCGTCTCGCGGCCCAGAACGAAGGGCACGAGGATTGTGGCCTTGAGCAGCTCGACGGAGGCGATCGCATCAGCCGATGCGACGTCGTTGACGCGACGCACCGCATCCGCCGTGCTGGCCGGCGTGCGCTCGGCGATACGCGTGCCGTTGACACCCTCGACCACGAGCCCGTTCGGTTCCCCACCCGCCGTGGTGACGACGGGCAGCCCACAGGCGAGCGACTCGACCACCGCCCGCGGGAAGCCCTCGTGGTGCGAGGTCATCAGCAGCGCCGAGTGGCGGCGGAGGTAGTCGGAGACGCTCCGCTTCTCGACCGGACCCACCACATCGATCCGGTCTGAGATGCCCAGCTCCGAGGCGAGGTCCTTGGTTTTCTGCAGGAGCGACCCGCCGCCGAGCATGGTCAGCGTGTAGTCGGGGCCGGCTTCACTCAGGGCGCGGACGGCGAGAAGGGGATCCTTCGTCTCCTCGAACCGTCCCACCCAGAGCAGGTCGGTGCGCTTGCTTTCGGCACTCGATTCGGCTGGGTAGAAGTACTCGTCGTCATACCAGGTCGGCGAGAACCGCACCGTGTCACCCCACTGGCTGAGGCGCTTCGCCGCAGCACTGTTGAAGATGACGACATCAGAGCACTCGCGAACCGCGCGCTTCTCGAGAAAGCGGAACAGACCGGTGAACTTCTTGAAGTACGACTCGTTGCCCAGCTTGATGCTGTCGTCGCCGTCGTTGTGGATGAACTGCACGTGATTCGGCTTGCGGAAGAAACGCCGTACCGCGAACCCCGTGGTTATGCGGTGGGTCTGCAGAGTGTCGGGTTTGATCTTCTTGCGGTACTTCCAGACCCCCCAGACGAGCTGGGCGATGTGCGGCACCCTGGGGCGCATGACGGTGTTGTCGGCGCGGTAGACGGGCAGGAACTGCACGCTGCGGCCGTCGAGCATCTCGGTTCGCCACTCGCCGATGATTGCGTCGCCAACCGCGTCCACTCCCACGATGAAGAGGTCCATGTCGTCGGGCCGATACTTGATCAGACCCCGGATGCAGGTGTCGACGCCCCCGGGCTTCGACCTCCGTGGGTCGATCGGCTCGATCAGCACGCGATTCTCATTCACGAGACAGTCTCCATTCTTGGCTTCGTGATGGAGATCCCGGCCGTCTCCGACCATCCCCGTCGGTCGTCGACAGGCAACATCCTACCGGCCCACCGTCGTCAACGTCGTTGGCCCCGACCCGTGATCATGCGCAAGACATCCCCGGCCCCAGTGACGATCCGACGCGCACGATCGCGGAAGAGCGCCCAGGTCGAGTCCGGCATGGAGGGATGCTCCTGCATGTAGAGGTCGCGCGGCGGCCAGATAACGAGAGCAAGTTCCTTCGGCCACAGGTACCACGGCACGTCTTCGAGGTAGGTTAGCCACTGGCCGGCTCGCGACGAGCCAGTTCCCCTCCAGCGCCACGCCCGCAGGCGCTTCGGCGACACCGGTAGGCCGCTAACCCGTGGAGCAGCGAGGGACTCCAGCAAGGGGCCAAGCGTCTGCGTGCTTCCCGTTGCCGCTGCGACGCGGGCCAGGGAATCGATGACCTCCACCCGGCCGCGCAGACGGTCACTCAGGTAGGCGAGTTCGCTGATGTTGCGAGGATTGTCGGGTTTACGGAGCGAGTGCAGACCGAGGATGGCGGAGCTGCCCACCTCGTCGGCGGCAACGACATCAACGCCCGCGATTGATAGCTCGGTGCGTCGGCGCCAGAGCTCCTCGAACACGACGTCGTCATCGGCGAGAAAACCGGGGAAGCGCACATGCACGTCGATGTCGCAGGGCCAGTCGTCGTGGATGAGGGTCAGCGAGTGCACACTGATCTTCTTATAGACCCACACCGGTCCGCGTTCATGCCAGCCTGCCGAGGCGAGTTCCGTGAGCAGGTCGGCGAATCGCGAGCTTTCGACAAGGACGTCGACATCAGCATAAATGCGCGGGGCACGGATGCCGTGAAGCTCGGCAACAACCCCCTTAATTACAAGTAGCCTAATGTCAAGGCGACGGGCACGCGAGCTTACTAACGCAGCCGCCAGCGGAACCGCGGCCGCGCTCGATAAGGCGGCAGCAGCTAGCCCGCCTCCTTGCCGCGCGGCGTCGTCCGAGCTCATGGGGCAAGGCTATCGCACCCAAAATCTGCCACATCCGATGCCCTGCTAACCTTGCCGCATGGCAGCGGATCTCCCCTCGAGCGATTCTGCCGTGTGGTGCCGGAGGTCCGATATCGCGTTCGTGGAAGAAGCCAGCGGGGTGGTTGTGCTGCCGCTGTCTGCTGGCAATCCTGTGCCGCTGAGTTTGGAGAACTCTGCATGGGAAATTTGGAAATGCATCGATGGGGTTAGTCCGCTGAGAGATATCCTGCGCGACCTTGCACATTTGTACGGCACCAGCACTGCTGCTCTTCAGCCCCAAGTGACCGGATTTCTGGTCGACTTAGAACGTCGGGGCCTCGTTAGGCGGCTCTAACAATTTCCAATGGGCGGACGAGCTTCAGTACGTCAGAGTGTTGGACTTTAGGCAAGTCGCTGCCTCTGCACCATACCGGCGCCGGGCTACGACCGCTTCGCCTCAGCGGGCCGACGCCTCAGCGCGGCCGGGAACGCGAGGAGCGAGGAGCCGTGCGACTGCGCAGCAGCTTTGACAGGGAGCGAAAGACTGATCTCTACCGGCTTCCGGCCCACACTCGTGTTGCGACGAGGCGCCATTCCGGTGTCGAACCGCGCTTCAGGCTTTCGCGTCTCCATGGTGCGGGACCTTCCGCCGCGAAGCACATCGGTAAGGTCAGTTCCCCTCACGCCGGCACTGCTACGGGATCGCTCCTGCGTCATTCTGTTCGTCATTGGCAGATCGAACCGATGCGCACTGGACGCCGAATTTAGTGATTCTTCTCTCCGCGGCAAACTCAGAAGCAGGGATTCGGCCATCGGCCGCTTCCGCGACTTCGCCGTCGCCCTTTCCGCTAAGAGAGCCGAGATATCGAGAGCGTGCGGCGTGGCATGATCGCGCCGGCCGTTGCCGCTCGCCACTGATAAATTCTCCCGGCGTTCTGTATGGCTGATCGACCACCGTAGCCGAGCCGTCCTCCATCGAGAAACGACAAAGGAGGAAATCGCGGCCAGGACCACGAGACCGGCTGCAGATCCACCGAGGACCAGCGGCATAAGGTCACGAGCCGCGCCACTGGATGGCGGGTAAAATGGAGCGAATATATCTACAGCTGGAATCGGGGTGGGGCTCGGCGTCGGCGTGATAGTCGGGGTCGGGGCGACAGGAATGACTACTTCCTCTTCCTGCTCCGAGTCGTCGACGAACCCATCGTCCACGAATTCATCCGGGTCTTCGACTACGGGCGGCGCAGGCTCCTCCACTGGCGGAACTTCCGGCTGTGGATCCGTGGTTGGGACCGGCTCGGGTTGGGGTTCGGTAGTCGGTTCCGGCTCCGGCTCCGGTTCCGGTTCCGGCACCGTCGTCGGCTCCGGCTCAGGCTGGGGATCAGGGTCCGTGACCACCGGCGGGAGCGGGATTGGCTCAATAGGGATGCCTGGCGGCTCGACTGACGAGAGAGAGATGGCGCTTGCGAAAGGTTGCGCAATAAACTCGCCATCGCTGCTGTCGGTGTTCGCGTAGGCGGGAACCGGTGGGACGGCACCGAGCGCTATCGCCCCCGCGGCTACTGCAATAAAGCAAAGCGCTAGCACAGCCTTCATTTAGCCCCCGTAGAAGAAACGTCCGCGTCATTCTACGCGCGGTCTAGGGATCAGAGCCTACAAGAGACGGGCGAGAGAACGGCGCTTTTCGTCGTTAGATCACGACGCACGAGGGTGGTAGTCGATCGCAGGGCATGACGTTTGATTCGAGCCAGCCTGATGAGTATGAAACAATCAGCCTGGGGGTACCGGCTCAGCGCCCTTGGCGAAGCCGAGTCGTTCCGCCAAACCCGGTCGGCAACGAGAGGCATTCAAGCGTGACGCTACAAGACTACATTCGCGTTCTCCGCAAGGGCTGGGTCCTGATAGTCGTTGGGCTCCTGCTTGGAATCGCGTTGGGGTCCGCACTTGCTATCATCGCCACCCCCAAGTATCAGTCGCAGACCAAGATCTTTGTTTCGGTTCAGACCACAGATTCGACTAGCACGGGCGAGCTGGTGCAGGGCAACAGCTACGCGCAGCAGAAGGTGCAGTCGTACTTGGCCGTGGTGACCAGCCCCTCCGTTCTCGACCCCGTCATCGACGAACTCGGCCTCGATACCACAGCTGCATCACTTGAGAATCAGATCTCCGCATCCTCAACTACCGGAACGGTAATCATTTCCATAACGGCAACCGATCCAGATCCTCAGCAGGCAGCGAACATCGCCAACGCTACGGCTAATAGTTTCCAGAACGTCGTGGTGGACGAACTGGAAAGACCGTCTGATGGCGGCCCCAGCCTGGTAAAGGTGCAGACAATTCAGCCTGCAGAGCCGTCGTCGCAACCGTCGAGCCCCAATCTTGCGCTGAACATCGGCATTGGCGCCGTTCTGGGTTTGATCATCGGAGTGGGCGGAGCGGTCCTGCGATCCACACTGGACACGCGGGTGCACGGTCGCCATGACATCGAAGCACTGACAGATGTGCCAATCTTGGGCGGCACCACGTACGACGCGGAGTCGACTAAGCACCCGCTCATCGTTCACACCGACCCTCGCAACCCGCGCGCTGAGTCCTTCCGGGGGCTGCGCACGAATTTACGGTTTGTGAACGTTGACCAAGATAACCGTGCGTTTGTGGTCACTTCATCCATTCCGGGCGAAGGAAAGAGCACTACCACGGCGAATCTGGCGCTCGCCCTCGCCGAGACCGGCGCTCGTGTGGTCCTCGTTGACGCAGATCTTCGCCTCCCGAAGCTTGCCGAGTACATGGGGCTTGAAGGAGCAGTGGGCCTCACCGACGTCTTGATCGGTCGAGCGGCGCTGGCGGACGTCCTTCAGCGATGGGGCAATAAAGACCTCTTTGTACTCCCAGCTGGCCAGGTGCCTCCCAACCCGAGTGAGCTACTCGGGTCCGAGGCGATGGTGGGTCTGCTAGCGGCCCTCAACGAGCAGGTCGATTACGTGCTGCTCGACTCTCCTCCGTTGCTGCCCGTAACGGATGCTGCGGTGCTGAGCAACCTTACGGCGGGCGCGATCGTTGTTGCCGCTGCCGGCAAAGTCAAGAAAACGGAGGTGGTTGGCGCAATCCGCAACTTGAATCAGACCAATAGCAAGGTCATTGGCATTGTGCTCACGATGCTTCCGAGCAAGGGTCCGGATGCCTATGGCGGAACCGAATATAGCTACTACGGAGGAAGCCATGAGCCGGCCGAGGTGATGCCGAAGTCTCGCCCCCGTCGCGGCCGTAAATAGTGGTGCCCTTCGTGACCTCGCATCGACGAATCGGACGTCGAAGTGGCAAAAAGCACTAACCCGAACTCGGCGCGGACTATGAGGCGCGTGCTGGCCGCCATCGCTATCGGATCGTTTCTCGTTGTCGATGCTGTCTTGATAGTGACTGCCGCGTCCGTCGGATCAGACACTCCGGCCTCCTCTGTTGCTCCGTTTGGCGGGCCCACGCGTTCTCCGGTTCCCTCGGCAAACGCTGACGGCTTACAGACCCCGCTCAAACCCGCGACCCGGTTGATTACGGTTTTCGACGACCAGTCGGCGTGGCGCGCATCCGTCGCAGGCTGCCCGCGAGCGGACGTCCTGGTCGAGCACTCCGTCGACGGAGGCGGAAGTTGGGATGGCTTTGATCTCGGGACTGCAGGTGGATTGTCTTCGCCCTTATCGCTCGAGTCAACCGCCGATCCCTCAACAGTATTCATGATCGCCCGCGACAAGACCGACTGCCGCGCGACATGGGTGGGGACAACGGACGGTGGGGCAGCCTGGGCCGCCTACCCCGATAGGACGGCTACGGCCTGGTTCATCGAGCCAACTAACAACGCCGCCGTGAACACACCTGCGGGAATCAGAACGTCGCCTTGCGCACAGGCTGTCAGTTTGGCTTCACGCAATGATTCATCAGCTGCGGTGCTTTGCTCCGATGGTTCAATTCATACGACTACCGACGTCGGCGCGACATGGACTCAAGGGCCGTCTGTGGCTCGAGCCGAGGCAATCGGCGCGGGTCTGGATGGCTATCTGATTGCTGGAAGGTCTGATGAAGCAGCATGCACGGGTGTGTTCATCTCGGGAATCGACGAACAGCCTGGAGGGCCCGCGAGTCCGGTGTCGACTTGTGTTGAAACTGGTAATAGCAGCACCGAGATTGCGCTATCAGGTAAGGGGTCGGTGATTTGGCTGTGGGCCGGAGCAACTGTACTTCGCTCGACAGACAGTGGCGCGACCTGGGGCTGATTTTCATCGCGAAAGTGGGAAGCGAGACGCGCCTATCACGTAGCCCGGTTGTCAGGACTTGGGTGGGTCGGATTCGGCAAACACCTTTCGCTTCCCAATGACGACCCCCCATTCATCCCTCCTTTGGGCCCGTTCGCGTTCGGCCCGCATCCTCGACGAATACATGCACCGCAGCCACATATGCTGACGGCCGACTTGGATATAAATGAATCGCTGGTGGACCTGACCGGCGATGATCATTAGACGTTGCTACTCGCGGGACGAGACTTCGTCTCCAAGATCTCGCTTGCCGACGTCCTCGCGAAATCGAACGGTCGCACCGCGCACGAAGAGACTCCTGTCGACCATTTCCCCTTAGCGAGATGCGCGGCCGCGGTGTCGTGACTGAATCCATTGGGCGCGAGCAGTTTCCGCGCGTTCGAGCTGTTGGGGGAGGCAGCTCCAGCTACATTCGGCGACGCTTCCTTACACGGAGGACGACCTGGGTCAGTACAACTAGTACGCGCCGCTACTGGCAAACACTGCCCGAACCGTGCGGAGCAGAATAATGAAGTCACCTACCATCGACCAGTTTTCTACGTAATAAAGATCCAGGCGAACCGAGTCCTCCCATGAGAGGTCGGAACGACCACTGACTTGCCATAGGCCCGTGATGCCGGGCTTCATCAGGAACCGTCGGTGTACGTGCGACTCATACAGGTCGACCTCCCGCTGTAGCGGCGGCCGTGGCCCAATCAACGACATGTCACCCCGCAGAACGTTGAATAGTTGCGGCAGCTCATCGAGGCTGAACTTTCGGAGCACACGGCCTACGGCCGTCACGCGCGGATCGTCCTTCATTTTGAAAAGCACCGCGTTGCCTTCGGTGCGATTCGAGTGCTCAAGGTCTTTGATGAGAGCGTCCGCGTCGGTCACCATGGAACGAAACTTCAACATACGGAACGGTGACCCGTTTAGGCCGACGCGTTCTTGTTTGAACAGCACGGGCCCCGGGGTGCTAAGTCTCACGACCACAGCGATGGTTAGGAGGACTGGCGCCGACAAGACGATCAACAGCGCCGAGGCCACGATGTCGAAAATGCGCTTTTGATAACGTTTGAACCCTTCGTAGCGGGGTGTTTCGACGTGGATGAGAGGCAACCCGGCCACCGGTCTGGTGTGGATGCGGGGCCCCCCGATATCCGTCAGACTAGGTGCCACAACGAGATGCTGCCGGCCTGGCTCAAGAGACCAGCTGAGCTCCCGAATTTTGTCAGGCGATAGTTCGTCAGAGCTAGTGATCACGATGGTGTCGGCGCCCGTTGCCTCTATGGCAAAACCCACTCGGTCGACGCTGCCCGCGACCGGGATGTTCGTTCCAGGAATGTAGTCGGCGACACGACCGCTCGGCACACATGCTCCCACCACGTGGTACCCGGCTTGGGGGTGCCGGGCCAGTTCCGTTGCAGTGTGGAGGACTGACACTTCCGATCCGACAAGTAGCACCTGGGCTGAGTACTCCCCACGCGCCCGTCGCCGATTCAACCATTGCCGCCAGCCCCATCTCGCCGCCAGAAGTGCGAGGGTTCCGAGTGGAAGGGCCACGATGAAGTAGCCACGACTGAAGTCGATCTTGAGAAGGAACGCCACAATTGCGAGTACTCCGAAGATACGCAGGCTGGCATCAACCACCGACCTGTACTCTGCGGTCCCGGTCCCAACGAGTCGATCACTGCGAGAGCCATAGATCCCGAGGATTGCGGTCCAACAGACTGTGAGAATGACAGAAACGACCGTGTAACTAATGGCGAGGAAGTCCAGGTTACCGCGGAAAGCAACTCCGTCCGCCGAGGCACCGAACCACAGCACTTGAGTCGCGGTCACCGCAATGGCGATGACAACGAAGTCTGTTAATGCCAATCGCCTGCTGTAGGCCAACCGCCAGTCATGCTCGGCCACCACTGTCTCAGGCCGACGAGTCTCAGCCGTCATCACAAGCTCCCCCTAAGCGCTTCACCAATGCCACAAACCGTTGATTCTCAGGCGAGAGCCTCATCACTTCACGAGGGCACCCGCGGGATTTGCAATGAGACGCAAGGCACGAACGACCTGCGCCACGGCGGGGGCGATCTCTGCACCCGATTGCTGGTATGTAGCCTCATCGCGCCGATAGGGGTCGATGACGTCGTCATCATCGGCTAACGCGGGAGGCCCGATCACGGCTTTCTGCGCCATCAACCGCTGTAAGACCCCATCCAGTCGATCTCGGAGGGAATCGCCCACGGCCGCGGCGCGGATCTCATCGTCGGGAAGCGTCTCCGCCAGCCGCGCGAATTCCCGAATGGTGAAGGCTCTCCGAATTTTCGACGGGGCGAGCTGCACGGCTTGACTGCGATGCGACCGCGACAGAGCAAGAACTAGGTCAGTTTCGTCAACGATGGGCTCAGTGAGGTAGCGAGCTTGGTGGGAACCAGGATCCACGCCGAACTGATGCGCGAGCGCCTGGGCCGGTTCCGGCATAGGGTCGCCGTCGCGCGCCACCGTCCCAGCGCTAGACACCGAGATCCCAGGAATGTCCTGCACGCCTTCGGCGATCATCAGCTCGGCGAGAGGAGAGCGGCAGATGTTCCCGGAACAAACCGTGAGCACTCGAATCTGATCCATGCTGTTCGCTCCCAACCACATTGGTTCGTCGACGAGATTCTACGTGACGCGACAGCAAGCAACTGACGTCGATAACCACCAGATCGCCCCGGCCCGTAGAATAAGGCGAATCGCACGGTACTCCGCGCGTGTCATGGGGAATACGGGAGACTCGCTCCTGACGAATCGAGGATTAGATGGAGCTTCGCTCGTATCTTCCAGTGCTGCGAGCGCACTGGCTTGCAATCGTGCTGATCACACTCCTTGGCGGGGCCGTAGCCTTCGGGTGGACGTTGCTGCAGCCGAAGATTTACTCCGCCGATTCGAGCGGGTACGTCACTGCGGGCTCAAATTCTGATACCGGCAACGCTCTCGTGGGCGACAATCTTGCTCAGTCGAAGGTGAAGTCGTACATCGATATTGGAACTTCGCGTGCCGTGGCACAGTCGGCAATCGACGAACTCGGCCTCACGGGAGTCACCCCGGAGGGCCTTGTCAACCGGATCACGGTTACAAATCCGGCCGAAACCGTGCTGATCAAAGTCACTGCCACCGGCCCGAGCCCAACAGATGCTCGCGATCTCGCCGAAGCTTGGCTCAGGGGAATGGCCACACAGATATCTGCCATCGAGGGTGGATCGGACGCGGGCACGGAAAGCATCGTGCAGCTCGTTGCCCTCGATTCTGCAGTGCTTCCGACGTCACCGACGTCTCCGAATACGAGGCTCGCCATCGGTATTGGTCTCCTGGCCGGCCTTGTGCTCGGCTTGGTGTATGCGTTCATTAGACATGCGCTCGACCGCCGAATTCGAACGGTGGAAGCGGTGGAACGAGAATTCGAGGTCTCCGTCGTCGGCAGCATTCCCGTCGATAAACGATTCACTGATGAGGATCGCCTCGTCGCAATGGATGGCGCGACCGATTACTCACGAGATGACGACGATGATGTCGCTGTTGCCGAGTCTTTGCGGGAACTCCGCACGAATTTGCAGTACATGAACGTCGATAACCCCCCGCGAGTCATCGTTGTGACAAGCCCACTGCCAGGTGACGGTAAGTCGACCACGATCGCAAACCTTGCAATCGCGCTAGCCGCCGGAGGGCAAGCCGTCGTCCTAGTGGATGCAGATCTGCGCCGACCAACGGTGTCGAAGACATTCAATCTTGTTGGCGGCGCCGGTCTCACCGAGGTACTCGCGGGTCGGTCTGACGTCGCTGACGTACTTCAGCCCTGGGGCACGTCAGGCAAACTACTGATCCTTGCCGCTGGGAAGACCCCGCCCAATCCGAGCGAACTTCTCGGATCCGAGCGTATGCACACGTTGTTGCAAGAACTGTCTGAACATGCCGTAGTGCTCATTGATGCTCCGCCTCTCATCCCGGTGACTGATGCCGCGATTTTGACCCACAACACGGATGGGGCACTCGTCGTCGCGAGTATCGGAAAGACGACGTTTGAAGCACTTTCAAAGGCACTGCAAAACCTCGAGCGAGCGAATGGACAGGCCCTGGGCATCATCCTGAATCGTGTTCCGCGACGCGGAGTGGGTTCGAATTACGGATATTACGGGTACAAAGGGGACTATCGTAGCCGTCCGGATTCCGAGCCAGACCACGCCGACCACCTGTCTGGTGCGAGTCCTTCGGCTGACATCGAACCGGCTGTCACTCCGCCACACTCGTCGCAGACAAATCCGATAGCGGCTGCATCTATCGATGCAGCGGCCAACCCCTTACTGGTTACCCTCCCACCTCTTCCCCACCCCGCTGATGGCGGCACGGCTGCCGACGGTTCCTCCGCTTCAACATTCGACGACATTCTTGCTGGCGCAGGTATTGATCAAATTTCAGGATCGGAGACTGTGGACACTGACGCGTCTCAAGAGGAGAAACCACGTCCTGCAGCAACGCGTCGTGAACTCCGGTCTCGCGCCCGGGGCCTGTGAGATGTTTGGCAATCCTTTCGCTCGGCAAGCTCCGCCGCCCGGCCCGTCCACGTTGCTTTTTGTGTGCACTGGGAACATCTGCAGATCGCCCCTCGCTGAAAAAGTGTTACGCAGTCGATTAAACGCTGATGCCGCTGCGCCTCGATTTCAAGTGATGAGCGCGGGCCTTCACGCGGTGGTCGGTTCACCCATGGATACAATCCCCGCAACAATCGCCGCCCGCGCGGGGGCTGACCCAGAACATGCCGGCACTCAGATCTCTCGATCTCATGTCGAAGTCTCGTCTCTCATCATCACCATGACGCGCGATCAGCTCGATGAACTTGTGCTTGAATATCCGATCGCCATGAAGCGAACATTCACACTCACGGAGATCGTCAGGATCCTCGAAGAGCTACCTAGCGAAGTTCCAGCGCCGGGTTCGGCTCCGAGTCGCACTATTTTCGACGTCGCTACGGATGCCTCCCGTAGTCGCTCACTGTTGACGAAGCGGGGGACGATTGACGTTGAAGACCCCTTTCGACGCTCACTTGCCACTCACGAACGAGTGGGAGCCCAGATTATAGATCTGACAAATCGACTTGCGGACGCTCTGACATCATCGCCGAGCTACGGTAATTAACGACAGTAGCCCTGACGGCCGCATCCCGCGATGCTCGGGGCAGCTTCGCGGCGGCGACAGTTCGCAGAACCACGTCGGGGGAGGGCAAGGACCTCATTCCATCCCTTCGAACGCGGTTCCGATTTGATAACCGCAATTCGGACATGTCCACACACCGATCAATGCGATCTCATTCTCTTCTCGCTCAGCCTCATCGACAGAACCGCACCGAGGGCAGGAGAATGCGTCCATATCCGCCAGCGTAGCCCGGCCAGGCGGAGTAGGCCAGAGAAGCGGCCGAAGCGTCAGGCCGCGGGCTTGATGCAGTACCGCATTCGCGACGAGCAATGCACTAGCCTTTCCCCATGAGTGCCGCCATACGAATCAGCGCTCTGGGAACTGCAATCGGCATCACGCTTGACGACACCATCTCGCCGGATGCCAGCTTGCATGTGGCGCAGATCTGGGAATCGGCATCCATCGATGGTGACTTGCCCGTCGAAGCGACATTGTCCGCCGGGCTGGCGCCTCGCCCTAGTGATGCTAGCGCGGTCACTGCGAGCGACGTGGAGTCGCTGGCCGCCATGCTCTCGACGCGGGTGACCCTCGCCGCGATCGAGAAGAGGAAATCCGAGCTCGTCATGCTGCACGCCTGCGGAGTCGCATTGCCCGACGGCGGGGTCGTCGCCTTCGTCGGCCCCTCGGGTCGAGGTAAGACGACGCTTGCGCGCAATGTAGCTCAGCACTTCTCCTACATCACGGATGAGACAGTGGGCATCGACATCAGCGGTGGCGTGCATCCGTATCGCAAGCCACTCTCCGTCATCACCGACGAGACGAAGCCCCACATCAAGACGCAGATCCCACCCGAACAACTGGGCCTCTTGCCCTTGGGTTCCGAGCCGCTGCGCATCGCGGCAATCGTGCTGCTCGAGCGCGACGCCGAGCACGAAGGCCCCCCCACCGCAGAGCCGGTGTCATTACGGGACGCCATCCTCGGTGTCGTTCCAGAGCTCAGCTACCTTCCCGAGCTCCCCCAGCCGCTTCAGCGCCTAGCGGGGCTGCTCGATCAGGTCGGCGGTGTGTCCCGGCTGCACTACCGTGAGGCAGCCGACGTTGCAGACGTCGTTCCCCAGCTTGTGAAGCAGCCGGCGCAGAGCGGCTGGACGGTGGTTCCCACCGTCGACCTTGATGAGCACGTGCCGACCGGAGACTACGCTCGCGCGGCCACCCTCGACGTGCTCGATCTCGGGGCCGAATACCTCTTTCTCAGCGGGCGCAACGTGCATGTGCTTGACGGCATCGGCCCTGCTATCTGGGACGCGCTCGACGAGCCCAAGGACCTGTCGCGGGTGACGGATGCGGTGGTCGCGAGACACGGAGCACCGGAAGGTGCGCATCCTGAAGCCCTGGTCGAGGCAGCACTGAACGCGCTCAGCACCGAGGGCCTAGTGCGGCGCGGTTCCTGAGCACCGCCCGACGCGAGTGCCCAACACAAGGCGAAAGCCCCGCCGCGAGACTGCGACGGGGCTTCCTTCAGACCGCTCGATCAGCCGACCGGCGGGGCGTACGGGTCGGACGGGAAGGTGCCCGTTGCGCCGCCGCCGCCTGCGACGTTGCCCGCCGAGACGACGTACGACGCCGAGTACACAGGCCACTGGCCCTCGTCGTCCTGCTCCCAGGTGCCGTTGTAGGTGGCCTTCACCGTGAACGCCGGGGCGGGGAAGGTGACCGGGCCGGGGGCCGCGACGCTCTGCGAAGGCGAGGTCAGGGTGAGGAGGGTGCTCGAGGAGGCCGTGACGGTCCACACGATACCGCCGGCGACGTAGGTGCGGCCGATGGCCGAGGCGCCGGTGGGAACGGTGGCACCGTTCTGGTCGACGATCGAGCGCGCGGTCGACGTGCCACCGGCGGCGTTGTTGATGTCGAGGCGGAGGATGCCGGTGTCCCAGGTGCCGATGATGTTGCTGATCTGCAGGTAGCCGTTGGTGAAGGCCGAGGTGACCTGCACGCCCGGGTACTCACCGGGGACGACCGTCGACGGGTTGGTGCTGACCGTCGAGGTGGCGCCGGAGATCGAGGTGGCGTCGGACGGTCCGCCACCGCTGGCAGCGGCAAGCGGCGTAGCAGCGGCGAGCGCGATGACGGGCGCGGCCCAGGCGGCGCCGACGGCGACCTGCCGGCGGGTGAGACCGCGGGTCTGGGTCTCGGCGTCGGTGCTCGGGAAGTCAGGAGTGTTCTGAGTCATAGGTGTATCCCCCGTGGGTAGTGGGCTTGTCGCGAACGTCATCGAAGACGTCGCAAAACCGACGCTAGGGGTCGTTCTCCACACCCCCTTATAGAAGGAATACTTTTCACCCTGCAATTCACCTTCCAGGATTGCGAGCGCCGATCGGCTAGCGTTCTCGTGTGAGCTCGACGACTGCGACGCGACCCGGCCTGCTCAGGCGGCTGGCCCGTAACCCCTTCGTGAATCTCGTCGCGGCGTTCATCGTGCTCGCGCTGGTGCAGAACTTTCTCGTGCGCCTCTACTACGTGCCGTCGGGGTCGATGGAGCAGACCCTCGAGGTCGGCGACCGCATCCTCGTCAATCGGCTCGCCTACCTCGGCTCCGAGCCGACCACCGGCGATGTGATCGTCTTCGACGCCTCCGAGGCATGGGACGGCGAGGCGGCACCCGAGACCAATCCGCTCAAGGCCGCGGTGCGGTGGCTCGGCGGAGTGGTGGGCATCGGCCCATCTGATCGGCACACGCTGGTGAAGCGAGTGATAGCCGGGCCCGGGCAGACGGTGTCGTGCTGCGATGCCGAGGGGCGCATCCTGGTCGACGGCGAGCCCCTCGACGAACCCTACGTGTTCGAGAATCTGCCGTTCGAGGCCGGAACGCTCGACTGCGACTCCACCCCCGCATCCCTCCGCTGCTTCGGCGAATACACCGTGCCCGAAGGCGAATACTTCGTGCTCGGAGACCATCGCTCGGCCTCGAGCGACTCCATCGCGCTGTGCCGAGGGGCACCCGCGACGACCGACGGATGCGTGCGGCTGGTCGAGCGGTCGGGTGTCGTGGGCAAGGTGTTCCAGGTGGTGTTCCCGTTCGGCAGTTTCAGATCTCTCTGACCCTGCAAAGGTGCCTCGGGTAGACTTCGACGACCTGAGGACCAACGGAAAGGGTGGATCCGATGCTCGGCAACCTCAACGGATGGCACTTGATCATCGTTCTGGTGGTGATTCTGCTGCTTTTCGGAGCGACGAGGCTCCCGGCGCTCAGCAAGAGTCTCGGCCAGTCGATGCGCATCTTCAAGAACGAGACGAAGGCGATGAAGGAGGAGAACGCGGAGCCGTCGGCTTCCGACACTCCCCCGACGGCGGCGACGCCGGCCCCGGCGGTTGCGGCGACGCCTGCGCCGGCTGCGGCTCCTGCGGCGGCTCCGGCTGAGACGCCGGCGCCTGCAGCGGCGGCACCTGTCGCGGCACCTGCCGAGCCGGTCGCGACTCCGGTGACCACGCCTGCTTCGCCGACGGGCGAGAGCAAGTCGTGACCGGAGAGCTCGATCGCCGCACCGTCTTGCAGGGTGCGGCTTGGTCAGTGCCCGTCGTGGCACTCGCGGTCGGCACGCCCCTGGCGGCGGCGTCGGGAGCGAGGGTCACCGTCGACTTCGCCGCGGCGTTCATCGCGCTGCGCACCTCCGACATCGTCACGGGGGTGATCGCGATCACCAACACCTCTGGGCAGGCCATCTCAGGCGAGACGCTCTCGATCGTGCTGGCAGCGGAGCCCACGCCGGAAAGCGATGACGTCGACCCGAGCCAGTCGTTCCTCGTCACACTCCCCACCGCGTCCGAGGCGGAGACGTCGAACGGCGAACTGGGAGACGTCGTCAACGATGACTTCGCCTTCAGCACCAACTTCGCCGGATCGAGCCTGAATCTCACCGGGCCACTCACGGTGGGGGCCGGTGGGACTGTGGTCATCGCGCTCTACTTCCGGTGGGCGGCTGTCAACCCTCGGCGTGCCGCCTTCCTCATCGCGGGAAGCTTCACTATCGGCGGTCAGACGACACCACTCGGTTCGGCACTCCAAGTCACGGTCGAGCCCCCCGTCGAATAGCGGGTGACGCGAGGGGTGAAAAAGCACTCTTCTCGTCGATCGTCGATTATGCGGCCGATAGGTTTCTTCTGTCGGACCCGATGACGTCACAAGGTCTCGACCGTGTCGCGACCTGACGGAGCACCCACTCCGTGGCGCAGATGCATCGCCCCCTCGTCGGCCTGGCCCCAAACAGTCCCGGCGAGGGGGCCTTTCGCGTTCCCCGGCCTGCCGCAGGCGTCGCAGCGGCCCCGGCCCACCCCGCGCGCCACGATTCCGACGCGGCCTTCGGCCATGACCGCACACATCTCCGTCGCAGGGGTGTGCGGTGCAGGCAGCCGGTCGTAGGGTCCAGGGCATGGGGGTCGGTAGGCGCAACCGGTACTGGGATCGTGGGTTCACGTCACGAGGCCTAGCGGGGTCGGCCGTAGTCAATGGGGTCTTGGCTGTGGGGGCCGTGGGGCTGTGGGTGCTCGACCGCGAGGGCCGGTCATGGGGTTGGCTGCTGGCGATAGGGTTCGCGGTTGTCGCGGCTTACTTCGCGTGGCAGGCGGTACGACTGCGGACGTTCGAGCGGGCCCAGAGCATCCCCGAACCGAACGTGGCGGTGCCGACTAGGCAGGGGGGCGACTCACATGGCGAGTGACGAATCGAACACGACCAGCCCCACCGGGGCGGTGGCTGAGCGGGTGAGTCCGCGGGCCGCCGGGTGGATAGCCGTGGGAGTGGCGGTGGTGATCGCGGTGGGCGGGGGCGTGTTGCTGGCGCACCCGCCGTGGAGCATTACGGGGGCGGTGGTGCTGGTGGGGGCGAGCATCCTGTTGCCGGTGGGGGCGGTGTGGATGCTTCGGCGCTCGTGGAGCGAGCCGTGGCCACCCGATCTCACCCCGTCGGTGCAGAAGCAGCTGAGGTGGCTGCGAGTAGGTCGGATCGCGAGCGCTGTGATGCTCGTGGGGGTGATCGCATTGGCGATCTACGCGGTTGCGCGGCAGAACTGGTGGCAGCTGGCGTGGGCCGGTGTCTTGGGTGCCATGGGCCTCAGCAACCTGAGCGTCAATCGCGCGACGCTGCGGCGGCTGCTCGAGAGTCGGGCAGCGACTGACGGCGAGTGAGTGCGAGTGCTATTCCGTGCAGGACCAGCCGCGGATGCTGGCACCGCGGCATTCTGGGGCCTCGCCCCAGACGCGGGCGGTGAACTCGTCGGTGGGGTCGGGCTCGGCGGTCTTGAGGATGGTGATGGTGGGCACCTCGACCTCTCGCGCGCTCGAGGCGAGCTCGGGGCCGGTGAACTCGGCGCCGCGGTCGGAGACCGACACGACGCGCCAGCCACCGTCGAGCACGTCGTCGACGACGAGGCCGTGGGCGAGGAAGCCCTCCGCCCAGCGCAGTGACATGCGGAGGGGTCCGGAGGACGGGCCGAGGCCGCCGCCGCTCAGCCGCACCCGGCCGTTGCCGAGGGTGACGCTGACGATGCCCGCGTTCGCATTGACGGCGAAATCGGCTGCGAACGAGAGCGGGCTGACGATGCCGGGGAGCGGCGGTCGTTGCGGGTCGGGTACGCGGGCGACGACGCGGGACATCCAGGAGGCGGCGTCGCGCATCCGGTGCTCTTCTGTCGTGGGAGGCTCGAAGTCGTCGGGCTCGTCCGAAGGTGCTTGCGGGCCTGAGGGCTGGGTCATCGGTTCGTCTCCGTATCGGCCAGCGGTTGTCGAAAGTACGTCTCACTACTCGACACGTGCACAATAGGTACACGGGAATCGCTGGGCGTTCACCCAGCATGCACTTAATTCACCCGGTGCCACAGCGATATCCAGACTGTCGCTGGAATCGGTCGGCATTCTCGCAGCGATCGGACGTTTTGCGGATAATCGCGGCGTCTGAGAGGGGCCAGACGAAGCGTATCGTTGACACCACGATTTTCATGAGGTGATACGTGACAGACGACGCTCACATTCCCCGGCTCGGTGCCACCGCCGCGCGGGTACTGCTCGACGCGGTCATCTCGCAGAGCAGCGGTCAGTCGATGGAGGCCAACATCTCGGCGATGGCCGTTGCGCTCGAGGCGCTGACGCAGGGTGCCGGGGGTGACGGCAGCGGCGCCGAACAGCCCGAGGCGAGCGATGTGGTGGGCGCGGCGGTGGTGTGCATCTCGTGGCTCGCGGCGCACCTCGCGGCGGAGAAGGAGGTCGACCTCGAAGACGTCGTGGCCGACCTGCGGGGGTTCATCGAGGACGTGTCGGAGAGGTAGGTGCCGCGCTTCGGCGGGGGCCGATCTTGACGAAGATGACGTAGAAGATGGTCCAGAGCACGAGGCCCGCAGCCAAGAACGTCGCGATGACGGCGAGGTAGCCCCACACGGTGTCGAGCGGGAACCATCCGCTGAGCAGCAGCGCCGGCAGCACGGTCACCACCATGATTCCGAAGTGCACCAGGGTCTGCGTACGCAGGCTCCACCGCTCGACCTGATAGACGACGGATGCGCCGGCCGTTGCCGCGACGATCACCCCGACGGCGAGGGTCGCCCGCCCGTCTTCGTGCTCGCCCTGGGCGAGGAGTGCGATGCCGATGGCCGTCATGATGACGAGGGGGATGCCGGCCAGCAACGTCGCTTTGATGGGCAGCCTCATCGGGCCAGCCTACAGACGGTTCTCGGCGCGCCGTCTGGAACGGCGAGGCGGCCAGTTCTTCGGGTGCGACGGGTGGGCCGGTCACGCGGGGCGGAGGAGGTTGCGGGCGAGGACGGCTTGGAGGGAGAGGACTTTGTAGCCCTGGGTGGGGAAGTAGGCGGTGAGGCGGTCGCCGTCGAGGGAGACGATCTGGCCGGGGCCCCAGGTGGCGTGCACGACGTCGTCGCCGTCGGCGAACGGCGGCGTGGCGACCGTGGTGGGAAAAGCAGCGGATGCGTCGTCGGTCATGCCCGTGTGCGAATCCGTGCCGCCCGCGCCCCAGCCGCGGTGGGTGCAGACGTCGCAGTTGCCGCAGGGGGTGGTGAGGTCGTCGCCGAAGTAGGAGAGGAGGAACTGGCGGCGGCAGCCGCGGGTTTCGGCGTAGCCCTGCATGAGGGAGATGCGGGAAGTGTCGATGCGCTCCTGGCGCTCGCGGGCCGCCGTGACGGCGGCGAACGCCACCTCCTGGGTGACGGCGGCCGCGAGCACGACTCCCCCACCCTCCTCGGTGAGGTGCCCCGTCTCGACGAGCAGGTTCACGATGTTCTCGACGGCACGCTCGGGCAGGCCGGTCGCGGCGACGAGCTCAGACACGTTATGAACAGCAGGCCCGCCCGCAACCAACGCCCCCACCACATCCTCGACTCGCTCCTCCGACACCCGCCCGCCGGCGAAGAACCGCCGCAGCCCGAGGTCTTCTGCCCGATAGTGCAGCGTCGCAAGCGCGGGCCCTCCGTCGCGGCCCGCCCGCCCGAGCTCTTGGTAGTAGCTGTCGAGCGATTCCGTGACGTCGCCGTGCACGACGAACCGCACATCCGCCTTGTCGATGCCCATGCCGAACGCCGAGGTCGCCACCACCACGTCGAGCCCGCCCGCCTGGAACAGCTCGTGCACCTCCGTGCGCTCGCGCGCACCGAGCCCGCCGTGGTAGGCGGCAGCCCGCAGACCGAGGTCGCCGAGCGCGCGGGCCACCCGCTCGGTGTCGGCCCGCGTCGCGAGGTACACCAGCCCGGGCGGCGTGAGCGCCGCCACCTGCTCAAGCACCGCGCGCTCCTTCTCATGCTCGCTCTCGTGCCGTTCGACGGCGAGCCGGATGTTCGGCCGATCGAACCCGTGCACGAACACCTCCGGGTCGCGCAGGCCGAGCCGCTCGACGATCTCGTCGCGCACGGGCGCCGACCCGGTGGCGGTGAGCGCCAGGATGCGCGGCCCACCCAGCCGGCGGATGACCGACCCCAGACGCAGATACGCCGGCCGGAAGTCGCGCCCCCACGCCGTGACGCAGTGCGCCTCGTCGACCACGAACAGACTCACCCCGAGATCGCGCAGCCGCTCGACCACCTTGTCGCGCGCCAGCTGCTCCGGCGCGAGGAAGACGAACTCCGTCGCCCCGTTCGCCACCGACACCCACGCTTCGTCGTTGGCCCGCTTCGAGCGACCAGAGTTCACGGCGACGGCCTCGTGCTCGTCGCCAGTGCGGGAACGGATGCTGCGCACCTGATCGACCTGCAACGAGATGAGCGGAGACACGACGACTGTGGGCCCGTCGAGCAGGTGCCCCGCGAGCTGGTAAATGGCCGACTTGCCGTACCCGGTCGGCATCACGGCGAGCGCGTCATGCCCCTGCACCACGGCCCGCACCGCGATGAGCTGCCCCGGCCGGAGCGCCTCCCAGCCGAACACGTCGCGTGCCACCGCGGCGATCCGCTCGTCGATCGCCGCCGTGTCGGCGCTGCCGCCGCCGTCACCCCGGGTCTCCCCCACGCGCCGAGGGTACCGCGTGAAGGTCAGGCCCCGCGAGCCCGCAATTGGGAGGGGGTGCAGTACCCCAGCGCCTCGAACGCGCGGCGCAGATCGGCCGCGTCGGCGAAGCCGCTGTGGTGGGCGACCTGGGTGATGTTGAGCACCCGGAACGCGGGGTTCTTCAGCATCGAGACGGCGAGCTCGGCACGGTGCCGGCGGATCTCGCGCGACGGCGTCGACCCGATGCTCGAGAAGATGCGCTGCAGCTGCCGCATCGAGATGCTAAGGCTCTGCGCGAGCACCGTCGGCGTGAGGCTCTGGTCGGTGCGGTAGGCGGCGATCTGCGCCATCGCACGATCGAGCAGCCCGGGTGCGGGCGCGGCGATGCCCCCGGCCCCACGGTTCTCCAGGAGCAGCGACGCCGTCATCTCCCACAGCAGCTTCTCGAGGAAGTACGCCGACAGTCGCTCGAGCTCGCCCGGCGTCTCCATCACACCGGCGAGGAACTTCTTGACCGGCCCCAGCACCGCCGAATCGCGGATGATCGTCGACCGCCCCGTATCCGTCACGTACTCGTCGACCGCCAGTTGCGGAACCGTCACCGCGATCGCTACCGAGCGCTGCGCCGAGAACACCGCGTAGCGGCGGGCGCCGATCAGCACGAGCGCCTCGTCGGCGCGCACCGCGCTCTCCTCCCTCTCCTCGTCGCGCACCACGATCGTGGTGTCGAGCGGGAACACGATCTCGATCGAGGTGGGCGTGGTGCGGCAGATCTTGCGCAGCGGCGTACCGCCGGCCGGAATCTCGAGCAGCGACACCTCGGTGTCGCCGATCTTGATGGTGCCGCGCATCGACGGCCTGGGGAGGTCGGTCACCGCTCTTCTGAGCTGTGAGTCAGTCGTACTCATGAATTACCCCGTTCATGAACCCGTGGAACTCTATCGTTCCCTCTGCTGCTGTGCACATGTGGTTTCCGGGGAGCCCCGGGAGCCGACGCCTGGCGTCAATCTGATCATCAGGTGGCGATTTCATGGTGTGAAACCGGTAATTCGTCGGTATTGACTCCGATGACACGGCCGATCACCCTCAGCAATTCCCCCACCTCCTCGCTCCCCTGAGCAGGCCCCGCGGCCACCGTGCGCGCCGGCGTGAGCAGCAGCGCGGCCGGGTAACCGGCGATCTCCCCCGCCCTCATCAGCGACCTGGCCCCGTAGAAGACCGGCGCTGCGAGGTGCGGGTAGCGGTCGGCGAACACCTGCGGCTCGGCAGAGGTGAGCACCGCGACACCGACGGATGCGCCCACCGCCTCGCTCCACCCGTCGAGCCGAGCGGCGATCGTCGCGCAGGGGGCACAGTCGGCCGAGAGCAGCACGAGCAGCGTCGGGCGGGCAGCCGCGATCGACGCGAGCTCCACGGCCCGGCCTCGCGGGTCGGTGACCTCGAGATCGGGTACGGGCCACTCGGCGCCGTCGCGGCCGGGTGCCAGGCCCGCCGACGCCAGACCCGGCGCGGAGCCCGACGTCGGCCCCAAGCCCGAGCCCGAGCCCGAGCCCGACGAGGCGGTCACCCCCGCCCCGCGGCGCGCCTGCGCCGGGTTCGAGCCTCGGCCACCCCGGGCACGCCCCACGACTGCCACCACGGCCACCACCGCGAGCACCAGTGTGGTGGTGCCGAAGAACGCTGCCCACTGCGCGGGCGAGAACACGACGAGAGCTGGCACGACCGCGCCACCTCCCAACCCCAGCGCTCCCGCCGCGACGACGACGAGCGCACCGTTTCGCGCGAGGGTGGCCCCCGTGACGGGCGCCGCCGACGCAGCCCCGAAGCAGTTGCAGTGCACCGCCTCGCCGGCGCGGATGACTCGCAGCACGGCCGCCGAGAACACCACGAGCAGCCCGACCGCGCCGACGGCAGCGGCGACGAACACGAGACCGGGAGCGGCGAGCAGCAGCACCGCGATCGCGCACTCGACGATCGGCACCGCCCACGCACCCCACGCGACGGCACTCCTCGGCACCCCGAAAGCCACGAGCGCTTCCCTCGTCGCCGCGGGCGAGCGCAGCTTCGCCACGCCGCTCCACGCGAAGGTGACGGCGATCACGAGCGCGAGCGCGGTGCCGACGGCGGTGGTCATGGGGGTCTCTCCTGGAGTCGACCGCGGGAGCGGGCACGGTTCGCGGGGCCGGAGACGGCCGTGGCCGCCGACGATCATGACGATCGCGGGCGGCCACGGCGTTCTGGCGCTGATCAGGTGGTGGAGCAGAGCACCAGGGTCGAGGTGACCGAACCGGCCGGCTTGCCACCCGTGCCGACGTAGCCGGTGGGAAGGGTCGCCGTTCCGTTCAGGGTGAACGCGACGGTGATCGACAGCGTGGTGCGGAACGCGATGGTGGCGCCCGCGGGCACGGCCGAGGTGAGGGTGATGAGACGGCTGGTGCCGCTCAGCACCGCCACGTTCGCGGTGCCGCCCGAGACCGAGAAGACGCCGATGTTGGCGACGCCGGTGCCGTTGACGAGCACCGTGGTGCCGGCCGGGATGGGCGCCGTGGCGCTGGCCGTCAGCGTGAAGCCGGGGCCGAGCACGCCGAGCGTGCCGCAGGAGCCGTTGAGGGCGAACGCGCCGATGTCGGTGGTGCCCGACGCCGAAGCGGCAGGAGTCGCCACGGCGAGGGCGATGACGGGAAGCGACCAGGCGGCTCCCTTCATCACGGTGCGGCGGTCGACGCCGCTCTTCAGGTCGGTGCCGGTGGGCTCGAGTTCAGTCATGGATTCCCCTGAGATCAAACGGATGTGTCGGGCTGGTCGGCGGTCGTTCCACCGCCTGGTGCACCAGCCTCACCGCGACCCCGCAGGCACCTGAATGCGAGCCGAGAACCACGTCGTTCTCGTGATGTCATGTGTCGTTAAACCGAGCATCCGGTGCATCACGGGGAATCACGTTCCCGCCCCAACGCGCCTCCCGCCCTCGCTACGATCGAGTGCGCAGCGATGCGCGACACAGGGGGAATGGACACGAGATGACCGACTCGACCGGCGCCGGGGCGCGCCGTTCACGCCGCGGGGTGCTCGGCACCGCCGCCACCGCACTGGGCCTCGGCCTTCTGCTCACGGCCGCCGGCGCGGCCCCCGCGTTCGCGACGACCACGCCGCCCGCCCCCGCGCCCGCGCCACAGGTCGAGGTGCTCGCGCAGAGCCTCGCCCTGCTCGCCGACGAGGCCGCGGGCACCGAAGGCGCTGGCGAGGGCGTCGCGACGAGTGCGACGCTCGACCCCACCCTCGGCCTCACCTTCGACGACCAGGGCCGCACCCCGGTCTCCGTGCTGTTCGCGAGCGCCGATGCGCTCGACGCAGCTCAGGATGCGGTGGCCGGCCTCGGCGAGATCCTCACCGTCACGACCTCGCAGCCCACCATCGTCGTCACCGCCGCACCGACGGCGTTCGAGCAGCTCGCCGCCCTGCCCGGCGTGATCTCGGTCAGCCCTGTGCGGCAGGCCGTGCTCGGCCACTCGGCGAGCGCGACGATCGCCTCCACCCCGGCCTCGTCCGGCAACACGGCCTGCAACCCGCTGGTCGTCGAGGCCGACGCACCCGGCGCCCTCAACTCCGCCGCCGCCCGCGAGCGCTTCGGCGTCGACGGCACCGGGGTGAAGGTCGGCATCATCTCCGACTCCTTCGCCGTCGTCGCCCACCCCTACCGCACGATGGCGGAGGACATCGCCGCCGGTGCACTGCCCGGCAGCGCCAACCCCTGCGGGTACACCACCGACATCGACATCATCGAAGACGGCAACCCGAAGCTGCCCACCAACACCGACGAAGGCCGGGCCATGGCCCAGCTGGTGCACGGCGTGGCACCGGGCGCCGAGCTCCTGTTCGCGACGGCGGGGGCCAACGAGGCGGCCTACGTTGACAACATCCGGCGGCTGGTGAAAGCGGGCGCCGACATCATCGTCGACGACGCCATGTTCCCCGACGAGCCGCTCTACCAGGAGGGCGTGGTGGGCACGGCCGCGCGCGAGGCCTATGAGCAGGGCGTGCTCTACCTCTCGGCGGCGCAGAACCAGTCGAGCATCGGCCAGGCCAGCCAGGGCACCGAGCCCGGCTTCGTTCAGAACCAGAGCACCGGGTCGTGGACGACGAAGGTCTCGAGCTTCGGCTCGTGCCCCGAGATCGTCGCCGCGGAGGCGCGGGCGGTCGTGCAGCAGCCCGAGCTCGTCGTCGACTGCCAGAACTTCGCCCGCGAGGGCTACAACCCGCTGCTGAGCGCCACGATGGGCCTCCCGCTGACACCGCAGGGCACCCTGGAGGGCACGATCAAGGCGCAGTGGGCCGAGCCGGTCTGGGGTGTCGAGACGGTCTTCCTGATCATCGCCCTCAACGAAGACGGCACCGCCCTGGTGCCGCAGAACCCGGGGGCAGAGACCACCACCCCCTACGCCACGACCGTGTTCACACCGGATGCGGGCCTCGAGAACCCGGTCGGCTTCCAGTTCGCGTTGGTGAGACTGCACCTCGCGGGCTACGACCCCGGCACACCTGAGGTGCGCATCCAGTTCATGCTCGACGACGGAGCGGTGTCGAGCCTCGGCGACGGCCAGGGCTGGGCCGACGGAGTGACCATCGGCCCCACCATCTGGGGTCACGCGGCCGTCGAGTCGGTGCTGACCGTGGGCGCGGCCTCGGTGCTGACCCCCGACACCATCGAGGACTACTCCGGCGTCGGCCCCGTGCGCTACCTCTGGGAGCCCGCGACGGGCACGAAGTCGACCCCGGTGCCGATCGCCGACCCGGTCACGCGGTCGAAGCCCGACGTGGTGTCGGTCGACCAGTCGCTCACCACCTTCTTCCCCGACCCCGCCGCCGGCGACTTCCGCTTCGGCGGCACCTCGGCCGCGACGCCGAACGCCGGCGCGGTCGCAGCACTGGGCCTCGAGTACTCCCCCGCCGCCACCGCGGAGCAGCTGCGCCACGCGCTGGTCTCGACGGCGACGGCGATGCCCGAGCAGCCCATCCGCAACGTCTCGCACGAGAACGTGACCGGCACCGGCCGGGTCGAGGCGGTGAACGCGCTCGCCGCGCTCCCCGTTCCCGCACCCGCTCACACCCCGACTCCCACTCCCGACGCCGGCGGCGACAACCGTCTCGCCGACACCGGTGCCGACGGGGCAGGCGCCACCGGAGGCCTGATCGGCATGGCCGTCGTGATCGCCGCGGGCGTCGCGCTCGTGATCGTCGGCCGGGCGACCGCGCGCGGTCGTCGGAGCCGGCAGGGCTGAGCGTCCTCCCGGGCCGGTAAGGGGAGGGAGCCTGCATGGGCCTCGACTACCCGGTGTTGCTGGCGGTGATGAGCTTCACGATCATCCCGCTGGCCACCGTGTTCTTCGTCGACAAACTGCGGCGACCCGCCGAAGACGCGGGGCGCTACTGGGCGCTCACCTTCGTCTCGGCGGTGCTCTGCTCGGTCGCCTACTACGTGTCGGGCAGCAGCCACGACATCTGGTGGTCGGTCGCCGTCGGCAACGCGGCCATGGTGTTCACGCTGGGCTCGGTCTGGATGGGCTGCCGCGCCTTCAACCGACGACGGCCCTTCGCGCTCGGGGTCGGCGCCGTCACCCTCCTCGTGGGCGTCGTCTCGGCCCTGCCCTCCCTCGACGGGTCGAAGTGGGCGGGCGCCCCCGAGAAGATGCTCGCGCTCGCGCTGTTCTCGGTGCTCATCGTGGTGGAGTCGCTCCGCCCGCGGCTGCGCCGCTTCGCCGGCGCGTGGGTGCTCGCCGCGACCCTCGCCGTGCACACCGTCTACGTGGTGCTGCGCAGCCTCGCCTACCTCGCGACCGGGCCCGAGCATCCGCTGTTCGAGAACGTCTTCGGCAGCGCGGGGGCCACCAGCATCAATCTCGTGCTGGTGCTCCTCGGCGGCGGGAGCATCATCGCCATCAGGGTGCAGGATGAGCGGCACGGCCTCACCCGACGCGACGCGAGCGGCGCACGGGAGCGGGTGCTGGGCGCGAAGGCCTTCGAGCAGCTCGCCCGGCAGCGGCTCACCGAACTCCCCCGCGCGGCGCTCCTGGTGGGAACGATCGACCTGCTCGGCCCCTTGCGCGGCGCCTACGGCGTCGCCCACGGCCGCGGTCTGCAGCGCACTCTCACGCGCATCGTGGTTCGCCACGCTCCCCCGGGCGCCCTGATCGGCGTCGACGGCGACCGCTGGATGCTGCTGTTCGGCACTGACGACGGCACGGAAGGGCTCGAACCCCTTCTCGCCACCGCCCACGCGCTCGCCACCGCCCTGCACCGCGAGTACGAGACGGCGACGGCCGAGGTCGAAGACGCATCGTCGGTGAGCTTCGGCGTGGTCGTGGCCGCGGGGGCGCCCTACGAGGAGCTGCTCGCCGCCGCGTCAGCCGCGCTCGTGCGCGACGCCGACTCCGTGCGCGGGCGGGTCGCCGTCGGGGCCGTCGGAGCTCGCGCTCTGGCCTGAGCCGACGGCGGGCTGCGCCTCCGCGCCCTCCCCCTGCGCCTCCGCGCCGTCGCGCTGCGCCTCCGCGCCCTCGGGCTGCACCTCCGCGTCGGACTCGGAGCCGCCCGGGATGCCGGTGACCGCCCCCGTCTCCCGCTGCGCCTTCATCGCCTCGAGCAGCGCCACGGTGGCCTCGACGTCGTAGTCGGGGTCTTGCTCGAGGAAGCGCTCGAGAATGGCCACCAGCGCGATGGCCGGCAGGGCCCACTCCGGGTCGTCGGAGGCGATGGTCGCCGGGCCGCGGTAGGTGGCGTCGACGAGCTGGGGGTTGCCGAGGTGGCGGAGGCCGAGGCCCTCGACGACCGCCGAGATGACCACGGCGTAGGGGCGGTAGTCGCCCTCCCACTCGGCCTTCAGCCGATACCCGAGGATTCCCGAGAACCAGCCATGGAACTCGGCCATCCGGTCGATGAAGTCAGAGCTGCCCGACCGCAGCGCCTGCTCGATGTCGTGCCGTGCCGACGACTCCATCTGACTGAGCAGCGTGGCCGAGAGGCCCACGTACGACTGCCACGGCACCGACTCGATGACGGCCCGATAGTTGTGCTCGAGGGCGACCCTGATCACCTCGTACATCACGCGCACGCGGTCGTCGGCGCTGCGCAACCGGTCGATGTTGGCGAACAGGATGCCCTCGCTGATGGCGAGGGTCTCGTTGTCGGCGAGCTTGTTCGAGGTCTCCGACGCGATCTCGACCAGCAGGTCGGCGACGAACGCCTCCTTCGAGTCCCAGAGCCGATACGTCGAGCTGCGGGGAACCCCCGCTTCGCGGATGAGATCGTCCATGACGATGTGCTCGAACCCGATGGTGAGCCCGATGCCCTCCACCCGCTCCAGAGCGACGTCGAGCACCCGTCGACGAACCTCGGATGCTCGGATGCGCGCTCGCCGCTGCTGAGCGTAGCCGGCACCCCCGTCGCTGTGGGTCGAGAAGACATCACCCATGGGCTGGACCTCCAGAACACTGTGGCGCCGGGATCGGATCCCCCGACTACACGTGTCGCTAGCGTAGTGAATACCTCGCCGATTCGCGGGAGGACGACGGGGAATCCCCCGGCCCGGCAGTACCAAATCCGACCGAATTTCGTCAACCCCAAGATTCTTTGCCAACTACTAGTTAGGCTATCTAGTAATCACTTACCACGCGACGAGAGGCGGCAGTCATGAACACCATGAAACTCATCTCCAACGGCGAGACCTACACGGTCGCCCGCCTCGACTCGGGTGTCTACCAGGTGCTGTGCGGTGAGCGGTTCCTCGGCTTCGTCGAGCGCGCCGGCTCCATCTACGTCGCCCTCTCGGGCACGCGGTACGACCGCGCTGTCGAGGCCGGCCAGGCGCTCAGCCTCGGCAAGGCCGCCGCCCTCCTCCGGGCTCCGTTCGAGAGCACCGTTCCCGCCGATCTGCTCGCCGTCGCGTAGTCCGTTCCAGAACGAGTTGGTTTAGAATCGCAGGATGACCACCGACCGCCCCGAGTCGGCCAACCACTACTGGTACGCCGACGATGCCGGACACCAGCGCGGAATCGACGTGCTGGAGGCGATGCGCAGCTACCGCGCCGCCGAGTCCGCCATGCGA
This sequence comes from Herbiconiux sp. SALV-R1, assembly GCF_013113715.1. Classification (GTDB taxonomy): domain Bacteria; phylum Actinomycetota; class Actinomycetes; order Actinomycetales; family Microbacteriaceae; genus Herbiconiux. Next base: position 2,890,585 of record NZ_CP053344.1, read on the forward strand.
CGTCGCTCCCAAGCGTCGATGGGAATGGGCGAGAACGATCTCATCGCCATGCGCTACCTGCTGCGGGCCACCGCGGAGGGCAAGGCGGTGGGCCCGAAAGAACTCGCGCAGTACCTCGGCATCACGAGTGCGTCGATCACCGTTCTGCTCGACCGCCTCGAGAAGAACGGTCACCTCACCCGTCAGCCCAGTCCCTTCGACAGACGCGCGCTCATCATCGTGCCCAGCACCCCGAGCAGCGAGCTCGAGGCGGCGACGCTCGGCGACGCCCGGCCCGAACTCCTGCAGATCATCGAAGGTCTCTCCGACGACGACGCCGAGACCGTCGTGGCGTTCCTCACGCGCATGAGAGATGCGGTCGATCAGGTCGACTCGCACGTCTTCGATCGCGATGAGCGACGCTGAGCGACCGGCCTCGAGGCGCAGCTTGGAGGTCTTGACCGAGCTGCGCGCCTATCGGGCGGCCGAGGAGGCGATGCGTCGCCGCACCCGCGAGTCGATGAAGATGGGCGAGAACGATCTCACCGCCCTGCGCTTTCTGCTCAAGGCCCAGCGCGAAGGGCGAGTCGTGACACCCGGAGCACTGGCCGAGCACCTGGGTATGAAGTCGGCCTCCGTCACCGTGATGCTCGACCGCCTCACCCGGTCGGGGCACCTGTCGCGTGAGCCGCACCCCACCGATCGCCGCTCGCTCGCCGTGACGGCGACCCCGGGCTCCGACGAGGAAGTGCGCCAGACCCTCGGCGAGATGCACCGCCGCATGATGGCCGTCGCCACCGGTCTCGACGCCCGCGCCGCCCTCGTGGTGCGCACCTTCCTGCTCGACATGGCGAAGGCGTCGGCCGCGGAGTAAGGCTCCCGCTTCGCGCCGGCACGCGCCGCCCTCTCAGGCGACGCGGTCGATGTCGAACTGCACCAGCATCTCCTCGCCCTGCACCTCCTCGGAGGTCGAGCGCAGCATCAGCCGGGTCATCCTGATGAACGGGAGCACGTCGGAGCGAAGCGCGCGCACGTCGGGGCTCGCGCAGCGCACCATGCCGAAGCGGTCCTCCTCCCCCTCCACCAGCTCGAGGATGAGCGAGCCCGGCCTGGTGTGCTGCGACGACCGCAGCGCCACGAGCAGCGCCCGCAGCGTGGCGCGGTCGTCTTCGTGCAGTCGCGGCGAGAGCCCGCTCTCGTCGATCAGCACGTCGACGTGGTCCCCCAGGGAGTCGAGCTGCTGCGTCTGGGCGATGGCCGCCTGCAGGTTCTTGGCGAGCTCGCCCGCCCTCGCACGGTCGTCTGCGCTGAGGGTTCCCGAGAGACGGATGCGCGCGAGGAACGGCACGATCTCCTCGCGCAACCCGCCCATCTCGCCCATCAGGTCGTCGTCGATGAAGCGGCTGCGCACCTCCTCGTACTGCTGCTCGCGCTGCTCGGCCTGCGTGAGCCGCTCGGCGTAGATGCCGCGCAGCAGGGTCTGCGCGTAGGCGATCGACCCGAGGCCGAGCGCGAGCGCCGGCGCCACGGCGACCACCACGATCACCGCCACCGGCAGGGAGTTCTCGAAGCTCAAGAAGTAGTGGAGGGCCGCGAGAACGGTGCAGAGGACGGTGGAGACGATGGTGTACCCGGTGAGTTCGGCCGAGGTGCGGAAGGGGGCGGCCGCCATCATGGCGAGCCCGATGGTGAGCAGACCCCAGTCGTCTCTGATGTACAGGTTCGTGCCGATGCAGCTCAGCGAGCTGAGCACGGTGGCGATGGCGATGAGCGCGAAGGCCGTGGCGAACCGGTCGTTCGTGACACCGAGGTCGACGCGGAACGCGCTGCGGATGAACCAGGCGTAGCCCCCCGCCAAGGCGACGAGCGCCGCGATGGCCAGCGGCCACGACGAGACCTGATCGGCGGCGACGACGGTGAGCCCCACCGCCGTCAGCAGTGAGACCGCCGTCACCACGAGGAGGAAGCCGCGCGCACTGATGGAGGCGAGCGGGTCGAGCTGCAGGGCCGTGGTGCCCGCCGGGGGGCGGAGCGCCGCCTCGCGCACGTTCACGCGGCACCCCCCGGCACCGTGACGAACACGGCGGTGCCGGCACCCGGCCGAGACCAGATCTGCACCGAACCGCCGACCTCGACGATGGTGTCGACCACGGTCATGCGAAGGCCCACCGTGTCGTCGGCGGTGGTATCGACGTCGAAGCCCACCCCCGCATCCGACACCATGATGCTGAGCTCCGGCGGGCTCGACATGACGGCGATCTCGGCCTCCTCCACTCCCGAGTGCGCCCGCACGTTGTCGAGGCACTCGCCGACCGCCCGCTCGACGGCACGGCCCACCGAGACGCTCAGGGCGTTGACGGCGTCGATGTCTCCGGTGACCCGCACCGCGAGACCCATCTGCTCGGCGGCACGCACGAGGCCGACCAGCAGCGGAACTTTGGCGAGCTTGCGCGAGGAGCCCACCGGTCGCTGACCCTCGAGAATGACGCGCACGTCGGCGAGGTTGGCCAGGTCGCGGTCGATGGCCTGCATCTGAGCGGGCGGGATGGCCCCGGGGGCGCTCGCGGCGAGCGCCCGCAGGTCGGTGAGCACGGTGTCGTGCAGCCAGGTGGAGGCGCGGGCGGTGAAGCGGGCCATCGCGACGTCGCGCTCTTCGGCGAGCGCCGCATCCGACATCATGGCCGTGCCGCGGGCGGCGTCTCGGCGGCCGATCCACAGGGCGGAGACGAACAACCCGAGTGCCACGTAGGCGGCCAGCACCGGCACGTCGACGGCGAGCGGCATGCTCTGCTGCCACGCGGCGACCTGCACGAACCCGGGGCCGGCGACGAAGGCGACGCTGCCCAGCACGATCGACCTCGCGAGCGAGCGGGCAGCGATGCCCACGACGAGCACGGCGAGCTCGGGCATCGAGAGCAGCACGTAGTCGCTCGACGGCGGGTTCGACGACAGGGCCACAGTCACGCCCGTGGCCAGCAGCGCGTAGAGGTACAGGCCGGCGCAGGCGGCGATCGTGTACGCCACCGCCCGGAGGAAGGAGTGCGTGAGAAGCGCCGCGATGACGCCGCCGGCCGTCACCAGCAGGCCGACGATGGCGAGCGACAGCTCCCAGTGGCCGGTGACGGGGATGAACAGGGCCGTGAGAGCGAGGGTCGCACCGAGGAAGACCGACGACAGCCAGACTCCCGCCCGGCCGAGGGCTCGGCTGGTGACGACGCCGTCGACGTCGGCGACGATCTGCAACGTCATCGCGCAGTCACCCTCTGCGCATCCGAACCGTTCACGGCAGCCCCCCGCACACGAGGATATCCGGCGTGCCGAAAGGTCGCCAATCGCCGCCGCCCGTGCCTGTACCCTCGGATCATGAGTGCGGGGAACGGGGACAGGGAAACGGAGCGCCGTTCCCGATTCGACCGCGCCGTGTTCCAGTCGCAGCTGCTCCTCGCGGCGGCACTGCTCCTGCTGGTGTGCGCCGCCTACATATTCCAGCCGTCGTCGGTGCTCGACGTGCGGTTCTTCGGCGGGGTCGCCATCGTCTTCGTGCTCACCGGGGCTGCGGCGCTCGTGCCGTGGTCGAAGATCCCGCGCGTGTGGGCCGCAGCACTGCCCCTCATCGACATCTTCGCCATCATGCTCGTGCGCGAGGGCAACCTGCAGCTCGGCGTGGGGCTGCTGCTCGTCTTCCCCGTGATCTGGCTGTCGAGCTACTTCGGGCTGGTCGGCGCCGTGGTGAGCGTGGTCACCTCGGCCGTGCTCATCTGGCTGAGCGCCGTCATCGGCGACCTGCCGATCACCGTCGCCAACATCGGTTCGCTGCTCGTGCTGCCCATCACCCTCGCGTTCATCGCCACCACGACGCTCGCCACCTCGAGTCGCACGGCCGCGCAGCGAGGGCTGCTGCGCCAGCAGGCCGACCTGCTCGAGGTCGCGCTGCGCCGCGCCCGGCGCCAGGAGCAGACGCTCGACGAGGTGCTGAACGCGGTGACCTTCGGAGTCGTCGCCTTCGGCCGAGACGGCAAGCAGACCCTCGTCAACCGCGCCCACCGCAACTACCAGACCGAGTTCGGCCTCCCCGAGACCAGCATCGAGCATCCGGTGATGTACCGCGCCGACCGCGTGACCCCCTACGACGACAACGAGCGGCCCTTCGGCCGGGCCACCCGCGGCGAGCGCTTCGACGACATGGTGGTGTGGCTCGGCCAGCCGGGCGAGCACCGCATCGCGCTCTCGGTGAGCTCACGCCCGCTCACCGCGCCCGACGGCGAGCTCGACGGCGGCGTGATGATCTCGCGCGACGTCACGAGCGAGATCAACGCCATCCGCGCCCGCGACGACCTGGTCGCCTCGGTGTCGCACGAGCTGCGCACACCCCTCACCTCGATTCTCGGCTACCTCGAGCTGGCGCTCGACGACGAGACGCTCGATCCCTCGACCCGGTCGATGCTCGAGGTCGCCTCGGCGAACTCCGACCGGCTGCTCGCCCTCGTCGCCGACCTGCTCACGGCGGCCAGCGAGAAGGAGCAGCAGATCGTGATGTCGTTCAGCCAGTGCGACCTCTCCGAGATCGTCGCCCAGGCCATCCAGGGGCAGACCATCGCCGCGGACGAGCGCGGCATCGAGATCGACAACCGCGTGGCCGGCCCGATGCCGCTCGAGGCCGACGGCTTCCGGCTGCGCCAGGTGGTCGACAACCTGCTCTCGAACGCCATCAAGTACAACGTCGAAGGCGGCAGGGTCGACGTGTCGGTGTCGGCCGACGCGGGCAGCATCGACCTGGTCGTCAGCGACACCGGCATCGGTCTCACCGAGCTCGAGCAGTCGAAGCTGTTCGAGCGCTACTTCCGCGCCGAAGGGGTGCGGCAGTCGACCATCCACGGCTCGGGGCTCGGCCTCACCATCAGCCGCGACATCGTCCGCAGGCACGGCGGAGACCTCACCGTGTCGAGCGCGATCGGCGTCGGGACCACGTTCACGGCGACGATCCCGCGCGCGCGATAAACTCCGATCATCGCCGAAGGATGAGCGACGGATCAGGAGGTCTCACGTCATGACACTCGACCTCGAGACCCTCCTCGTCGCCAGCGGCCTCATCATCATCCTCTGCGGAATCGCCTTCATCCTCAACACCGCCATGCGGCGCAACGACGCCTCGGGCCGGCTCTGGAGCATCGGCTTCATCGCGGCGATGCTCACCTCCCTGTCATTCTCGATCTGGAGCATCGCCGACGAGCTGTGGTGGGTGCTGGCCATCGGCAACACCGCCTACGTCATCTCGATCGGCGCCATCTGGTCGGGCGCCCGGGTCTTCAACGGGCGGCCCTCGCTCATCTGGGTGGTGCTCGCCGGAGGCGGGCTCGTCGCGCTCTTCACGGCGATCGAGGGGCCGGGCGGCGGGTTGTGGACGGGCTCGGCGGGGCTGTTCGCGGGCGTCGCGGTGTTCGCGGGCCTCGGCGGCGCCGAGACCATGCGCTCCCGCATGCGGCGCAACCTGAACGCCCGCATCATGAGCTTCGCGCTCTGGACGGTGTGTGCGTACTACGTCGCCCGCACCGGCATCTTCGTGAGCCTCGGGCCCGACAGCTCGACCTTCCAGCAGTACTTCAGCTCGGAGCTCACCGTCATCCTCACCATCGTCGTGGTGCTGCTCGGCACCATCTCGATGTCGATCCTGCAGGCCGAGCGGTCGGGTGCCCGGGCGCTCGGCGACGTCACGGTCGGCGTGCACTCGGTGGTGGGGGTGCTCTCGGCGGCCCCCTTCATGCAGCAGTGGGCCGACTGGGTCGAACGCGCATCCTTCCACGGCGACCGGCTCGCCATGATCGCCATGGACGTCGACAACCTGCCGCAGATGAACACGGCGTTCGGGCGCACCTTCGGCGACACCGCCATCCGCTCGGTCGCGCAGATCGTGCGGCACCACGCGCCCACGACGGCGCTGCTCGGCCACACCGGGGCGGGCCGCTTCGTCATCGTCGTGGTCACCCAGAACGTGGTCGACGCCGAGCAGCTCGCCATCCGCCTGCAGACCGCGCTGGTCGACGAGCCGATCGACCCGCAGCAGTCGCTGCGTGCCACCGCCAGCTTCGGGGTCGTCGACACCGACGGCTACGGGTACGGGCTGCCGGTGCTGCGCCGCGCGCTCGACGACGCCACGCACGCGGCGCGCGAGGCGGGCGGCAACAGCATCGTCGTGGGGCGCGGCATCGCGCAGCCCGGGGCGTGACGGGGGCTAGTTGTCGTCGTCGGACGAGCCCGAGCCCGAGCCCGAGTCGGGCGTCTGCGCGATCGCCACAGTGAGCTGGTCGGTGGCGGTCTGCTTGGCGTAGTCGTTCGAACCGGGCGCCGTCTGCAGCAGGATCTCGTAGGTGAACGAGAGCGTCACCGAGGTGGCCGCCGGGTCGAGCGCGGGCAGGATGAAGGTCTGGCTGTAGCTGTAGGGCGACTTGATGTAGTACCCCGGCTGCACGGCGGCCTGGTCGGTGATGGCGGCGGGGGCGGGCAGCGAGCCCGTCGGCCCGTCGACAGCGGGGGTGAGGGTCACCCGTGAGAGGTAGAAGCTCTGACCATCGTCGGTGCCGAGGGCACCGGTGAGCGAGAAGGTGATGGGCTTGTTCGCCTCGGCCGTCCATTGGTCCATGCTGAGGGTCGAGTAGTAGTCGACGGTCATGGCGATGTCGCCGGCCTGCAGCAGGTGCTTCGCGCTGCCGGTGGCGAGCTCGTTCACCACGGGGGTGATGGTGGGCCGGGCCGTCGGGGTCGCGGCGGCCGTCGACGACGTCTCGGGCGCATCCGTGTTGAAGCGCGACTGGTCCCACGGGGCGGTGCCGCAGGCGCTCACGCCGGCCACGGTGGCGAGCGCGAGGGCACCCGCCGCGATGCCCCTGAACAGCCTGCCTGCCATCGAAACGCCCTCTCCCGTACCGCCTGATGCAATCTTAAGGTTTTCCTGACCGGACCCTAGCGCATTCAGGTGCGAACCCTGTGGGTCATACCGCAGACTTGAGCCATGTCAGAGATCAACCCGTACGTGACCGACCGCACCGAACTCGGTGAGTCGGGCGAGTTCCAGAACGACTTCATCGAGTCGGTGGAGTCGCTGCCCTCGTACCGCCCCACGATCGGGTGCATCATCCCGGCCTACAACGAGGCGGAGTCGATCGGCGACGTGCTGGAGTCGCTGCTCAACCAGACGCGCCTTCCCGACGTCATCCACGTCGTGGTGAACAACACCACCGACGACACGGTGAAGATCGCCGCGCAGTACGCCGGCCCGCACCTCAAGGAGGTCGACGGGGTCGAGCAGTTCACCGAGGTCTACGTTCACGACATCGGCAAGAACAAAGACAAGAAGGTGGGCGCGCTCAACTACGGCTACCAGCTGGTCGAGGGCTGCGACTTCCTGCTCGGTGTCGACGGCGACACCACGGCGGCTCCGGATGCTGTGGAGCGTCTCGCAGAAGAGATCACCTCCGACTCGCGCATCGGCGGCATCTCCGCCATCTTCTCGATCGACGACGCCCCCATCAAGGGCTTCATCGCCAAGTTCCTCATCACCGGCCAGCGCTTCCAGTTCGCGGCCTTCAACATGCAGAACATGCTGCGCGGCCGCAACATGGCGGTGCTCGGCGGGCAGTTCTCCATCTTCTCCACCAAGGCGCTCCGCCAGATCATGGTCGAGAACCACCAGAACACCCCGTGGGTCAAAGACTCCGAGGTCGAGGACTCGCTGCTCTCGCTCCAGATCAAGAGCGCCGGCTACCTCACCAAGATCTCGGCGCAGGCCCGCGCCGACGTGGGCGGCATGACCACCCTCCGCGGCCTCGACGCCCAGCAGGTGAAGTGGAACTTCGGCGCCATCGAGCTCATGTGGCCCGGGCAGCGCGGCGACACGAAGGGGCAGCCCTTCCACCCGAACCTCCGCCTGCGCTGGCTCGAGAACCTCTCGATGCTCACGAACCTCGTCACCCGCGTGCTGTTCTTCATCCTGCTGTTCGCGTCGCTGTCGATCAACGCGTTCGTGTTCTCCCCCGTCTGGCTCATCCCGCCGGTGGTCGCCATCTTGCTCAACCTCCGCACGGCGCTGTCGATGAAGAACCGCAACGGGCGCGACATCTTCTTCGCGCTGGCCCTCTTCCCCGCCGAGATCTACATGTGGGTGAGACTCGGGCACTTCCTCCGGGCCTGGACCAAGTTCCTGAGCCGCAAGCAGACCGACAACTGGGCTGCGCAGGCCAAGGCCGAGCGCGGTCGCGGCAACGGGTACCTCGTTCCGCTCGTCATCCTCGTGCTCGTCGTGGCCGTGATGGTGCTGGTCTGGTTCCAGCTCACCCCGTTCGTGCAGTCGACCATCCTCTGGATCGGCTGGCCGGTGCTCGGCATCATCACGATCATCCAGACCCTCGGCATGGTCATCAAGGTGCTCCGCCGCTACCGCGGGTACAAGGTTTGACCCGGTTCGTCGACCGCGAGGCGGCCCTCGGCCTCCTCAGCGCCGTCGGAGACGACGAGCACCGCGGCCGCTTCGTCCACGACTTCATCAACCTCTGGGAGACCCGATCCCAGAGGTTGATGAAAGCACTCGGCATCCGCGACTTCGAGGATGCCGATGTCGTGTGTCTGAGCATCCGCTCGTCGAGCACCATGCTCGGGGCGTGGCCGCTCGAGGCGATCGCCGGCATGGTGCACACCGCCGTGAAACAGCAAGACCTCGCCGGATGCATGACCCACCTCGCGAGGCTGCACGAGGTGGGGCGGCACACCTGCGCCGAGCTGCTCGAGCTGCTCGAGTCGCTGAAGCCTGCGGGTTCGGGTCAGTCGTCTTCGGAGGCGGCGAGGCGGTAGCCGACACCGCGCACGGTCTCGATCCAGCGCGGGGTGGTGATGCTGTCGGCGAGCTTGCGGCGCAGGTTCGCCATGTGCACCTCGATGGCGCGCTTGTCGGCCTCGCTCACGAAGTGGGCGGTGACGTAGCTCTCGCCGCGGAGGAGCAGCGCGAGGTCGGCCTTGCTGCGCACGCGGCGCTGGCTCTCCATGAGCGCGTTCAGCAGGTCGAACTCGCTGCGGGTGAGGTCGATCGCCTTGCCGTCTTTCTCGGCGAGACGCATCTCGGAGTTCACGAACAGGCTGTTGTGCTCGAGCCAGCCGTCTTCGCGCGAGTAGCTCTTCGGCGCAGCCGGCTCGGGGGCGGCGGCGGCCGGGGCGAGGGGCGCAGCGGAGCCCGCTGCGGCGTCGGGGGCGGGTGCAGCCGCGGCGTATGCGGCGGCCGGAGCGGCTGCCGGCGCCTGCGGCGCGTACTGCGCGGCGGGGGCCTGAGCCACCGGCACCGGTGCGGGGGCGGCGGCGGGCGCGGCGATCGGAGCGACCGGGCCCGAGCCGTCGACCGCGTTCACCTGGCGCGGCCGGCGCATCATCGCCTCGACCCGCGCGCGCAGCTCGCGCGGCCGGAAGGGCTTCGTGAGGTAGTCGTCGGCACCCGCCTCGAGGCCCTGCAGGGTGTCGATCTCCTCGTCGCGCGCCGTCAGCATGACGAGGTACGTGTTGCTGAACGCCCGGATGCGCTTCGCCGCCTCGAACCCGTCGATGCCGGGCATGCTCACGTCGAGCGTGGTGACCATCGGGTCGTAGGCCCGCACCGCCTGCACGCCGTCGAGACCGTTGCCGGTCGCCACGACCTCGAAGCCGGCCTGGCTCAGCACCGTCTCGAGAAGGTGCCTGATGTCGGCGTCATCCTCGATGATGACGGCGACCCTACGTTCCCCATGCGTGTCCATTGCCATGATCGTAGCAAGGGATGACGGCGCCCGGCACTGGGCCGACCAGAGCGCGCCTCGCTTGTGGGAGCCTGGCGCGCATCCGCTCTACCAGCCGGCGTTCGCCGCCAGCTCGAGCGCGTTCTCGTTCCACCACTCGCCTGCTACCGGCCCGCCGTTGCACTCGCCGTCGCTCTCGCCCGGGGGCTTCACCCAGAGGGTGGCGTCTTGCGCCGAACCCGACTTCGCGGGCTCGGGGGTCGAGCCGAGGGCGCGGCCGGGCGGGTTGCACCACTCGCCGTTCGACCCGGCACCGTTGCGGCCCGTGTCGATGACGTAGTGCGCGCCGTTCGTGAGCGCCGAGATGGAGTTCGCGTAGTACTGCTCGCGGTCGGTGGTGTTGTAGTTCGACACGTTCGTCGAGAAGCCGCGCGCCCGCTCGACGCCCGCCCGGTTGAGCAGGTCGGCCATCTCGGCGGCCGGGCCCCAGTTCGAGTGCCCGGCGTCGATGTACACGGTGAGGCCCGCCGCCACGAGCGTGTCGACCGAGTCGCCCACCTGCACGAGTCGCTCGTCGACGTTGTCGCACTCGTCGGCCAGGGCCAGCGCGTCGGGCTCGAGAATGACCACGGAGCCGCTGCCCTCGAGGCCGTCGGCGATCTCCTTCACCCACACGGGGTAGTCGTCGTTCGAGAGCCCGCCCGCCGACTGGTTGCCGCAGTCGCGGTTCGGGATGCCGTAGACCACGAACACGGGCGTCGCCTTGAGCTTCGCCGCCTCGTCGACGAGGCCTCCGACGTAGTCGCCCACGTCGCCGATGGTGTGCTTCTCGGGCGTCAGCCAGATGGCTGTCGGAACCTCGGCGATGCGCGTGAAGACCGCGGCATCGTCGTCGTCGCCCGCCTTCTTCTCGTCGGCGGCGGCAGTGGCGGCCTTCGACGCCGGGTCGACGAAGAGCGTCTTGCCGGCGAAGGGGTTGTCGCTCGCGACCCCGCCCTGCGAGAGGATGCCTCCGACGCCGATCACCATGGCCGCCAGAACGCCGACGATCGCGACGATCGCCACGGCGAGGCCGATGCGGGGCAGAACTCGTGGCACGGAGCTCCTTCTTCCTGTCGCGGGTCTCGGCTCAACTCTATCCCGCCCGCCCTATCCGGCCTCTCGGGCGCGGTCCCGTGTGCGGTCGCGGTCGCGGTCGCTGCGGTCAGCGCGGTCGGCGCGGTCTCGGCCGGGTGTTCCCGCCGCGCCGTTCGCCTTCAGCCGGGCCATGGTCTGGTTGAACGGCATCGGGCGCCCGTAGAAGAAGCCCTGGGCGTGCTTCACGCCGATGCCCGCCAAGATGTCCACAGCATCCTGGGTCTCGACCCCCTCGATGATGGTCGAGTAGTCGAACGCGTCGCCGAAGCCCTGCAGGGCGCGCACGACCTCGCGCTGACGGGTGTCGTCGAGATTGTCGACCAGGGAGCGGTCGATCTTCAGGATGTCCATCGGGATGCGCACCAGGGCGCCCACGGAGGAGGCCTCCGAACCGTAGTCGTCGAGGGCGATGAGCATGCCGAGCTCGCGGAAGTGCTCGGCCTGGCGGCGCAGGTCGTCGTCGATGTCCTTCACGGAGCGCTCGTTGAGCTCGAGGCAGAGCGTGACCTCGGGGTACTTCGGCACGATCTCCTTGAGGAACGCGCCGACGTGCTCGTCGCGGATCTGCTCCACCTCGAGGTTGATGGTCATCGTCGCGATGCCGGGAACCACCTTGTGGAACTCGCGGGCCGACTTCAGAGAGGCGGCGATGACCTGCTTGGTGAGCTGGTCCATGCGGCCGAGGCCCTTGGCCTTCTCGATGAGCGACGAGGTCGAGATGCGGCCGAGCTCGGGATGCGTGTACCGCACCAGCGACTCGAACGCCCAGATCTCGTCGTCGACCGTGTTCACGATGGGCTGGTAGACGACGTTGAGCACGCCGTCGTCGATGGCCTTCGCCACGATCTCGTTGATGCGGCTCGAGCGGTGCGGCGAGATGCCGATGCTCGACTCGAACGCCGGGCCGCCCTGCCGGCGCGACTTCTTGATGGCGAGCATCGAGTGGTCGGCGTCGACCACGATCGACTGCGGGTCGGTCTCCTGGTGGCCGGAGTAGGCGAGGCCCACGCTCACCAGCGGGCGGTACTCGCGCCCGCCGAGGGTGGCGGGGGCGCCGACGTTGGCCACGATGTGGTCGGCCACCTGCTTCGACTCGGCCAGCGACTGCAGTTTGGTGAGGATGACGACGAACTCGTCGCCGCCCACCCGCGCCACGAAGTCGTGCGAGCGCACGCTCGCGCGGAGCCGGGTGGCCACCACCGAGAGCACCTCGTCGCCGATGTGGTGCCCCTCGGAGTCGTTGATGCGCTTGAACTGGTCGAGGTCGATGAAGAGCACCGCGATGCCGGAGGCGTAGGTACGGTCTTCGTTGAGGCGGGCGAGCGAGCGCTGGAAGGCGTTGTAGTTGGGCAGGCCGGTGAGCGAGTCGCGGTCGACCTGATCGAGCAGCGTGTCGTAGGCGCCGCGCACGCGGGCGGTCTCGGAGGCCATGTGCCCGATGGCGTCGAGGGCCAGCTCGTCGTCGGCGGTGAACGGGGAGCCGCCGCTCTTGCGGCTCGCGATGAGGTACTCGGGCGGCTGCACGGCGTCTTGCTGGTGCTCCTGCGAGACCCCGTCTTCGGCCTCGGAGAACGACTCGGGGTTCAGCTGCGGGTCGGTCGAGTCGATCTCGGAGAACCGCGTGCCGATCTCGTTGCGGCCCGGAGGGGTGCGGCGGATCTCGAAGTCGGTGGCGTCGATGGCGCGGCGCGCGAAGTCGACCATCGTCTCCTTCGGGTCTTGCTCGGTGCTCCACGGCAGCGCACGGGCCGCGTCGACCACGCCGCTCAGCCGGCGCTCGCTGCTCCGGGTCTGCCGGCGCTTCGCCGCCCCGTAGAACACCATGGAGACCAACAGCAGCGGGATGGTCTCGCGGGCGATCTGCAGCTCCTCCTCGGGGCCGTCGACGAGACGGAGCATGCCCGTCGTCGTCACGAAGACGGCGAGCGCCACCAGAGCGCTCAGCCCCAGCACCCCGCCGAGGCGCCACAGGCTCAGGCCGCTGAAGCCGAAGGTGCTGTCGACGCTCCAGCGGCCACGCTCGCGCACGAACTCGATGACGAGCACGACGAGCACGTAGAGCACGACGCCCACGACGATGGCGGCGAGGTCGCTCACACCGAGGCCGATCAGCCAGCGCGACGAGGCGACGAAGGCGATGGCGCCGACCGTGGCCACGCCCGACCACTGCGCGGAGAGGTACAGCGAGCGCGTGCTGAAGGCGCGGGAGACGAAGTACGCGAGCACCCACATGCCCACGTCGAACACGGGGTTCGTGCCGGCCGTGCCCACCACGAGCAGGGCACTCGCCACACCGATCGGCGGGAGGCCCGCGGCGCGGCCGATCGGCAGCTGGAAGACGGCGGTGACGCCGACGCTGAGGAGGAAGACGATGCACGAGATCCAGCTGCGCGGCGGGTCGGCGATGCCCGCCGCGACACCGAAGGCGACAGTCGCCGCGGCGATCGCCATGAGCACGAACGACGTCGCCGCCGAGGTGGGCTGACGCTGTCGCTGCTCGAGCCGCACGGATGCCATGCGGTGAGCCTACCGCCGCGGGCGGGTGGGGGCGGGTCGGCACGGTTCTCCCCGACAAAGTCCGTGATGACTGCGGTCATCACGGACTTTGTGCGGGAGAACGTTGGGGGGCGTCGCGCCCGGGTCGGGCTCGGGTTCTGGGGTGGGCTCGGGTCAGAGGCCGAGGCGGGCGAGCTCCTCGTTCATGCGGGTGGCCATCGCGGCGTAGCCGGCGTCGTTGGGGTGGAGGCCGTCGGCGGCCATCCACTCGGGGTGGCCCTCGATCCAGTGCGAGGCGCCCGCGATGTAGTCGGCGCCGATGGCGTCGGCCTCGTCGTGCACCCAACCGATGATCTGTTCGACCGAGTCGGGGCGCGCATCCGTGTACCAGAACGGCTCGACGACGACGATGCGGGCCTCGGGCAGCTCGGTGCGCAGCGTGCTGAAGTCGGTGCGGATGGCCGACCTGATGTCGTCGGCCCGCTGCGGCATCGAGAAGTTGTCGTTGAGCCCCATCGTGATGAAGACGATGTCGGGGTCGGCGGCGATGACCTGGCTCACCTCGTCGGAGGCGGAGTAGTCGGGCGGGGTGCTGGCGCGGTTGTTCACGAAGCCGAGGCCGTTGACGCTGGGGTTGAACTCGTTCCAGCCGCGCTCGGCGCTGATGACGCTCGACCAGCGCAGGGCGGGGTCGGATGCGCCGGTTCCGAGAGTGTAGGAGTCGCCGTAGAAGGCGACGACCGGGGCGTTCGGGTCGAGCGGCGCGGTGGAGGGGCCGCTCTGGGGCCCGGAGCCGGCGGCGGTGCCGGTGTCGGCCCTCAGGGTGGGGGTCGGGGCGATGGCCGCGAAGGCGATGGCGACGAGCACCGCCGCGGCCGCCGCCACGGCGACGAGCACGACGAGGATCAGGGGCTTGCGCACATCCGTCGTTCGGAGCCGACGGTGGATGCGGTTTGTCGGTTCTTACGGACAAAGTCCGTCACAACGCGAGTTATGACGGACTTTGTCCGCAAGAAAGTGGCTCGGGCTAGACGGCCGCGCCAGCGGTCGCCGCCTGCGCGGCGGACGGCACCTCGGCGCCGTCGGCGATGAGCTCGGCGATCTGCACGGCGTTGAGGGCCGCACCCTTACGCAGGTTGTCGTTCGAGATGAAGAGCACGAGGCCCTTCTTGCCGGGCGCGCTCTGGTCTTGACGGATGCGGCCGACATAGCTCGGGTCGCTTCCGGCAGCCTTGAGCGGCGTGGGCACGTCGGTGAGCTGCACCCCGGGGGCGTCGGCGAGCAGCTCCTGGGCGCGCTCGGGCGTGATGTCGGAGCCGAACTCGGCGTTGATCGACAGAGAGTGGCCGGTGAACACGGGAACGCGCACGCAGGTGCCGCTCACGAGCAGCTCGGGCAGCTCGAGGATCTTGCGGCTCTCGTTGCGGAGCTTCTTCTCCTCGTCGGTCTCGAGGTCACCGTCGTCGACGATCGAGCCGGCGAGCGGGATGACGTCGAAGGCGATGGGCGCCACGTACTTCGCGGGAGCGGGGAACTCGACCGACGAGCCGTCGTGCACGAGGTTCAGCAGCTTCTCGGGGTCGGCGACGGCGGCCTGCGCCTGGCCGGCGAGCTCCTCGGCGCCGGCGAGTCCGGAGCCCGACACCGCCTGGTAGGTGCTCACGATGAGCCGCTCGAGACCGGCCTCCTTGTGCAGCACCTTCAGCACGGGCATGGCCGCCATCGTGGTGCAGTTGGGGTTGGCGATGATGCCCTTGCGGGCATCCGCCAGCGCGTGCGGGTTCACCTCGGAGACGACGAGGGGCACGTCAGGGTCCATGCGCCAGGCGCTCGAATTGTCGATGACGGTGACGCCTGCCGCAGCGAAGCGCGGGGCCTGGGCGCGCGAACCGGTAGCACCCGCCGAGAACAGGGCGATGTCGAGGCCCGTGGGGTCGGCGGTCTCGACGTCTTCGACCACGATGTCCTGGCCCGCGAACGGCAGGGTGGTGCCGGCCGAGCGCGCGGTGGCGAAGAAGCGGATGCTCGCGATGGGGAAGTCGCGCTCCTCGAGGAGGCGGCGCATGACCTTGCCGACCTGACCGGTGGCGCCGACGACGCCGACGTTGAGTGCCTTGCTCACGATGGTTCCTTCTTCTTCACTTCGTGGTTCGGGGGTCTTCTGCGGGGCGGCGCGGGGCGACGCGGGGCGGCGCTGCGCGCGTCAGCGGCCGGTGCCCGCGTGCACGACGGCCTCGGTGTCGGCGTCGAGGCCGAAGGCGGAGTGCACGACGCGGAGGGCGTCGTTGATGGTGTCGGCGCGGGTGACGACCGAGATGCGGATCTCGGAGGTCGAGATCATCTCGATGTTGATGCCCGCCTCGAACAGCGCCGTGAAGAGCTTCGCCGAGACACCCGCGTTCGTGCGCATGCCGGCGCCGACCAGGGCGAGCTTGCCGATCTGGTCGTCATACTGCAGCGCGGTGAAGCCCACGGCATCCTGATCGGCGCGGAGGGCGGTGAGCACGAGCTGGCCCTCGCTCTTCGGCAGCGTGAACGAGATGTCGGTGAGGCCCGTCGACGCCGCCGACACGTTCTGCACGATCATGTCGATGTTCGCGCCGGTCTTGGCGACGAGGGTGAAGATCTCGGCGGCCTTGCCGGGTACGTCGGGCACACCGACGACGGTGATCTTGGCCTCGGAGAGGTCGGTGGCGACCCCGGCGATGAGAGGCTCTTCCACGGCGTTCTCGCTTTCAGGAGTGGGGCTGACGGTGACGGATGATCCGGGCACGATCACGGGGCCGTACGGCTCCGCCTCGGTCGGGTTGTAGACGATCGTGCCCTCGTTGTTGTTGAAGCTCGAGCGCACGTGCAAGGTGACGCCGTGCCGGCGCGCATATTCCACGGCGCGAATGTAGAGCACCTTCGCGCCGTTGGCTGCGAGCTCGAGCATCTCCTCGCTCGTGATGCGGTCGATCTTGTGCGCCTTCGGCACCAGACGCGGGTCGGCCGAGAAGATGCCGTCGACGTCGGTGTAGATCTCGCAGATGTCGGCGTCGAGCGCCGCCGCGAGCGCGACGGCGGTGGTGTCGGAGCCGCCGCGGCCGAGGGTCGTGATGTCTTTGGTGTCGCGGTTGAAGCCCTGGAAGCCCGCCACGATGACGATCGCGCCCTCGTCGAGCGCCTCACGGAGCCGCACCGGGGTGACGTCGACGATGCGGGCGGAGCCGTGCTGCGCATCCGTGATCATGCCGGCCTGCGAACCCGTGAAGGAGCGGGCGGTGTGGCCGAGGCTCTCGATGGCCATGGCGAGCAGGGCCATCGAGATGCGCTCGCCGGCGGAGAGGAGCATGTCCATCTCGCGGGGGGCCGGGATGGGGGCGACGGCGTTCGCGAGGTCGAGCAGGTCGTCGGTGGTGTCGCCCATCGCGCTCACGGCGACGACGACCTCGTTGCCCGCCTTGCGGGTCTCGACGATGCGCTTGGCCACGCGCTTGATGCTCTCGGCGTCGGCGACGGAGGATCCGCCGTACTTCTGCACGATCAAGCTCACGGGCACTCCTGGGGGGGTCGTTGCACGGGTGGTGGAACCCGACTGTCGAGTATATCGTGCGGGTGTATTCCGGGGGGTGAATGTGGGGTGGGGGTGGGCGTCTTGGCGGGGTCGGGGCGTTCTCGCAGCATCCGTTTACTCGGGGTTCATGCGGCGGGCTTAGCGTCGCCGTATGAGCACCAGCAAGTGGACCGAGCAGGCGCTGCGCGCGCGGCTCCGGGCCGATGTCGCCGTCACTGCCGCCGGGCGTCACGTGAGCGCGGCGGATGCCGCGCGACGCCTCGAGTACCTCCGCATCGTCGCGGGGGTCGACGCCGGGGCGATCTCGCCCGACGCCGGGGCAGCGCTGTTCGACGAGATGTCGATCGCCCGCGGGTGACGCGGGCCGTCGCGCTCACTTTCTTGCGGACAAAGTCCGTCTGAACCCACGTTGTGACGGACTTTGTCCGTAAGAACGTCGGATGCGCGTGCTACTTGGCCTTGTCGTAGCTGTCGACGACGGCGACCGTCACGGGGAACTGCACCGGCGCATCCCCGAAGATGAGGCGGCCCGCTTCGGCGGCGGCCTCGCGCAGGTGCGTCGAGACCGCGTCGGCGTGCTGCTCGGGGGTGTGGATGAGCAGCTCGTCGTGGAGAAAGAACGCCAGGTGCGGCCTTGTGGAGAAGACGGATGCGCGGAGCGCGGCTGTGGAGGACTCACCGGCGCCGGCGGCCCGCTCTGTGGACAGTGACGGGATCGTCCACAGGCGGCGACGCAGGGAGCTGATCCAGCACAGGGCCCACTCCGCGGCCGTGCCCTGCACCACGAAGTTGCGGGTGAATCGGCCCCAGCTGCGCGCGGCCGAGCGCGCCCGCGCGCGGGCCGCCTCGGTGGCGCCGTCGGAGGCCGCAGCATCCTGAAGGTCTTGCCACGCGTCGTCCGGGCGGGGTGAGCTGCGGCCGAGCCGGGTGGTGACGACGTTGCCCGCCTCGCCGGCGCGGGCGGCGTCTTCGACGAACGCGATCGCCGCGGGGTAGGCGCGCGCCAGCCGTGGGAGCATGCGACCGCTCTCGCCGGTGGTGCCGCCGTACATGGCGCCGAGCATCCCGAGCTTGGCGTGCGCGCGGGTGTCGACGGCGCCGGAGGCGACGATGCCGTCGTAGAGGTCGCGGCCGAAGCCGGCGGCGGCCATGGCGCGGTCGCCCGAGAGGGCGGTGAGGATGCGCGGCTCGAGCTGGGCGGCGTCGGCGACGACGAACACGTGGCCGGGGTCGGCGACGACGGCGGAGCGCACGAGCTTCGGGAGCTGAAGCGCTCCCCCGCCCTCCGACGCCCACCGGCCGGTGACGACGCCGCCGGGGAGATAGGTGGGGTGGAAGCGGTCGTCGACGACCCAGGTGTCGAGCCAGTTCCAGCCGTTCGCGGTCAGGAGCCGGGCGAGCTTCTTGTACTCGAGCAGCGGGGGGATGGCCGGGTGACGGATGTTCTCGAGCTCCCATTGGCGGGTGCTGGAGACGTCGAGTCCGGCGCGGCGGAGCGACTTGACGAGCTCGACCGGGGAATCGGGGTTGGCGGTGGGGTCGCCGAGGGCGTCACGGATGCGCGTCAGCAGCTCCTCGAGCTTGGCCGGGCGGGTGCCGGGCACGGTGGGGCGGGGGCCGAGCGCGTTCTCGAGCAGGGAGTTGTGGCGGGCCGAGCTCCACGGGAGGCCGGCGTGCTGCATCTCGACGGCGGCGAGGCTGCCCGCCGACTCCGCGGCCAGGAGCAGCGCGATGCGCGAGGGGTCGGTGGCGGTGGTGGCGGCGCGCCGCTGGCGGCGGAACTCGAGGAGTTCGGGGGGTGCGGGGCGGCTGGGGTTCTCGGGGGTGCCCGCGAGGGCGGCCGGGGTGCTCTGCGGCACGGGGGCGGCCGGGGTGGCCGCGGGGACGGCGGGCTGCCGGTGTGCAGCCGACACGGAGCGTGTCTCCTGAGAGCGAAGCGACGGGCCGGATTCGGGTACGAGGGTGAGGTGATCGAAGAGGGTCGGGCCCTGGGAAATGGCGGGTTCGGGCACGTGGTGGGGTGCACCTGCAGCGGTCGGCATGGTCGCCCACGATTCGCGCGGGGCACGGGCGAGCTCGGATGCCGCCGTCAGGGTGGAGGCTCGCAGGATCGCATGGCAGAGCCTCAAGTCGACGCACCGTTCGACCCGTACCCCCGCGGCCAGGAGTCGCGGGTACCACGCGGCGGTGTCGTTCCACACCCACCGGGGGTGGGCGGCCTCGAGCAGACGCGCAACCTCGACGAACTCGGCTTCCGTCAGCGGGAGCGGCTCGCCCGTCGCCGGTTCTTGCGGACAAAGTCCGTTCAAAACGAGGTTTGGACGGACTTTGTCCGTAAGAAATGTGGGAAAGGTGCCAGGTTGTCCGGAGTCGTCGACGGGGTGGAGGGTGACCATGCCGGGGCTTGGTGCCGACACCACGATGTGGGTGGCGGGTGCAGCATCCGATGGTGGGGTGGCCGCCGGGTGAGGGGCGGCCGGGGTGGGCATGGTCAGTTCTCGACGAGGCGGCGGCCCTCGAATGCGCGGCCGAGGGTGACTTCGTCGGCGTATTCGAGGTCGCCTCCGACGGGGAGGCCGGAGGCGAGGCGGGTCACGCGGATCTCGAGCGTGGTGAGCAGCCGCGACAGGTACGTGGCGGTCGCCTCACCCTCGAGGTTGGGGTCGGTGGCGATGATGACCTCGGTGACCTCGCCGTCGGCGAGGCGCTGCATGAGCTCGCGGATGCGGAGGTTGTCGGGGCCGATGCCGTCGATCGGGCTGATGGCGCCGCCGAGCACGTGGTACAGGCCGCGGAATTCGCGGGTGCGTTCGATGGCGACGACGTCTTTCGCTTCCTCGACCACGCAGATGAGGGCGCGGTTGCGGCGCGGGTCGCGGCAGATGCCGCACGTCTCCTGCTCGGAGACGTTGCCGCAGATCTGACAGAAGTGCACCTTCTCGCGCACGTCAGTGAGGATCTGCGCGAGGCGGCTCACGTCGAACGACTCGGTCTGCACGATGTGGAAGGCGATGCGCTGGGCGGACTTCGGTCCGATTCCGGGGAGGCGGCCGAGTTCGTCGATGAGGTCTTGGACGATTCCTTCGTACATGTCGTTCTCTTCTCCGCTCGTGCGGTGGTGTTCTCGGCTGCGCTGGAGCGGTGGGGGCGGCCTAGCTTGGGTGCGGGATGCGCGTCACGGTTCGCGGGTCGGCTCGGGTCGGCTGGTTAGCCCTCGCCGAGGGGGCGGGGGTCGCGGCTCGGGAGGGGCTGCTCCTCGATGAAGTTGGCTCCGAGGATCTCGCGGACGACCGCCTCCCCGTAGCGCGCGCGGCCGGATGCGGTGGTGGCGACAGGCGCCGGCGGCGCGGAGGCCGGGGCGGTGTCGGGGCCGGGCTCGAAGCGGAGGGCGCCGGGGCGGCGCTCCGAACCGGATGCGGGGGCGGACGCGGACGCTCCGGATGCGGTCGTCGGGGCACCGGGGCGGTTCGGCTGTGCGCCATCGCGGGCTGCGCCTGCGTCGCCCGGTCGGATGGGCGTCGCCGGCGTCGCACGGGTGTACGGGTCGGGCATGGCGTCGGCGCGATCGGCGGGCAGCTCGGGCTCGTCGCTCGGCATCGGCTCGTCGAAGAACGGCGGCTCGTCATCGTCGGATGCGGACGATGACGGGATCGCGACGACATCCCAGCTGGTGGTGGGTGATGCGTTCCTTGTCGGCGCGGGGCCCCGCTGGGGTTCGGGTCGCCGCTCAGTGGCCGGACGCTGAGCCTCGGCCGCTCGGTCGACAGCGGGAGCGGGCCGCTGCGCCTGCCCACCCGCCTGCCCCGACGGCTGAGCCGGACGCTGAGCCGGCCCACCCGCTGACTCGGGGCGCGAGGCCGACCCCTGGGCGGGCCCACCCGCTGGCTCGGGACGCTCGTGCGTCGGCGGTCCCGCTTGTGCAGGTGGCTGTGAGGGGGAAGCCGCGGCCTGGGGGCCGTCGACGCCGGCCGGGCCGGCAGGTGTCCCGGCTGCAGGGGTCACCGGAGCCGCGGGGGGCGGAGGGGTGGGTTCCTCGAAGGAAGATCCGCCGAGGTCGGAGACGCCAGGAGTCGACCACTCTGACGCAGGCACGGGAGCGGGGGTTCGCCGCGCGGGGATCGTCATCCCCGCGACCTGGGTGGGAGCCGACGCAGACGACGCCGGCGCGGGTGGCGTGGAGTGCTGGGCGGGCGAGGTCGCTGCGGAAGCACCCGCTTCGCGGGTCGCGCCTGCAGGCTGTTCCGCCGGAGACGGGGCGGCCGCGTTCGTCGGCGCCGCGGGTGCAGGCGAGAGGTCCGCGGGCGCTTGGCTCGATGCAGCAGCAGCGGGTGTGGGCGCCTGATCGGCGGGCTGTGCGTTCGGTGCCACGGCGGGAGGAGCGCTCGGCGCTGCACTTGGCGCGGGTGACCGATCGGTGGGAGCAGCGCTCGCGCTCGGGGCGCCGCCCTCCGGGGCGTCGTGGGGGCGGAGGGAGGTGTCGACGCGGGCGATGTACTTGACGCGGAGGCCGAGGACGTCGACGATCGCCTGGCGGAGGTATTCGCTGACGCCCTGGCCGGGGGCGGAGCGTTCCTTGAAGCTGGCGACGTCGTTCTCGCTGGGGAAGGCGAGGGTGAGCACGTCGCCGTCGAGGGAGCGCACCTGGGCGGTGAAGACGACGAGCCAGGCAGTCATCTTCGCCTTCTGGACGCGGTCGAGGATCTCGGGCCACGCATCTTTCAGCTGCTGCACCGACACGGTGCCGGGCTCGACGGGCTCGGAGAGCGGGGCTGCCGACGGTGGGGTCGCCACGACATCGGGAGTGTTGACCGCGGATGCGGCCGGGACGGCCGGCGGAGTGGGCGCGGTGGGTGGGGTCGCAGGAGCATCCCCGGGGGCGTGAGACGCGGGATCGCCAGAACCCGACGACGGCACCGCCTGCGAAGACGTGGGCTCGGCCGAGCGCGTCGGAGCGGTTCCCGAACCCGGCGCGGTGACGGCCCAACCACCCGCCGCACTCTCGGGCGAGGCAGACGGGGCGTTGCCGCCCGACAGCGGCGAGCTCGGCGCTGCGGGCGGGGCCGATGGGGGTGCCACAGCCGAGGAGGCTGCCGCGCTCGACGCAGGCCCAGCATCCGCTCCTCCCCCGTCGACCCCGATGCGCCGCTCGAGCCGCTCCACCCGCGCCAGCGCGCCGCGCTGCGTGTCGTCGACCGACGGCACGAGGGTGCGCGCCACCATCAGCTCGAGGTGCAGCCGCGGCGAGGTCGCCCCCGTCATCTCCGACAGCGCGGTGTTCACGATGTCGGCGACGCGCGAGAGCTCGGCGTGACCGAACAGGGCCGCCTGACGGCGCATCACCTCGATCTCGTCGGCCGGAACTCCGCGCAGCACCGACGGCGCCTGCTCGCGCGTGGCCTCGACGACGATGATGTCGCGCAGGCGCTCGAGCAGGTCTTCGACGAAGCGCCGGGGGTCTTGGCCGGTCTGGATGACGCGGTCGACCGCGTCGAAGGCCGCCGCCCCGTCGTGCGTGCCGAGCGCGTCGATGGCCTCGGAGAGGAGCGCCCCGTGCGTGTACCCGAGCAGCGCGACGGCGCGCTCGTACTCGACCCGGTTGCCCTCCGAGCCCGCGATGAGCTGGTCGAGCAGCGACAGGGTGTCGCGCGCCGAGCCGCCGCCAGCGCGCACGACGAGCGGCAGCACTCCGGGTGCCACCTCGACGCCCTCGGAGTCGCACAGCTGCTGCACGTACTCGAGCAGCTGCGCCGGCGGGATGAGCCGGAACGGGTAGTGGTGCGTGCGCGACCGAATGGTGCCGATGACCTTGTCGGGCTCGGTCGTGGCGAAGATGAACTTCACGTGCTCCGGCGGCTCTTCGACGATCTTGAGCAGCGCGTTGAAGCCGCCCGAGGTCACCATGTGCGCCTCGTCGATGATGAAGATCTTGTACCGGTCGCGCGCGGGCGCGAAGATGGCCCGCTCACGCAGGTCGCGTGCGTCGTCGACACCACCGTGGCTGGCGGCGTCGATCTCGACCACGTCGAGCGAGCCCATGCCGTCTCGGCTCAGCTCGACACAGCTCGGGCAGACCCCGCACGGCGTGTCTGTCGGCCCCTCGGCACAGTTGAGGCAGCGGGCCAGGATGCGCGCCGACGTCGTCTTGCCACAGCCTCGCGGGCCGCTGAAGAGATAGGCGTGATTGACCCGGTTCGTGCGCAGTGCCGTCATGAGCGGATCGGTCACCTGGGACTGCCCGATCATCTCGGCGAAGTTCTCTGGCCGGTAACGGCGATACAGGGCGGTGACCACGCGACAAGACTACCTGCGGCCTCCGACACCGGGGTCGCTCCCGGCGAGCTGGGGACAACCGACGGATGCGCGCCGGAGGCCCGAGGACCTCACCCTTCCAGGTCGCGGGCGTAACAGACCGAGATATCGGAGCCGATGTAGGCGCCGAAGGCGGGAATGCGCGAGTACCCCTCCCGCTCGTAGAACCGCATCGCGTCGGGTTGCGCCGTGCCGGTCTCGAGCAGCAAGCGGGTCACGCCGAGGGCCCGCGCCTCGTCTTCGAGCGCGCGGAGCACCGCCGTCGCGACGCCCGTTCCGCGCGCCTCAGGCCGCACGAACATGCGCTTCACCTCGACCTCGCCGTCGCCGAGCGGGCGCAACCCACCGCATCCGAGTGCCGTACCGTCGGCGTCGCGGGCCACCAGGAACACCGGTACCGAGTCGGCCGTCGGCACCTCGCCCGGCTCGTGGTCGTCGGAGCCGTAGCGGGCGTCGAGCTCAGCGCGCTGCGCGGCGCGCAGGGAGGCAGCGTCGGGGTGGTCGTAGGGAACGCGCTCGAGGGTGAAGGAGACGGATGCGCGGTGCGGCTTCGGCGGCTCGGCCGGTATCGAGGACGGGTGCATGGCTCAGGATCCTTTCGTAACATACATTACGGTAACGTATGTTACGAAGTCCGGAGGGCCGGCCGGCCGCTGAGATGTCGAGGAAGGGTGGGGCTGCATGGCTCGCAGGCGGGATCTGGCTGACCAGAGGGAGCGTCTCTCGGAAGCGACCTGGTCGGTGCTCACCGAGCGTGGGCTCGCGGGGCTCACCATCCGCGCGGTCGCCGAGCGCGCCGGGTGCACGACCGGGCTGGTGATGCACGCTTTCCCGAGCAAGGAGGCGCTGCTGCTGCACGCGCGGGAGCTGCTGCACGAGCGCACGCGAGTGCGGGCGGATGCGGTGGAGGCGGAGCGGGAGGGGCGGGATCCGGCGGAGACGTTGCTCGCCGTGCTGCTCAACGGCGCGGCGCTCGATGACACCGGGGTCGATGAGGCGCGTGTGTGGGTGAGCTACCTCGCGGCCTCGCTCGCCGACGACGGGCTCGCCGAGCGGCACGTGGCCGGCAACCGCAGCTTCATCGGGCGGGTCGGACGGTGGGTGGCGCTGTGCCGTCCTGACCGCTCTGCCGAGTCGAACTCGACGGATGCGCTCGCCCTCGTCGCCCTCGTCGAGGGCCTCAACGCCCTCAGCTCCGCCGACCCGGAGAGCTACTCCCCCGCCGTGCAGCGCCGCGTGCTCTCCGCCGCAGTAGCGCGCCTCGTCGCCGCGGGCCCCGCGGCGGGCGCGGGTGCGGCGGGCGCGGGTGCCGCTGCGGTGAGCGCGGCTGCAGCGGGTGCCGTGGGTGCGGGCGCTCTCGGCGTGGGTGCCGCGGAGTCGACGGGTGCGGGTGCGCTGGGCGCGGGCCCAGCGGGCCCAGCGGGCCCGGCGGGCGCAGGTGCGGCGCGTGAGGTGGGCGCGGGCGCGGATGCGGTGGGCGCGGGTGCGGCGGCCACCGCCGGGGTGGGCGACACTCGCCCTCACGTCGAGGAGCCAGCTGGCGGGGAGGGGGCCGCGGATGGCGGGACGGATCTTGGGGGCGGTGGGGCCGCATCCGCTCTGCGTGGGCTGGGGCGAGGGCGGAGGGTGCGGGTGCGGCCGTATGAGGTGGGGGATGACGAGGGGATCGTGGGGTTGTGGGAGGAGTGTGGGTTGACGCGGGCGTGGAATGATCCGCGGCGGGACATCGCGCGGAAGAAGACGGTGCAGCCGGAGTTGTTCCTGGTGGGGGAAGCTGTCGATGAGGAGGGGCGGGCGTTGCGGGACGGTGCGGGTGGTCCGGTCGTGGTGGCGACGGCGATGATCGGGTACGACGGGCATCGGGGGTGGGTGAACTACCTGGCGGTGTCGCCCGGGATGCAGGGGCACGGGGTCGGCGGCGCGCTGATGCGGCAGGCGGAGGAGCTGTTGCGGGAGAGGGGGTGCCCGAAGCTGAATCTGCAGATCAGGGCGGGGAACGAGGGCGTGATGGCGTTCTACCGGTCGCTCGGGTACGAGCCCGACGGCGCCGTGGGGTTCGGCAAGCGGCTCATCGCCGACGCCTGAGTCGGCGGTGCGGTGGCGCGGTGGTGCGTGCCGTCGCACCATGGGGCCTGCGGCAGCGAAGCGCGGTAGCGGGAGAGCGACGGACGTGCGCGGGCACGGTGGTGCGTGCGTCGCGCCATGTGGACCTGCGGCAGCGAAGCGCGGTCGCGGGAGAGCGACGGACGTGCGCGGGTGTGGTGGTGCGTGCCGTCGTGCCATGGGGCCCGCGGTGGCGACGCGCGGTAGGTAGAGGGCCACTGACGCGCGGAGGCGAAGGGATGCGTCGAATAACCTCGGCGCGCAGCGCCAAGCCCGCGCAAGCGCGCGCAGCGCCAAGCCCGCGCAAGCGCGGGCAGCGCCAAGCGCGCGCAGCGCAGCGCGCCCCCCGCTACGCCCCGCTACGCGCCCACCGCGGCCGCCGCCTGCCGCGCGATCTCGAGTTCCTCGTTCGTGGGCACCACGAGCACGGCGACGCGCGAGTCGTCGGTGCTGATGCGCCGCGCGCCCTGCGCCGCCGTCCCGGTGAGCTCGTTCCGGGCGGGGTCGACCTCGATGCCGAGCTCCTCCAGCCCCGCGAGCGCCCGCGCCCGCACGAGCGGGTTGTTCTCCCCCACTCCCGCGGTGAACACGATCGCGTCGACGTGCCCGAGCTGCGCGTAGTACGACCCGATGTACCCGCGAAGCCGGTGCACGTACACGTCGAGGGCCGCGGCAGCCTCCGCGTCGCCCGCCGCCGCAGCCTTCTGCACGTCGCGCATGTCGCCGGTGCCGGAGAGCCCGAGGAGGCCGGAGCGCCGGTTCAGCAGCTCGTCGAGCTCGGCGAACCCTATGCCGGTCTTGCGGTTGAGGTGGAACAGCACCGCCGGGTCGAGGTCGCCCGACCGCGTGCCCATCACGAGCCCTTCCAGCGGCGTCATGCCCATCGACGTCTCCACCGACCGCCCGCCGTCGACCGCACACGCCGACGCCCCGTTGCCGAGGTGCAGCACGATCGTCTTGGTCGACTCGAGCGGCCGCCCCATGAAGCGCGCGGCCTCCCCCGACACGTACTTGTGCGAGGTGCCGTGGAACCCGTACCGACGGATGCGCTGCTTCTCCGCCAGCTTCGCATCGATCGCGTAGGTGTACGCCGACGGCGGCAGGGTCTGGTGGAACGCCGTGTCGAACACCGCCACCTGCGGCACCTCGGGGAACGCCTTCTGCGCCGCCTCGATGCCCTGCAGGTTCGCCGGGTTGTGCAGCGGGGCCAGCTCGGCCAGGTCTTCGATGTTGATCTTCACCAGATCGGTGATGACCGTCGCCTCGTGGAAGCGCTTGCCGCCGTGCACCACCCGGTGCCCCACCGCGGTGAGCGGATGCTTGTCGAGCTGCGGCCCGTGCTCGCCGAAGGCCTCGAGCATCGCCTCGAACCCGGCGGTGTGATCGGCGATCGGCAGCTCGCGCTCCCACAGCCCGACCTGCGTCGTGTGGCGCGTGTGCCCCGACGACTCGCCGATGCGCTCGACCAGCCCTGAGGCGAGCACCTTCTCCGACTCCACCTCGATCAGCTGGTACTTGAACGACGACGAGCCGCTGTTCACGACCAGGATCGTGCTCATGCCTGGGCCCCCGAACCGGTGGCGGCCTGGATGGCCGTGATGGCGATGGTGTTCACGATGTCGGGCACGAGCGCTCCTCGGGAAAGATCGTTGATCGGCTTGTTGAGCCCCTGCAGCACGGGCCCGATGGCCACCGCTCCGGCGCTCCGCTGAACAGCCTTGTAGGTGTTGTTGCCCGTGTTCAAGTCCGGGAAGATGAACACTGTCGCACGCCCCGCCACCGCCGAGCCGGGCATCTTCGCGGCGGCGACCACCGCATCCGTCGCCGCGTCGTACTGGATGGGCCCCTCGACGGGGAACGCGGGCCCGGATGCGCGCACCAGCTCGGTCGCCTCGCGCACCTTCTCGACGTCGGCGCCCGATCCCGACGAGCCGGTGGAGTATGACAGCATCGCGACGCGCGGGTCGATGCCGAACTGCGTCGCTGTCGCCGCCGACGACACGGCGATGTCGGCCAGCTGGGCGGCGGTCGGGTCGGGCACCACGGCGCAGTCGCCGTAGACGAGCACGCGGTCGGCCAACGCCATGAGGAACACGCTCGACACCACCGACACGTCGGGGCGGGTCTTGATGATCTCGAACGCCGGCCTGATGGTGTGCGCCGTGGTGTGCGCCGCGCCCGACACCATGCCGTCGGCGAGTCCGAGCTGCACCATGAGCGTGCCGAAGTACGACACGTCGACGACGGTGTCGTAGGCCATGTCGTAGGTGATGCCGCGGTGCGCGCGCAGGCGCTGGTACTCCTCGGCGAAGCGGTGCCTCAGCTCGGGGTCGAACGGGCTCACCACGGCTGCGGCGTCGAGGTCGATGCCCAGTTCGGATGCGCGGGCCCGCACCGCCTGCTCGTCACCGAGGATGGTCAGACGCGCCACCTGGCGCTTCAGCACGGTGTTGGCGGCGAGCAGCACGCGGTCGTCGTCACCCTCGGGCAGCACGATGTGGCGGTCGGCCGCGCGGGCGCGGTCGAGCAGCCCGTACTCGAACATGAGCGGCGTGACGACGTCGCTCGAGCTCACGTCGAGCAGGCGCATCAGCTGCGTGCCGTCGACGTACTGCTCGAACAGCGAGAGCGCGTTGTCGTACTTCAGCGAGGAGTCGGCGGCGAGCTTGCCGCGGGTGTGCGTGATGCGCACCGCGGTCTCGTAGGTGCCGAGCTCGGTCGTGATGATGGGGAGCTTCGGGTCGAGGCCCTTGATGAGGCGCACGACCGGCTCGGGGATCTCGAATCCGCCATTCAGGATGATTCCCGCCAGCGACGGGAAGGTGCCCGAGGCGTTCGCCATGAGGGCGGCGAGCAGCAGCTCTTCGCGGTCACCGGGCACGACCACCACGGCACCCTCGGTGAGGCGCGGCAGCACGTTGCGCATCGACATGCCCGCCACCACGACGCCGAGCGCCTCGCGCGCGAGCAGGCGGTGGTCGCCCATCACGAGGGTGCCGCCGATCGACTCGACGATGCCGGCCATGCTCGGGGCGACCAGCACACGGTCTTCGGGGATGGCCCAGATGGGGATGCGGCGGGGCTGCACCGGGCCCGAGACCAGGGGAACGGATGCGCGGGGTGCGGGAGGAGCATCCGTCGCGCCGCTGCCGGCGCCGGCCGCGTCGGGCCGGTCTCCGTCGTCGTCGTGTTCGTCGTCGCTCGCGACCATCGACACCGCGCCCGTCGCCACCGGCGACTCCTTCGCGGCCTGCACGAGCCCCTCGACGGCGTCGCGGGCGGCGACCCCGATCGCGTCGCGGATCTTCTCGAGGTTCTCGGGGTCGGAGCGGTTCGCGACGATGCCGACGAGGGTGGCGTGCGCGTTGCGCAGCTCGACCAGGGCGATCTCGGTGATCTGCCGCATGTCGTCGGCCGAGCGGGGCGGGGCCTGGCCGAGGAGCTCGTCGCTGCCCTGTCCGCGACGGCCGCCGAGCACGAGCAGCACGGGGGCGCCGAGGTTCGCCGCGATGCGCGCGTTGAAGCTCAGCTCGGTGGGGCTGCCCACGTCGGTGTAGTCGCTGCCGAGGATGACGACGGCGTCGCACTGCCGCTCGACCGCCTTGTAGCGTTCGACGATGCGCGACAGCGCGGCATCCGGGTTCTCGTGCACGTCGTCGTAGGTGACGCCGAGCGCGTCTTCGTAGGGGATCTCGGCGTTGTCGTGCTCGAGCAGCATCTCGAGCACGTAGTCGCGGGCGCTCACCGAGCGGGCGACGGGGCGGAACACGCCGACCCGCTGCACCGAGCGGCGCAGCATGTCGAGCACGCCGAGGGCGACGGTGGACTTGCCGGAGTGGCCCTCCACCGAGGTGATGTAGATGCTCTTCACGCCGGCGGCGCGGGGGGTCGGGGTGTCAGGTAGCGTCACGGAATCCTCTTCGGTCGTCCGTGCTCAAGTCTAGGGCGGGGGGCCTCGGCGCGCCCGGGCGCGGGCTGCGCCCGTTCGCCCGCGTTGGTCGCGCAAAGTGCTCGAAAGCTGCGGGATACGAGCAGATTGCGCGACCAACTCGGGGCGACGGCGGGGGTCAGCGCGGGTCAGCGCGGGTCAGGCGCCGCAGTACTCGGGGGCGACCTCGGCGCTCGTCGTGACCGTGACGATCACGATCTCGTCGGAGCCCATCGGCTCGAAGTTGATGGTCGACTCGTCGCCCGAGATGCGGTAGACGGTCTCGCCGCCGCGGTTCTGGTAGGTCTCGATCATGGGGTAGGCCGACTGCAGCTCTGCGACGGTCGAGCCCACGCCGATGCCCTCGGCCGTGCGCGGCACCTCGGCCGAGGGGTCGAAGGAGTCGACGGCCAGGGAGCGCACGGCGACGATCGGCGCCTGCGGGTCGGACTCGTCGATGCCCGACACCGCGGTGTACGCGAGCCCGTCGAGCGAGTAGCTGTCGACCCCGGCGCGGCAGGTGTCGGGCGTGAGACCGAGCTCGGTCTGCAGCGCGGGGAGGGTGCCGCCGAGGCGCATCGGGCCGATGCCGTCGAGCGAGACGAGCCAGGTGCCCGGGTCGGCGGGGTCGTACGAGTCGGCGTCGGGGGTCGGGGCGGGCGAGTCGGTCGGCTCGGCGCTCGCTGTCGCACTGGGCGTCACGGTGACCGTGACGGTGGGGGCGGGTGCGGGGTCTGCAGCCGAGCATCCGGATGCGGTGAGCGCCACCGCGAACGACAGAACGGCAAGCGCGAGCCCGCTGCGGATCTTCATGATCTCCCCCTCGTGCGGCATCCGTGCCGTCGGATCGGTTCGGAGATGCCTGCTCAGACTCTAGGGCCTCGGGGGCGCGCTGCGGGGCTAGCCGCAGTACTCCTTCGGCTTGATCGGTGCCGAGGTGACCTCGATGATCTGGATGGTGCCTTTGCCGTAGTCGTCGAAGTGGATGTACGTGGTGCCGTCGGTGATGCGGTAGGCCGTGGAGTTCACCGCCTCGTACGGCTCGGCGTCGGGGTAGGCGGCGAGGAGTTCGTCGATCGTCGAGCCGACGCCGATGCCCTCGGCGGTGGTGGGGATGCCGGTGACAGAGGACTTCGCGACGGATTGCGAGATCACGAGGCCGACGGTGGCGGTGTCGCCCTCACCGGTGCCGCCGTCGGTGGAAGCGACGACCGTGGAGTCGAAGAAGCTGTCGACGCCGGGGCGGCAGGAGTCGGTGGGCGCGACGATCGCCTCGACCTCGGAGAGGGGTGTGCCGAGAGTGATGGGGCCGATGCCGTCGAAGCCGATGGTCCAGGTGGAGGGGTCGGCGGGGTCGGGGTCGGATGCGGGGGCGGGCTGGGGTGCACCGGTCGCGGGGGCGTCGGTGGGGGTGGCCGGGGGCGTCGCGGTGATCATGGGGACGGATGCGGTGACGCTGGGGATGGGGAAGGGCGTCGAGCCGGGGTCGGTGCCGGTGCCCGTGCCGGCGCAGGCGGCGAGGGCGAGCGCGGCGGCGGCGGCGAGGCCGGCGACAGCGAGACCCGAAATGGGGCGCATGCGTGGGCGCGGGCGCGCGTGGAAGCGGGGTGGACGCTGGGCGGGTCGCATGGGGCCCACGCTACAACCGTCGTGGAGAACGTCAACGCCCTCGGAGACTTCGGTGCGCATCCGTGATGTGACGACATCGGGGAAAAGAAAGGACTCCCCGCGCACCCGCCAGAGCCCGGTTACCCTTGCTGCGTTTCCGCCCTGGGGGAGTTGGCCTGGATGGCGCCACACGGGGAGCCGGGCTCCAGTGTAGCAAGAGCTCGCGGTGGCGTGGAGCCGGGGCGGGTGGCCGGTGTCGGTGGGTGGTGGTTCGCTGGAGGCATGAAGATCGCCATCGCAGGAGGACACGGGCAGATCGCCCTCATCGCCACACGGCTGCTCGCCGCCGAGGGGAACGAGGTGTGGGGCATCATCCGTGATGCGGCGCAGTCGTCCGACATCGAGGAGGCGGGCGGGCAGGCGCTCGTGCTCGACCTCGAGCACTCGTCGGTCGAGGCGCTGGCCGGCGAGCTGTCGTCGCGAAGCATCGACGCTGTCGCGTTCGCCGCGGGTGCCGGGCCGGGGTCGACCGCCGAGCGCAAGCTCACCGTCGATCGCGACGGCGCGGTGCTGCTCGCCTCCGCCGCCGAGGCGGCCGGCGTCTCGCGCTACGTGATGGTGTCGGCGATGGCCGCCGACTCGTTCGACCCCTCGAGCGACGACGTCTTCCAGATCTACCTGCGCGCGAAGAGCGAAGCGGATGCGGCGCTGCGCGCCTCCTCCCTCGACTACACCATCGTGCGCCCCGGCGGCCTCACCGACGACCACGCCATCGGCACCGTGCAGGTGGCCGTCGACGGCTCGACCGGCCGCGGCACCATCCCGCGCGCCGACGTCGCCTGGATCGTCGCCCGCCTGCTCACCTCGGGCGAGGGCATCGGCACGCAGTTCGAGGTGATCTCGGGAGACACCCCGATCGCCGACGCCCTGCGCTCCCTCTGAGCTGCCCGGCCCTCGAGTGCACGACGGTGCGCCGCGCGTCGGGTAGAGTGTTCGAGGTCGTCGCGCGCAAGCCGACGTCAGGAGAATTCGCCTAGTGGCCTATGGCGCACGCTTGGAAAGCGTGTTGGGTGCAAGCCCTCGGGGGTTCGAATCCCCCATTCTCCGCCACACCCCGCCTCCCGCCGCTCATGGGAACGCGCACGCCCCCCCACAGCCGGGTTCGAATCCCCCATTCTCCGCCACACCCCGCCTCCCGCCGCTCCTCTGCGAGCGCGCTCTACGCCACCGGCCGTGCTGAGGCGCTGGCCTCCCCCGCGCCGCAGCGCGTGGCCCGCGCCGCTCACTCGACCGCGAGGGCCACGACCGGGGAGATGCGGGTGGCGCGACGGGTGGGGGCGACGGAGGCCGCGAGGGTGAGAAGGGCCGCCGAGATGGCCACCGCGGCGAGCAGCCAGAGGGGCACGACCGGGGCCACGAATCCGCCGGTGCCCGGCAGCGAGGCCAGCAGCGACTGCGCACCCGCCCAGCCGTAGAAGGTGCCGAGCAGCAGACCGACCAGCACGGCGGCGATGGTGAGTTGGGCGCTCTCGACGGCGATCATCCGTCTCAGTTGCCCGGCGGTGAACCCGAGCGCGCGCAGCAGCCCGAGCTCGCGGGTGCGCTGCAGCACGCTGAGCGAGAGGTTGTTCACCATGCCGACCGCCGCGATGAGCGCGCTGAAGCCGAGCAGCACCGAGAAGACGACGACGGTGACCAGGATGACGGAATCGAGCTGCACCGCATCCCCCGGCTCGCTCGGGAACGCCGTCTCGAGCACCCGCTGGTAGCTGCCGGTCGCGACGGCGAACATCGTCACCAGCGTCACGCCGATGACGAGGCCGATGGTGGTGCGGGTACTCCGCTCGGGGTAGCGCACCGCGTTCTCCGCGGCCAGACGCGCACTCGCGCCACGACCGAACAGGCGGCCGACGAGTCGCAACGTCGCGGGCATCACGACCTGGGCGCCGAGCACGAACCCGGTGAACGAGAGCACCCCGCCGAGCACGGCCGGCAGGATGCCGACCGGGTTCGCGATGCCCACGATCACGCCGAGCGCGAGCATTCCTCCGCCGAGCAGCAGGAAGACGAGCGCGGCGGCGTTCCGGCCCCGCCGGCCCCTCGCCTCCTCGTACCGAAGCTCGTGCGCGCCGCCCGTCGCCTGCATCGGCGACACGTCGAGCACCCGGCGCGAGCCGGCCCAGGATGCCGCCCAGGTGGTGAGCACCACGGTGACCATCGGGAGCACGATCACGGGCTGGATCCATTCGTAGGGCAGCGCGGGAGCGAACCCGCCCGCCACCGCAGCCTGCAGCAGCCCCGCGCTGACCAGCACGCCGAGCACCGCCCCGAGCATCGCACCGAGGGCGCCCACCGCCAGCCCCTCGCGGGCCACGGCTCGGCGCTGGCTCGACGCGCTCGCGCCGAGCAGCCTGAGCAGGGCGATGGTGCGGGTGCGGCCCGCGATGATGGTGGCGAAGGTGTTCGCCGTCACGACCGCCCCCACGTAGGTGGCGATGACGATGAAGACCCCGGCGAGCAGGGCCAGCACGAACGCGACAGTCGAGCTCGACCCGGTGACGTCGTCGGCCGAGATGATTTCCGCGAGATGCCCGATCACCGACAGGAGTGCGACGCCGAACGCCGCAGAGAGGGTGGAGACGAGGATGCTCGGGGCGTGCTCGCCCCGTCGCACACGGTTCACGCCACACCCTCCATCCCGAGCATGTACCGGCTGATCTCGGCGGCGCTCGAACGGCCCCGCTCTTCCGCGATGCGCCCGTCGGCCAGGAACACGATGCGATCGGCGTAGCTCGCCGCCACGGGATCGTGGGTCACCATGGCGATGCTCTGCCCGTACTCCGAGCTGGCCGCGGCAAGGAGCGACAGCACCTCGCGCCCCGTGCGCGAGTCGAGGTTGCCGGTGGGCTCGTCGGCGAACACGAGGTCGGGGCGCGAGCCGAGTGCGCGCACGATCGCCACCCGCTGCTGCTGCCCGCCCGAGAGCTCGTGCGGGCGGTGCCGCAGCCTCGGAGCGAGCCCGAGCGAGTCGATGAGCCCGTCGATGCGCAGGCGCTCCTCCGCCGTGGGGCGCCGGCCGTCGAGCTCGAACGGGAGCAGGATGTTGCCCTCCACGTCGAGCGTGGGAACGAGGTTGAACGACTGGAAGACGAAGCCGACCCTGCGCCTCCGCACGGCCGTGAGCTCGCGGTCGCCGAGGGCGGAGATGTCAGTGTCGCCGATCCACACCCGGCCGGCCGTCGGTGTGTCGAGTCCGGCCATGATGTGCATGAGCGTCGACTTGCCCGATCCGCTCGGGCCCATGATCGCGGTGAACTCGCCGCGACGGATGCCGATGGAGACGTCGTCGAGCGCGGTGACGGCGGTGCTCCCCCGGCCGTACGATTTCGTGAGCTGTGTGACCCGGGCGACGAGGCCGAGGTCGGTCGGTGTGATCTGCATGCTCCGACGCTACGGAGAGGGTGCGGCGGTGCGCGTCGGACCACGGGACGACGGCCGTCCATCGCTGGGATGACACTTCGCTGGGCTCGACGGGCCACGCGGGGCGACGTCGAGCCGTGCCCGGCTGCACCTCGTGGGCGCAGCCGCCTCAGGTCAGCCCGCGCTCGTGGGCGAACACGACGAGCTGCACCCGGTCGCGCAGCTCGAGCTTGCCGAGGATGCGGCTGACATGCGTCTTCACGGTCGCCTCGCTCACGAACTCCGTGCGGGCGATCTCGGCGTTGCTGAGGCCGCGGGCGGCGAGCCTGAAGATCTCCTGCTCCCGGGCGGTGAGCCGCGCGAAGGCGGGCGGCTCGCTCGTGCCGGGCGGCGCGGCAGGAGCATCCGTCACCCCTTCGGCGAAGTGCTCGAGCAACTCGTGCACCGCCGAGGCGGCGATGACGGAGGTGCCCGCGTGCACGGTGCGGATGGCGGCGAGCAGGAACTCGGGGTCGGCGTCTTTCAGCACGAAGCCGCTCGCACCGGCGCGGATGGCGCGCGCCGCCGCCTCGTCGAAGTCGAAGGTGGTGAGCACGATCACCCGCACCGTGCGACCGGCGGCGTCGGCGGCCGCGAGCACGCGTCGGGTCGATTCGATGCCGTCGAGCACGGGCATCCGCACGTCCATCAGCACGACGTCGGGCAGCGCAGATTCGGCGAGCAGGGCGCCTGCCGCCCCGTCGCCGGCCTCGCCCACGAACTCCAGATCGGGCTGCGACGACACGACCATGCGGATTCCCGCACGGAACAGCGCCTGGTCGTCGACGAGGGCGACACGGATGCGCGCTGCGGCGGTGTCGGTCACGGACGGCCTCCTGAGGTGATCGGGATGGTGAACTCGACGACGAATCGCTCGTCGTGGGCCGCCGCGCCGAGGGTGCCGCCGGCGAGCAGGGCGCGCTCGCGCATCCCGTCGACCCCGTGCCCCGCGGGCGCCGCCGCCGGGGCCGGGGCCGCGCCCGCCGCCGGGGCCGCCGTTGCCGGGGCCGGGGCCGCAGGGACCGCGGGCGCCGCCGGGGCCGGGGCCGTGGCCGCAGGCACCGCGGGCGCCGCCGCGACCGCGGGAGCCGCCGGCGTGACGGTGGCCGCCGCCGCGCTCGCAGGGACCGTGGCCGCAGCTGCCGCACCCGCAGGGACGGTGGCCGCAGGGACCGCGGGCGCCGCCGCCGGGGCCATGACCGTGGCCGCACGGAGCGCGGGCGCCGCCGGGGCCGTGGTCGCAGGGACCGCGGGCGCCGCCGCGGTTGCCCGGGCGACGCGGTTCGAGATGACGCCCGACACGCGGTCGGGCTGCCAGGTGAGCTCTACGCGCGCACCGTCGCCGGCGCCGTGGCGCAGGGCGTTGGTGAGGGCCTCCTGCACGATGCGGTAGACCGCGATCTGCGCCCCGGCCGGCAGGGCGGCAGGCGTGCCGGTCTCCTCGATCGCGACGGGGAGACCGGATGCGCGCAGCTGCCCGTAGAGCCGGTCGAGGTCGGCGAGCACGGGCTGCGGTCCGGGTGCCTCGTCGTGGCGCAGTTGCGCGAGCAGCAGTCGCACGTCGGCGAGGGCTT
Source organism: Herbiconiux sp. SALV-R1 (assembly GCF_013113715.1). GTDB lineage: Bacteria > Actinomycetota > Actinomycetes > Actinomycetales > Microbacteriaceae > Herbiconiux. The sequence goes on from NZ_CP053344.1 coordinate 2,926,483, forward strand.
CGCGAGCGGTCGACGAGATTGTCACGAGCGACGAGTCGACGGCCTCGGGATCGGTCGCGCGGGCGTAGCGCGCGCCGTCGGCCTGAGCGATCACGACGGCGAGCGAGTGGGCGACGACGTCGTGCATGTCGCGCGCGATGCGGTTGCGCTCCTGCTCGACGGCCACCGTCTGCTCCGCCAGCGCTTCCCGGCGGCGACTCTCGCGCGCGGCGGCCCAGGCGCGCGCGAGCAGCCCGAACGTCCAGCTGAGCACGAGGGTCGCCGAGGAGGCGATGAGCAGGATCGTGGCCGTCAGCAACACCCGGGAGGGTGCGGGCGCAGCGACCTCCCCCACGATGGCGCTCCAGTACGCGATCGCGGTGAGGTAGGCCGTGGCGATCACGGCGCCGAGGATCGCCGAGCCGAGCCCCACCCACTTCAGCCCCGCTCCACCCCGCCGCGCCGTGGCGTAGAGCACGGGCAGGATGGCGAGGTTCGCGAGATCGGGCGGCAGCACCGCCGCGAGTTGCACGATCGCGCCCAGCCACGCCACCCCGAGGGCGAGCACCGGACTCACCCGGCGGAGGGCGAGCGCACCGCCCATCGCGACGACGACCACCGCGAGGGCGACACCTTCGATGCCGATCGCCACCCGCAGCAGCACGCAGGCGACGGCCAGCCCGATGTCGATCGCCAGCTGCGCCGGCCCCAGGGTGCGGATCACCCCTTCACGCTACGGTCTTGCCCGCCGCCGCTCGACCCGCGCGGAGCCGAACGGGGCGAGAACTCACGGAAATCATCCTCGAGATGTACGCCGCGTGCGCGCGAAACGACGGAGTATCCGGCGCGACAGGGGACGAGCATCCGTCGTTCGGGCGACATGGCCCGAAACTCCGTCGTTTCGCTGAGCCCGGGGCGGCGGGTGAGGGCGGGGCGGCGGGTGAGGGCAGGGCGGCGGGTGAGGGCAGGGCGGCGGCAACCGCCAGCCCGGCCCGCGGCCCCGCGGCAGGCGGGCCGGCGCCGCAGGCGCGGCTAGCGGGCGCCCGACTCGATGGCGGGGATGGCAGCGGGGTCGGCGCCCTCGAGGAAGTCGGTGAGGCGGGTGACCTCGTCGGTCTCGCCGATGCCCTCGGCGGCGCGGCGGAGCATGTAGAGCGCCAGCAGCACGCCGCGGTTGCCCTCGTGCGACCACGGCACCGGGCCCTGGCCCTTCCAGCCGCCGCGGCGGAGGGCGTCGAGACCGCGGTGGTAGCCGACGCGGGCGTAAGCGTACGACTGCACGAGCTCGCGGCGCGACCAGGCGCGGTCGGCGAGCACGGCCCAGGCGAGCGAGGAGGTGGGGTGCTCGCGCACCGTCTGCTCGAGCACGTCGTCGACGTCGAAGCCGACGGCTGCGGCGAGCGCCTCGCGCACGGCCGGGTCGTCGGTGAGGTAGGTCGGGGGCACGCCCAGGAGGTTCTCGCTGCTCATGCTCCGATCGTACCCGCGCTGTGTGCGTCCCCTCCCCGAGGAGGGAGGGGGCGGCCCCCGGAACGACGAGACGCCCCGGCCTGCACGACCGGGGCGTCTTCTGGAATCGAACTGGAAATGCGGGGCGGGGCTCAGTGAGCCCGGGCTCCCGTCACCTGCTGAATCGAGCCCGATGCGATCTGGCCTGTCATAGTCGACTCCTTTCGTAGGCGGTTCCACCGATGAGGTGGATGCCCTATTCAACGCCTCCGCGCATCCGTTGTAAAGCGGTTCTCGTGCGCTCAGGGCGAAACGGGCGGCGGGCGGCTAGCCGTTGTCACCCCCGGTGTCGACCGCTGAGTCGTTCGGCCCCTCGCTCGACCCCTCGGAGTCGAGCGCGCCGCCCGACTCCCCCGAGCGGTCGAACGGCAGCCCCGCCGAGCCGGTGACGTCGGGCATGTCTTCGCCGTGGCTGCGCGTGTAGGCGCGGTGCTCGGCACGCGCGTCGTCCATCTTCTGCGACAGCGCCGCATACGCGGTGGTGAGCCGCGGCACGCGCCGGATGACGTCCATCACCAGCCGGAACCGGTCGAGATCGTTCAGCATGAGCATGTCGAACGGGGTCGTCGTGGTGCCCATCTCCTTGAACCCGCGCACGTGGATGTTCGAGTGGTTCGTGCGCCGGTAGGTGAGGCGGTGGATGAGCGACGGATACCCGTGGAAGGCGAAGATCACGGGCTTGTCGACCGTGAACACCGCGTCGAACGACTCGTGGTCGAGGCCGTGCGGATGCTCGGACTCGTCTTGCAGGCGCATCAGGTCGACGACGTTCACGAACCGCACCGCGAGATCGGGGATCTCCTTCCGGAGGATCTGCACCGCGGCCATCGCCTCCACGGTCGGGATGTCGCCCGCCGACGTGATGACCACATCCGGCTCCTCCCCCGGTCGCTCAGTGCCGGCCCACTCCCACACGCTCACGCCGCGGGCACCATGCGTTCGTGCCTCCTCGAGCGAGAGCAGCGTGGCGGTGGGTTGCTTGCCGGCGACGATCACGTTCACGTAGTCGCGGGTGGCGAAGCAGTGCTCGGCGGTGACGAGCAGCGTGTTCGCATCCGGGGGCAGGTACACCCGCACCACGCTCGCCTTCTTGTTGACGACATGGTCGAGGAACCCGGGGTCTTGGTGCGAGAAGCCGTTGTGGTCTTGCCGCCAGACGTGCGAGGAGAGCAGGTAGGTGAAGGAGGAGATGGGCCGCCGCCACTCCACCTCGGCGCTCGACTCCAGCCACTTCGCGTACTGGTTGAACATGGAGTCGACGATGTGGATGAACGCCTCATACGAGGTGAACAGCCCGTGCCGCCCGGTGAGCAGGTAGCCCTCGAGGAGCCCCTGCGCGAGGTTCTCGCTCAGCACCTCGATGACCCGCCCGTCGCGAGCCAGGTGGGTGTCGGTGTCGAGCACCTCCGCCTGCCACTGCTTCGCCGTGACCTCGTAGACGTCGTCGAGGCGGTTCGACGCCACCTCGTCGGGCCCGAAGATGCGGAAGGTGTCGGGGTTCTCGGCCATCAGGTCGCGGAGCCACTGCCCGAGCACCCGCGTCGGCTCGACGACGACCCCGCGCCCCTCCGAGACGTCGACGGCGTGCGGCTCGAGGGGAGGCAGCCCGAGCGCCTTGCGCAGCAGACCGCCGTTCGCGTGCGGGTTCGCGCTCATGCGCAGCTCGCCGGATGGCCGGGCCGCGTCGAGCACGGCAGAGGGGCGGCCGTCGCGCTCGGCGTCGAACAGCTCGCCGGGACGGTAGCTGCGCAACCACTCCTCGAGCTGCGCGAGGTGCTCCGGGTTGCCGCGCACGCCCGACAGCGGCACCTGGTGGGCCCGCCACGTGTTCTCGACGGGGAGCCCGTCGACGACCTTCGGCCCCGTCCAGCCCTTGGGCGTCTTCAGCACGATCATCGGCCACGGCGGTCGGGACGGGTCTGAACCGGTGCGGGCAGCATCCTGAATCGCGGCGATGTCGTCGAGAGCCTCGGCGAGCACGGCGGCGAAGCGCTCGTGCACGAGCATCGGGTCTTCGCCGTCGAAGCCGCCCTCGACGATGCGCGGCGAGTAGCCGTAGCCGATGAACAGCGACCGCAGCTCCTCCTCGGAGATGCGGGCGAGCAGGGTGGGGTTGGCGATCTTGTAGCCGTTGAGGTTGAGGATGGGGAGCACGGCTCCATCGCTCGCCGGGTCGAGGAACTTGTTGAGGTGCCAGCTCGTGGCGAGCGTCGCCGTCTCGGCCTCGCCGTCGCCGATGACGCAGGCGGCGATGAGGCCGGGGTTGTCGAGCACCGCGCCGTAGGCGTGCACGAGGGAGTAGCCGAGCTCGCCGCCCTCGTTGATGGAGCCCGGCGTCTCGGGCGCCGCGTGGGAGGGGATTCCGCCGGGGAACGAGAACTGCCGGAACAGCCGCGAGATGCCCTCGCGGTCGAACGGGATGCGCGGGAACAGCTCGGAGTAGGTCTGGTCGAGCCAGGCGTTGGCCACGACTCCCGGGCCGCCGTGACCCGGGCCGGCGAGGTAGATGACGTCGCAGCCGCGCTCGACGATCTGCTTGTTGAGGTGCGCCCACACCAGGTTGAGCGCGGGGGTGGTGCCCCAGTGGCCGAGCAGCCTGGGCTTGATCGACTCGGGCGTGAGGGGTTTGTCGAGAAGGGGGTCGTCGCCGAGGAGGTAGATCTGCCCGACGGAGAGGTAGTTGGCCGCCCGCCACCAGGCGTCGACGACCTCGAGTGCGACAGGTTCGGTGGTGCTGTGCTCGCTCATGGGCCTCAGCCTAAGAAGGTGCGGCGGGCGCGGCCAGGGGTTGTGGAGAACCACTGGAGAGTGCGCCCCCTGTGCACTACTCTCGGGCCAGCCGCTCGAATCTGGGGGAACCGTGACCGCAGCATCGCCAGACGCCTCTCCCGCACCCGCCCAGGGTGCCCAGGGCGGCGCGCCCGACGAGACTCCCGACCGCGCACCGGCGACCCGCGTGCAACTGCTGCTCGCGATTCCCGCGCTCGTCGTGGGGGCCGTCTCGGCGCTCATCCTGTTCGCGCTCGACGAGCTCTCGGAGTGGCTCGAGGGCCTCATCTGGCACACCCTCCCCGAGGCGACCGGCCTCGACCCCTCGAACGGCTTCTTCATCTTCACCGTGCTCACGCTGACGGGCATCGCCGTGGGGCTCGTGGTGTGGCAGCTGCCGGGGCACGGCGGCCGCGACTCGGCGACGACCGAACTCATCGCTCCCCCGCTGCCGCTGCGCTCGCTGCCGACGCTCGCGCTCGTGGCGACGCTCGGCCTCGCGGGCGGTGTGAGCCTGGGACCGGAGAACCCGATCATCGCCATCAACGCGGGACTCATGGCCGCGGTGGTGGGCCGGATGTTCACGCGGGTTCCCGTGCAGCTCACCGTGATGATGGCGGCGGCCGGCACCGTCGGTGCGCTGTTCGGCACACCGGTGGCGGCCGCACTGGTGCTCACCGGCATCGTCGCCGCGTTCCCGCGCGGCGGCGCGCTCTGGGACAGGCTCTTCCTGCCGCTCGTCGCCGCCGGTGCCGGCTCGGTGACGATGCGGTTCCTCGCCCACCCGACGTTCGAGCTGCCACTGCCCGCCTACGACACCATCGCCCCGATCGACCTGCTGAGCGGCGCCGGCATCGCGGTCGCGGCGGCCGCGTTCGGGGTGCTTTGCGTGGTGCTGTTCCGGGCACTGCACCGCTTCTTCCACGGTTTCGGCAACCCGCTCGTCTACATCACGCTGGGCGGCGTGGCGCTGGGGCTGCTCGGGGCGCTCGGTGGCGAGATCACGCTGTTCAAGGGGCTCGCGCAGATGGGTGAGCTCATCACGAACGCGGGCGAGTACTCCGGACTGCAGCTGCTGTCGATCTTCGGCGTGAAGCTGCTGGCGCTCGCGGTGGCCGGGGCGTCGGGCTTCCGGGGCGGACACATCTTTCCCGCGGTGTTCCTCGGCGTGGCGTTCGGCATGTACGCGAACGTGCTCGTTCCGGCGATCCCGCTCACGCTCGCCGTGGGCGCGGGAGTGCTCGGCATGGTGCTCGCCATCGCCCGCGACGGATGGATCGCGCTCTTCGTCGCCACCCTCGTCACCGGCAGCGTGGTGGCGCTCCCGCTGCTGTGCATCGCCATCCTCCCCGCCTGGCTCCTGGTCTCGCGCGCCCCCGAGATGGTGGTCGCGGAGGTTCCCGACACGAACCGCGTGCTCAACCCCTTCCGCCGTCGCGCCGCGGCCTGAGCCGTGTAGCGGTGGCCCGGCTCGGCGGGGCCGGGTGCGGGCTGGGTGTTGGCTGGATCGTGTCCCCCTGACGGCCGCTGTCGCGCCCCGAACGGGGCACGTATCCTGAAGCCATGGGTGAGGGAGAGCGGGGTGGAGGCATGCCTGCGAGCCGTGCAGCAGCATCCGCCGCCCTTCCGCATGCGGGCGAAGAGACCGGCACGCCAGGTCCCGAGGGCACCCGCGAGCCGGGGGCCGTGCGCACGCTGAGGCCGCGATCGCAGCTCATCCGGCAGACGCGGCTCGTGGTGGCGGCGCTCACGCTGCCGATCCTGGCGGCGATGCTGTGGTTCGCCATCCCGCGCGGAACGTGGCCGCGGGTCATCATCGCGGCGCTGTTCATCCTCGCGCTTTACGTGGTGGCGGCGGCGTTGCTGCGAGGGGTGAGCATCCGTCTCGAACGCGACGGGCTCATCGAACGCGGCTTCTTCGTGCGCCTGAACCGCGTGCCCGCGAAACGTGTCGCGACCGCGCTGATCGTCGACATCTACCGCGGTGCCACGACCGAGACCACGCGGCAGCTGTTCCTGCTCGACACCACGGGTGAGCCCCTGCTCCGGATGCGCGGCGAATTCTGGTCGAACGACGACATCGACACGGTCGCACGGGCTTTCGGGGCGCCCGTGCAGCGACTGAGCGACCCCATCACGGCCGACCGGCTGCGCACGGAGATGCCCGAGCTGGTGTACTGGTTCGAGCGCTGGCCGTGGGCCGGGCGGCTCGCCATCGCCGGAACGATCGCGCTGTTCACCCTCGTGCTCATCGCCCTCATGTCGCCGGCGAGCCTGGCCATCAGCTGAGTCGGCATCCTCGCACCGCATACCGGGTGGGGGTATGCTGGACGTGATGTCACAGCACAATCCGGCGGAGGAGACCACCATCATGCAGAGCGACGGATTCCGCGACCTGGGGCTGACGGCACGCGGGGGTGACGGATGCGCGTGCTGCGCACCCGGGGCCGGCGCGGCGGGTGCGCACGGGGCTGGTCACGCGGGGCCTGCGGGCGTGGGCAGCACGGGTGCTGGCGCGGGCGGCGCGGTGACGACGCTGCTCGTCGAGGGGATGACGTGTGCGCACTGTGTGGCGAGCGTCACCGAGGAGCTCTCGGAGGTGGACGGGGTCGAGTCGGTGACCGTCGAGCTCGTGGTCGGGGGCGCTTCGACGGTGCGGGTCGCCGGGCCCGGCGCGGGTGCGTCCGAGGCGTTGCAGGCCGCCGTCGAGGAGGCCGGGTACACGCTCGCCCCGCGCTCATGAGCGCGCTCGACGTCGAGCTCGAGATCGGCGGCATGACCTGTGCGTCGTGCGCCAACCGGGTAGAGCGCAAGCTGAACAAGCTGCCCGGGGTCGAGGCGACCGTCAACTACGCCACCGAGAAGGCGCGCGTGCGATCCGACGGGGTCGACGCCCGCGAGCTCGTGGCCGCCGTCAAGGCCGCGGGCTACACGGCCACCCTCCCGGCGCCGCCGGCCGCTGCGCCGCTGGCCGCTGCACCGCGGGAGTCTGCTCGGTCGTCCGCATCCGGTGTCGACCCGGCCCGCGCATCCTCTCGCCCTTCTGAGGGTGCGGCCGACCCCACCCCCGCGCCTGACCGCGGGTCGCGGATGCTGCTGCGCCGGCTCGTCGTCTCGGGGGCGCTGGCGCTGCCGGTGGCGCTCATGTCGATGGTGCCGGCGCTGCAGTTCACGTCGTGGCAGTGGGTCGCGCTCGTGCTCGCGACGCCGGTCGTGGTGTGGGGTGCGTGGCCGTTCCACCGCGCGGCGGCGGTGAACGCGCGGCACGGCGCCGCGACGATGGACACGCTCATCAGCGTGGGGGTGCTCGCCGCCTACGGCTGGTCGCTCTACGCGCTCGTGTTCGGGTCGGCCGGTGAGCCCGGGATGCACATGTCCTTCAGTCTCATCGGCACGCCCGAGGGCGGATCGGGCGAGATCTACCTCGAGGTCGCGTCGGCGGTGACGGTGTTCATCCTGGCCGGGCGGTACATCGAGTCGCGGGCGAAGAGGTCGTCGGCGGAGGCGCTTCGAGCGCTGCTCTCGCTCGCCGCGAAGGACGCGTCGGTGCTGCGCGACGGGGTCGAGCAGCGGGTGCCCGCGAGCGCGCTGCGGGTCGGCGATCTCATCGTCGTGCGTCCCGGGGAGAAGATCGCCGCCGACGGCGTGGTCGTCGAGGGGGCGTCGGCGGTCGACACGAGCCTCGTCACGGGCGAGTCGGTGCCGGTGGAGGTGTCGGCGGGGTCGCGCGTGATCGGGGCGACGCTCGTGGTCGGAGGGCGACTCGTCGTCGAGGCCACCCGTGTCGGCGCCGACACGGAGCTTGCCCGGATGGGGCGCCTCCTCGAAGAGGCACAGACCGGCAAGGCGCAGGTGCAGCGGCTCGCCGACCGCGTCTCGGGAGTGTTCGTGCCGGTCGTGATGGTGCTCGCGGTCGTCGCGTTCGCCGGGTGGCTGCTCGCCGGGGCGTCGCTCGAGGTCGCGTTCACGGCGGGGGTGGCGACGCTCATCATCGCCTGCCCGTGCGCCCTCGGGCTCGCGACGCCGACGGCGCTGCTGGTGGGCACGGGGCGTGGGTCGCAGCTCGGCATCCTGCTGCGTGGACCGCAGGTGCTGGAGCAGACCCGTCGCGTCGACACGATCGTGCTCGACAAGACCGGCACCGTCACGACGGGCGAGATGAGCGTGCGGGAGGTGGTGCCCGCCACGGGCGCTCGCGGGGCGAGCGCGCCTGCGGGCGTCTCCGCTGCCGACCTAATCGCGATCGCGGCTGCCGTGGAGGAGGGGTCGGAGCATCCGGTGGCGCGGGCCATCGTGCGGGCGGCCGCCACCGACCTCCCGCGGGTGGAGGGCTTCGAGGCGCACACCGGGTTCGGCGTGCAGGGGGTGGTCGGCGGGCGGGCCGTGGTCGCCGGGCGCCTGTCGTGGCTCGCCGAGGAGTGGCGCATCGACACCGGCGCGCTCGCGCCACACGCGGCCGAGCTGGAGGCCGACGGCGCGACGGTCGTCGCAGTGGCCGCCGAAGGCGTCGCCCTCGGACTCATCGCCGTGGCCGACACCGTCAAAATCACCAGCGCCCGCGCCATCGAGGAACTGCGAGCCCTCGGGCTCACCCCCGTGCTCCTCACCGGCGACAACCCCGGAGCCGCCGCCTTCGCGGCGCGCGCCGTGGGCATCGACGAGGTGCGGGCGGGAGTGACGCCCGCCGGCAAGCTCGACGCCATCCGCTCGCTGCAGCGCGAGGGGCGCGTCGTCTCGATGGCGGGCGACGGCGTGAACGACGCCGCGGCGCTGGCCGCCGCCGACCTCGGACTCGCCATGGGCGACGGCACCGACGCCGCGATCGCCGCCGGCGACATCACGATCGTCGGCAGCGACCTCCGCACGGCGGCGACCGCCATCCGTCTGGCGCGCGCCACCCTCGGCATCATCAAGGGCAACCTGTTCTGGGCCTTCGCCTACAACGCCGCGGCCATCCCTCTCGCCATGCTCGGCCTCCTCAACCCGCTGCTCGCCGGCGCCGCCATGGCCTTCTCCTCGGTCTTCGTCGTCACCAACAGCCTCCGCCTGCGCCGCTTCCGCTGACGCACCCCGCGCATCCGGCCGCCGTTGGTCGCGCAAAGTGCTCGCATTCCGCGAAATGCGAGCGCTTTGTGCGACCATCTAGCCCGGCGAACCCTGCAAACAACCACGCTGCAGGATGCGCGCAAGCGCTAGGTGCGCTGCTTGCGCGCCCGCGTGGTGCGCTCGCCGTCGACGTTGAGCTTGCCCTCGGATACGGCGGAGAGCGGGTTGGTGATGGCCTCGAGCGGTTTGCGCTCGGCGTTCACACCGAAGATGAACGAGATGACGCCGCCCACCACCATGAGCAGGCCGGCGCCGATGTAGCCGATGGTGATGGGGCCGCGGTCTTCGCCGTCGCCGATGAGCGAGGCGAACAGGAGGGGGGCGACCGATCCGGCGATCTGCGCGATGGAGAAGAAGTACGAGATGACCTGCGAGCGCATCTCGAGCGGGAACAGCTCGCTCACCGTGAGGTAGGCGGAGGAGGCGCCGGCGCTGGCGAAGAAGAATGCGACGCACCAGAACACGGTCTGGGTGGTGGCGTTCAGCACATCCGCCTGGAACAGGAAGCCCGAGACGGTGAGGATGACGCCCGACAGCCCGTAGGTGAGCAGGATCATCTTGCGCCGACCCCAGGTGTCGAACAGCGGGCCGAGCACCAGCGGGCCGACCAGGTTGCCGATCGCGAACGGGAAGAAGAAGTACTGCACCGCGTCGTTCTCGACCCCGTAGAAGTTCTGCAGCGCCAACGCGTAGGTGAAGAAGATGGCGTTGTAGAGGAACGACTGCGTGATCATCATGGTGAGACCCACCACGGTGCGGTTCGGGTAATCGCGGATGAGCACGCTCGCGATCTTCATGAACGGGATGCGGTCGAGCGGTTTCACCTCGATGGCCTGGTCGTCGGGCACCGGGTCGAGCTTCTTGCCCGACTCCTTCTCGACGCGGGCCTCGATGTCGTCGACGGTCTTCTCGGCGACGTCCTCCTTGCCGTGCGTCATCAGCCAGCGCGGGCTCTCGGGGATGTGCCGGCGCATATAGATCATGACCAGACCGAGCACGGGGCCGATGAAGAACGCGAGACGCCAGCCGATGTTCTCGGCGAAGTTGTCGGGGTTGAGGAAGAACAGGTTCGCCACCGAGCCGAGGGCGGCGCCGCCCCAGTAGGTGCCGTTGATGGCGATGTCGATGCGGCCGCGATAGTGGCTCGGGATGAGCTCGTCGATCGCCGAGTTGATGGCCGCGTACTCGCCGCCGATGCCGAGGCCCGCGATGAAGCGCATCACGAACAGGAACTCCATGTTCGGGCTCAATCCGGCGAGCGCCGAGCCGATCAGGTAGATCGCGAGCGTGATGATGAACAGCTTCTTGCGCCCGAACCTGTCGGAGAGCCTGCCGAACACGAGCGCGCCGATCACCTGACCGACCAGGTAGATGGTGCCGGCGAGGCCGACCTGCGCGGAGTCCATGCCGAGCTCGGCCTGGAAGCCGTTCGAGGCGATGATCTGGATCTCGAGGCCGTCGAGGATCCAGGAGACGCCGAGGCCGAAGACCACCATCCAGTGGAACCTCGTCCACGGCAGCCTGTCCATCCGCGCCGGAACCAAGCTCCTGACCGTGCGTGGGGCCTGGCCGGAATCTTTCGACTTGCCGGCCGCATCCGTGTTCGACGACATCACTACCTCCGTCAGCATCTCGCGTCTTGCGTCTCGCCTGTGCCGGTCGGTCACGGGGCGAATGCGAGGGACGCCGGCGGCGGATCCGACCGTACGCCCAGGTCAACAAAATCGCACGGGTGTTTCTCAGCCTCGCGCTGCGCGGGGCGGTGAGCTGGCTGCATCCCTTTCATAAATGATGAATCATCGGGTATTGTTTTTCCATCGCAGATGGCGAAATTTCGGTACGAGGAGATGCGGCCGTGCAGGTGCAGATGCCCTTCTGGGCAATCACGAAGTCGCTCGACGGCGCAGTGCTGGAGGTGCTCGTGCATGCTCACGCTCCGATGAGCATCGCCGACATCGCGCGGGCCACATCGAACTCCTACGCCGGGGTGCGGTCCACCGTGCACCGGCTCGCGTCGCAGGGCACGGTGCTCCGCTCCCCCGCCGGCAAGCTCACCCTCTACTCCTTCAACGCCGAGCACATCCTCGCCGGGGCCGTTCGGGAGATCGTCTCGGCACGAGCGCGACTGTGGGCACGCATCAGTGAGCTCGTTCCGCAGACGTTCGCCGACCCACCCGTCTACGCCGCCGTGTTCGGCTCCGCAGCCACGGGCACGATGCAGGAAGACAGCGACATCGATCTCTTCTTCGAACGGCCGGCAGGCGCAGACCCCGGTCGCTTCGAGGTCGACGCGGAGTCGGTCGCCTGGCAGGTGTTCCGCCTCACCGGGAACGAGGCACACCCCCTCATCTATGCAGAAGACGAGGTGGCGGGCGCCCTCGCGTCTCAACGCGTTCTCGCCGACATCGCCCGCGACGGCGTCCCGCTCGCGGGAGACCCGGCGGCCTTCCGTCGCCGTCTCCGCCGCGGCCGCCGCGGTGCAGAAGCCCGTGTCTCGGGTTGACCGAGTGCCGGGGGTGCTCGAGGGCCGACGGGCGAAAATGATCCAGTTCGTCGAAGCGACCGAACTCATCCACGAGCTGGCCGACGACGACGAGCCATCTGACAACGCTGCTCGGGGTCAAGACCCGCGCCGGCTACGGCCACGAGTCGATGACGAGCGCCAACGAAATGCGCGCCGTGCGCGCGATGCATCACATCGTCGCGGCGGCGCAGCTGTCGTGAGCACCCTTCGGGAGCTGATCGAGCATCCGCTGCTCAGGCGGGGTAGCCGAACTCCCAGGGGAGGGGGGGCGTAGCCCGGGACGAGGAAGGTGGCGCGCACGCCCGGGAGGGAGCGGTCGTCGGGCATGAAGAAGAGCTGCAGCACGCGGCCGCTGTCGAGCACGACCCAGCGGGTGATGGTCACGGGGTGGGAGAAGACGATCATGTCGTCGGTGAGTCCGCCCTCGTAGTGGGGGCTGGCGACGATGCCGGCGAAAGCGCCCCAGGCTTGAGACGGTTGGTATCCGCTGCTCGTGACGGTGAGCGTGCCGCTCGGTGTGACACTCGCCGCCGCCGATGGAGCCGCCGCCGCCAGCGCCACCACGGGCGCCGCCCACGCCGCACTCCTCAGCACCGCGCGCCGCGTGGCCCCGGCCGGCTCGTCGTCTCGTGGTGCTCCGATCGCGGCCGCACGCCGCGTCGCCCCGGCAGGTCCGCTGTCTCGTGGTGCGCCGATCGCGTTCGAGTCCTGCATCCGCTCCCCCGTTCGTCCCGTTCACGCTACCGACGACGCCCGCGCCGCATCCCGCCACCCGGTAGTTCTTACTAGTCCTGCACGGCGCGTGAATCACGGATGCGCGGGGCGGGGCGCGCGGGTAGTCGACTTGTGTCGAGCGGGGGCGTAGCGTCGGGGCATGGCGAAGATGTCGTGGGCGGCGTACGGGCTGGGTGTGGTCGTGGTGGTCGTGCTCGTGCTGATGAGCTCCGAGGTGGGGGTGCTGCTGAAGTCGATCGTCGTGGCCGGCACACTGTTCGTGGGGGCCGTGGTCGCCGCACTGAACGAGATCGCGCAGGCCCTCGGGGCACGAAGCGCAGAGCCGCTGCCGACGCGCCGACCGGCTGAGGCACCCCGGACGCGAGAGCGAGCGTGACGGCGCGACGCCCCGTGGCGTAGCGTCGAGGGATGCGGGTTCCTGGGGCGACGGAGCGGTTGCGGTTTCGGGAGATGGGCGAGGGGGATCTCGACGCGATGGCGGGGTTGCTCGGTGACGCGAGGGTGATGACGTACTACCCGGCACCCAAGACCCGGGAGGGCGCCGCCGCCTGGATCGCCTGGAACCGGCGCAACTACGACACCCACGGCTTCGGGCTGTGGATCGTCGAGACGCGCGAGGGCGAGTTCGTCGGCGACTGCGGTCTCACCGTGCAGGAGGTCGCCGGCTCCCCCGCCGTCGAGGTCGGGTACCACGTGCGCCCCGCGCTGCAGGGGCGCGGCTACGCGACGGAGGCCGCCGCCGCATGCCTCGAGTTCGCGAAGGATCACATGAGTGCCGACCGGGTGGTGGCGATCATCCATCCGCAGAACCGCGCCTCCGAGCGGGTCGCCGAGAAGATCGGGATGACGCGCCTGACCGACGAGGGCAGCGGTGACGCACGGCGCATCGTGCTGGGGGTGACGCTGCACCGACCTTGAGCGCTCCGGAGCAGACGAGACGTGTCAACCCCGTGGCTCGAGCGGCGACCGGGGGCAGGCTTACCGTGATGGAACGACGAGACAGCCCAGCCGCCACCGCCGCCCACCCGGCCCTGGCGCAGCCCACGGTGGTGATCGTCCCCGGCATCGGCATGTCGCACCGCTACAGCAGCCGCCTCGCCGAGGAGATGGGACGCACGAGGGCCGTGCTGGCGCTCGACCTTCCGGGCTTCGCTGGCCACCGCTTGCCAGACGGCACCCTCCCCCCGCCCCAGCAGCTGACCGTGCCCGAACTCGCAGACGCCGTGCTGCGCGCCCTCGACGACCACGACGTCACCGAGGCGGTGCTCGTCGGCCACTCGATGGGTGCACAGATCGCCGCGGAGGCGGCCCGCCGCGAGAACCTCACCACAAGCGTCACCCCGCGCATCCGGGGCCTGGTGCTCGCCGCGCCCGTCGTCGACCCGAGTCGGCGCAGCGCGGCGCAACAGACCGCCGATTTGCTGCGCGACACCTTCGCCGAGACGCCCGCCGCGGTGGCGGTGATCGCCGCCGACTACCTGCGCACCCGACCGCGACGCTTCGGCGCGGCGCTCCGACGGATGCTCGACTACCGCCTGGAGGAGACCATCGCCGACTGGAGAGGACCGGTTCTCGTGCTCCGCGGCAGCAACGACCCCATCGCCCGGCTCGAGTGGTGCGAACAGCTGACCCACCGCGCCGCCCGCGGCACCCTGGTCGAGCTCGAGGGCCCCGGCCACGTGCTGCAGCACACCGACGCCCCTCGGGTGGCGCACGAGATCGAGGCGTTCATCGCCCGGCAGGTCGCCGGCGCGTGAGCGGGCCCGTCAGCATCCGCGCCTTCGCCGAGGGCGTCACCAAGGACTACGTGGTCGCCGCCGCCCTGCAGCTCGGCGGGTGGGCCTCGCGCATCGACCCCGCCCGCTACGCCACCGGCACCGAGCGCCCGTGCATCGCCCTGCCCGGCGTCTACGAGACCTGGCACTTCATGCGGCCCATGATCGAGGCGCTCCACCGTCGCGGCCACCCGGTTCACGTCGTCTCCGCGCTGCGCCGCAACCGGCGCCCCGTGGTCGACAGCGCCGAGCTCGTCGCCCGCTTCATCGCCGACCGCGGCCTCGACGACGTCTTCATCGCCGCCCACAGCAAGGGCGGGCTCATCGGCAAGTACGCCATGCTGAAGCTCGACCCCGACCACCGCCTCGTGCGCATGGTCGCCGTCGCGACCCCGTTCTCGGGCAGCCGCTACGCCCGCTGGGCACCGAACAGCACGCTGCGCGCGTTCCGGTCGGACGACCCCACCACGACCCTCCTCTCCTCCGAAGACCTCGTGAACGAGCGCATCGTCTCGGTCTTCAGCAGCTTCGACCCGATCGTGCCCGAGGGCAGCGAGCTGCCGGGCGCCCAGAACGTGCGGTTGCCCTCAGGCGGCCACTTCGACGTGCTGCGCGACCGCCGCGCGATCGACATCGTGACGGAGGAGGCGGCGCGGCCCGCCGCCTAGTTGCGCGGCTCCCGGATGGCGGTCGCACCGGCCGCGCTTCTCAGACGTGCGCTCGGGCGGGAACCTCACGTGCGAGCAGGATCGCGACGGCGCCCAGCAGGGTTCCGCTGATCCGTCGCTGCCAGACGGTCCACGCGGGGCGGCGGGCCAGGACGCCGGCGATCGAGGCAGCGCCCACGACGATGAGCGCGTTGACGGTCATGCTGATTCCGATCTGCAGCAGGCCGAGAGCGACGCCCTGGGTGAGCTGGTGGCCCCGGTGCGGGTCGATGAACTGAGGAATCAGTGTCAGGTACATGATGGCGGCCTTGGGGTTGAGCAGGTTGGTGACCAGGCCCATCCGGAACAGTCGCCGACCACTGTCCCGTGGCAGGTCACGAATCTCGAAGACGCCCGCGCCCCCGGGGCGCAGCGCCTTCCACGCGAGCCACCCCAGATAGGCCACGCCGGCGGCCTTCAGAGCGATGAAGAGCCACGGCACGGCGACGAACACCACCGCGAGTCCCGCGTTGGCCATCAGCATGTAGATCACGAAGCCGACGCCGGTGCCGGCGAGCGAGATCAGTCCGGCACGGCGACCTTGTCCGATGCTGCGAGAGGCGAGGTACATCATGTTCGGGCCGGGGGTGAGCACCATCGCCAGCGCAGCGGCTGTCATGCCGAGCGCAGCCTCGCCGGAGAGGGGGAACGTCTGGAGTGGAGTCACAGCACCGAGCCTGCTGTAATGGCCTTATGCATCTCAACCCTTACGGTGAGTACGCGGTGCTGCTGGCGCAGTCGTTGGCCGACGACTGGCCGGCCGACCGCGACGGCGTCGTCGATCGCACGCGCGAATACGGCATGACCATGCCCTTCCCGGAGCAGGCCGGTGACCACGACCGCTGCCGGAACGTCGTCGACCAGTGGCTGGCCGTCGTCGACGCCCCGGATGCCGACCATCGGGCCGCTCTGTTGAACGAGCAGATGGCGACGGTCTCGGCCTACCCTCGCCTCACGGATCACCACGGGGAGGGCTGGCACCTGCACTACCGGGACATCGACGACGACCTTCCCCTGGTGCTTCACTCGGTGTTCGCCGTCGGGACGGCGCTCCACCTGAGCACGCGAGGCATCGATCGCCTCGGGCGCTGCGCGTCGGCACCGTGCCGGAAGGTGATCGTCGACACCTCGCGCAACGGAACCCAACGATACTGTTCGCCTCGATGCGCCAGTCGTGACGCCGTCAGACGCCACCGTGCGCGAGCCACCGCTCGGGAGAGCTGATCGTCATGCCGTCTTCGCCGGAGAGCCTTCCTCCTGCCCCGAACCGCGCCCCCGACTTCGACGACGACTTCAGCGGCGGTGGGGCGCCCGACCCGCGGCGCTGGGTGGCCGCCTACCTCCCGCACTGGACCACTCCCGACCGAGCTCGCGCCCGCTTCGAGACCGTGACGACCGGCCTCCAGCTGCGCATCGACGCCGACCAGCCCGACTGGCGCCCCGAAGACTCCCCGCTCCGGGTCTCGAACCTCCAGACGGGCCTCTTCTCGGGCCCGGTCGGCTCCCCGCGGGGCACGCACCGCCACCGCGCCGACCTCACCGTGCGCACCGAGACACCCCTCGAGTTGCTCTTCGCACCCTCCCGGGGCCGGGTCGAGGTCACCGTCTCCGCCAGCCGGGATCCCGGATGCATGACCGCGGCCTGGCTCGTCGGCACCGAGCACCGCTCCCCCTCCGAATCGGGCGAGATCTGCCTGTTCGAGATCGACGCCGAGGCCGTCGGCGAGACCACCACGGCCGCCCGCACGGGCGTCAAGGCGCACCACGACCCCGCCCTCACGACCGACATGGCCGAGGTCGAGATCCCGCTCGATGCTTCCCAACCCCACACCTGGACGGCGATCTGGGGCGACGGCGTCACGCTCATCGGATGCGAGGGCCGGGTCGTGCGCCGCATCGCCCGGTGCCCCGACTACCCGCTGTTCCTCATGATCGACCTCTTCGAGACAGCACCACCCGGCGGCTCCTACCCCAAGTCGGCCACCGTGCATCGCGTGCGCGCCTGGCACTGACCCGGGAACGGATGCGCGGCCCGCGAACGAGCAGGCGCGCGAGCGACCGACAAGCATGCCACGATGATTCGCCTTGTCAAGGCCGGTGCGAAGAGCGGGGAGCACCGTTCACTGGGAGAGTGACCGATACTGCCCGCCGAGCCCCCGCATCCGTTCTTCTCGACCGCGCGAGCGAGCCCGGGAGTTCCACGATCAGGGTCGCGTCGGTGCCCGCCGGTCACGTGTACGTGCGGCACCTGAGCCCGATCGGGGATGCGACGGCAACCGACCCCGTGCGCCGCCTGTCCGACCCCGACCCCGACGACCCCCGCCGCTCGGCGGTCGAGCGCTGGTGGCCCCCGGCCATGCTGCAGGCGGAGTGGGTCGACGAGCACGCCGACGAGTTCGACGTCTTCCACCTGCAGTTCGGCTTCGACGCCCGCACCCCCGACGAGCTGCGCGAGCTGACGGATGCGCTCCGCCGCCACCGCAAGCCCTTCGTCTACACGGTGCACGACCTTCGCAACCCGCACCACCCCGACCGCCGCGAGCACGACGCCCAGCTCGACGTGCTCGTGCCGGCCGCCGACGCCCTGGTCACGCTGACGCCGGGGGCCGCCGCCGAGATCGAGCGGCGCTGGGGCCGCCGCGCGACCGTGCTGCCGCATCCGCACGTCGTCGAACTCGACACGCTGCGCCAGCGCCAGGACCGCCCGCCGAAGCTCGAGGCGCCCGCCTCGCCCGAGGGCCTCCGGCCGGTGCGGGTGGGCGTGCACGTGAAGAGCCTGCGCGCCAGCATGAACCCGGGCCCCGTGATCGAGACGCTGGTGCGGGCCCTCGAGGGCCTTCCGGGCGCGGTGCTGCAGGTCGACGGCCACTCCGACGTGCTCGACGAGGGCGGCTCCCGCTACGACGCCGAGCTGGCGGGTCTGCTGCGCCGGCACGCCGAGGAGGGCGCGCTCGAGCTCCACGTCCACGACTTCTTCACCGACGACGAACTGTGGGCCTATCTCGACTCACTCGACGTCTCGGTGCTGCCCTACCGTTTCGGCACCCACTCGGGCTGGCTCGAGGCCTGCCGCGACCTCGGCACCGCCGTCGTCGCGCCCGACTGCGGCTACTACGCCGACCAGGGCCCCGTGCACTCGTACCACCACGACGAATCGGGCCTCGACGAGCAGTCGCTCGCGCGGGCCGTGCGCGCCGCCGCGAGCGAACCGCCTCCCCAGCCCGAGAATCCGGATGCTCGTGCACGTCAGCGAGAGACCGTCGCCACCACCCATCTCGCCCTGTACCGCGGACTTCTGTCGTGAGGGGGCTGCGGGTCTGCCTCATCGCCTCGAGTCGTTTCCCCATCGCCGAACCCTTCGCGGGCGGCCTCGAAGCCCACACCCATACCCTCGCCCGCGAGCTCACCGCCCGCGGCCACGAGGTGACCCTGTTCGCCTCGCCCGGCACCGATCCGGCGCTGTCGGCGACGACGCTGCCCGTGCATCCGTTCAGCTCGTCGGAGACGGCGCGCTCCGACGTGGCCGCACCACCCGAGCACTTCATGCAGGAGCACCACGCCTACCTCGGCCTCATGCTCGAGCTCGCCCGCTCGGGTGGCTCGCGCTTCGACGTGGTGCACAACAACAGCCTCCACCATCTGCCCGTGGCGATGTCGGAGACCCTCTCCATCCCGGTGGTGACGACGCTGCACACCCCGCCGACGCCGTGGCTGGAGTCGGCGATGCGGCTCACGCCGTCGGCGCGCTGCGTGGCGGTGAGCAGGTTCACGGCGCGGCAGTGGCGCGGCAGCACGTCGGCGGCGGTGATCTTGAACGGGGTCGACACGGCGCGCTGGCGTCAGGGGCCGGGCGGCGACGCGGCGATCTGGTTCGGGCGACTCGTGGCCGAGAAGGCCCCGCATCTCGCGATCGCGGCGGCCAAGCTCGCGGGGCTGCGGCTCGACCTCGCGGGGCCGGTGTTCGACCGCGCCTACTTCACCGAGCACATCGAGCCGCATCTCGACGACCGCATCCGCTACCTCGGTCACCTCGGGTCGCGTGAGCTGGCGCACCACGTCGGGCGGGCCGCCGTGACCGCGGTCACCCCGACCTGGGAGGAGCCGTACGGATTGGTGGCCGCGGAGTCGATGTCGACCGGCACACCCGTGGCGGCGTTCGCCCGCGGCGCGCTGCCCGAGATCGTCTCGCCCGACAGCGGTCGGCTCGCCGCACCCGACGACGTCGACTCGCTCGCCGCCGCCCTGGTCGAGGCGTCGGCGCTTCCCCGAGACGCGGTGCGCCGGCACGCGCTGCGCACCTGCTCGATCGGCGCGATGGTGGAGCGCTATGAGATGCTCTACGAGGAGTCGATCGCCCTGGAGCGCGCCGCATGATCGGGTACGCCGCATGATCGGGTACTACGTGCACCACGTGGGTCAGGGGCACGCCGTGCGCGCCACGGCCATCGCCGCCCACCTCGACGAGCCCGTCACCGGCCTGTCGTCGCTGCCCAAACCGGCCGGCTGGCGGGGCCCGTGGGTGCAGCTGCCGCTCGACGACACCGAGCCGGTCGACCGGTCGACGACGGATGCGGACGGCCGGCTGCACTGGGTTCCGTTGCGGCACGAGGGGTTGCGCAAGCGCATGGCGCGCATCGCGGCGTGGATCGATCGCGCGGGCCCGTCGGCCCTCGTCTCCGACGTCTCGGTCGAGGTCGCGCTCCTGGCGCGGTTGCACGGGGTGCCGGTGGTGTCGTTCGCCCTGCCCGGGCGGCGCGACGACGAGGCGCACCGGCTGGGGTTCGCGGCGTCGAGCCTGGTGCTCTCGGCCTGGCCGGCGGAGGCGGAAGGGATGCTCGACGGGCTCGACGAGGCGGCGCGGTCGCGGCACGTGCCGGTCGGGGCCATCTCGCGCTTCGCGACGGCAGCAGGGAAGCACGCCCGGCCGTTCCAGTCGGCGGCTCCGAAGCGGCGGCCGCGCGTGCTCGTGCTGAACGGTCGCGGTGGAGGCGGGGTCTCCGACGACGCGCTCGAGCGCGCCCGCCGCGCGGCGCCCGGGTGGGACTGGACCCTCGTCGGCGGCGAGGCGTCGTGGGTCGACGACCCATGGCCGCTGCTGCGCCGCACCGACGTCGTGGTGACCCACGCGGGGCAGGGCGCGATCGCCGACGTGTCGGCGGCGCGCCGCCCGGCCGTCGTCATCCCGCAGAACCGCCCCCACGACGAGCAGCGGCACACGGCTGCCGTGCTCGCGGCGGGCGAGTGGCCCGCCGTGGTCACCGACTCCTTCGACACCGCCGACTGGGGCGAGCTGCTCACCGAGGCGTGCGAGCGCGACGGTGCCGCCTGGCGCACCTGGAACGACGGCCGGGGCGCCGCGCGCGCGGCGGCCGCGATCGCGACCGTCGCGTCGGGCGGGCAGGCCGTCGCGAGCGCTCACGACGCCGGGAGCGACAGCGCACGCGCAGCGGGTGCCGAGCGCGCAGCGGGTGCCGGGCGCGTCGCCACACGCGCAGCCGGTGCCGAGCGCGACGCCGCACCCGCAGCCGGTGCCGAGCGCGCACCGGGTCCCGCCGGGCCCTCCGACCCCTCCCCCGAGCCACCTGTGGAGATCGCGTCATGACCCGCACCGCCGTCATCACCGTGGTGCGGGGGCGCCACGACCACCTCACCCTGCAGCGCGAGGCGCTCGCCCGGCCGGGTGCGCATCCGCTGCTGCACGTGGTGGTCGCCATGGGCGACCCGGGGCTCGAGGCGCTGCCGGCGCTCGACCACCCCGATGTCGTCGTGAGGCACGTGCCCGCGGGCCGCACGCTGCCGCTCGCCCGCGCCCGCAACGTGGGCGCCGCCACCGCGGCCCTGCACGGCGCCTCGACCTTCGTGTTCCTCGACGTCGACTGCGTTCCCGCCCCGGGTGCGGTGGAGGCGTACGCGGCGGCAGCCGAGCATCCGGCCACCGCAGACCGGCTGCTCTGCGGCCCGGTCACCTACCTCCCGGCGCCGGGGCCCGGCGGCTATCGTCTCGACGAGCTGCCCGCCCTCGACAGCCCGCATGCCGCCAGGCCCGCCCCGGCACCAGGAGAGGTGCAGCTCGGCGGGCCGCACGAGCTGTTCTGGTCGCTCTCGTTCGCTCTCACCCACGAGGTGTGGCAGCGCCTCGGCGGCTTCCACGAGGGCTACTCGGGCTACGGCGGCGAAGACACCGACGTCGCCTTCACGGCACGGATGCGCGGCGTCGAGCTCGCCTGGATCGGCTCCGCCCGCGCGTACCACCAGCACCATCCCGTGCAGAGTCCACCGGTCGAGCACCTCGACGACATCCTGCGCAACGCCCGCACCTTCCATGAGCGCTGGGGCAGCTGGCCGATGCAGGGCTGGCTCGACCAGTTCGAAC
This sequence comes from Herbiconiux sp. SALV-R1, assembly GCF_013113715.1. GTDB lineage: Bacteria > Actinomycetota > Actinomycetes > Actinomycetales > Microbacteriaceae > Herbiconiux. Next base: position 2,947,960 of record NZ_CP053344.1, read on the forward strand.
GTGCCGGGCTCGTGCAGCGCGACGCCGACGGGTATCGGCGGCGGCCCGTCGTCTCCGACGCCGCGTGAGACACGGGCAGAGGAACGACCCGCGCGCGAAGCGCCGGGAGCGGAGTCGCTGGGTACGGCTCTGGCGGCTGTGGCGCACCCGCCGCCCGGTCACCTTCACCGAGAAGGTGAGGTACAAGATGCTGCGCGACCATCGCGAGCTTCTCGTCACCTTCGCCGACAAGGCCGCCGTGCGCGACTACGTCGCCACCCGCATCGGCGCCGAGCACCTGCCGCACGCGTTCGCCGTCATCGACGACCCGGCGCGGCTGCGCGAGCTGCGGCTGCCCGACCGCTTCGTGGTGAAGCCGACCCACGGCAGCGGGGCGGCCATCGTGGTGAGCCCGGAGGCTCCCGCCGACGCCGAGCTCCCCGAGGCGCGGTGGAGCTGGGTGTATCGGCACGTGCGCCCCGAAGCCGCCGATCGCGACCGGCTGGCGGCGATCGGCGCGCACTGGTCGAGTCAGCTCTACGGGCAGGGGCCCAACCGCGAGTGGGCCTACGGGCAGGTTGCGCCACGCATCCTGATCGAGGAGATGCTGACGGGCGAGGGCGGCGGCATCCCCGACGACTTCAAGCTGTTCGTGTTCCACGGGCGGTGCCACTTCATCCAGGTCGACACCGCCCGCTTCGCCGGCCGCACGCAAGACTTCTACACGCCCGACTGGGAGCATCTGCCGCTGAGTGGCGGTCCACCCTGGGCCGACCCGCCCCGCTCCCGCCCCGACCGGCTCGACACCCTCATCGAGCTCGCCGAGCGCCTCGGCGCGGAGACCGACTTCGTACGCGTCGACCTCTACCTGCTGCCCGACCGCATCGTGTTCGGCGAGCTCACGAGCTACCCCGCCGGCGGTGACAGCCCCTTCCACCCGGTGTCGTTCGACGCGGAGTTCGGGCGACCGTGGAAGGTGCCGCGGCGCTACCGCTGAGAGTCGGCGCCGGGTCGCCTCCCGCCGGGGATCAGCTCGCCGCGAGCCTGCGGGTGAAGATCGGCTCCGCTCCGTCAGCCCTGACGAATCCGACCCGCGGGTAGAACGCGAGAGCCCCCGAGTTGCGCGGGTCGACACCGAGGTGCACCCCGGGTGACCCTGCAGCGGCAAGGCGGGCGAGCAGCTCCTCGATGAGCCGACGCCCGAGACCGTGCCCCTGCGCTTCGGGCAGCAGGTCGATGTGGAGGTGCGAGGGGAACCCCGCGGCCTGGGCGACGAGAAGCCCCGCGGCGTGCTCGCGCCGCTCGCCGGGGGTGAGCGCGAGGTCGTCGAGCTGCTCGAAGCCTGCGGCGAACTCCGCCGTGTCGAGGGCTCCGAGCGCGTAGCCGACGACCCGGCCGTCGACCTCCGCCACGACGGCGAAGGCGGGTTCGAGATCGAGGTAGGGGGTGGCGTAGCGGGCGACCAGCGCGTCGAGGGCGGCGGTGTCGAAGCCGCCGGCCCGCGCATCCGTTCCCGCGTCGCCGGTGGCGATGCAGATGTGGGCGATCGCGTCGCGGTCGGCGGTGCCGGTTGCGGTTCCGAATCCGCCTGCGGCGGAGGCGGTGCGGATTTGCACGGCGGCACCCGACGCTGCCCCGGCCCCCGCACCCGCCGCCGCAGCCTCCCCGCCCGGCTCAGACATGCCCGAGGTAGCGCACCGGCTGCGAGCGCCACTCCTGCAGCAGCTCCTCCCGCACCGTGACGCCGGAGCCCGCCGCCGTCGGCACCGCCAGCCGGCCCTCCACCAGCACGAACGACTCGGTGAGGTCTTCGGCGAAGTACCTGTCCGACCCCGAGGTGTCGCCCGGCAGCGTGAAGCCGGGCAGTGCCGCGAGCGCCACGTTCGCCGCCCTTCCCACACCGGTCTCGAGCATCCCGCCGCACCACACCGGCACGTCGCGCGCCCGGCACACGTCGTGCACCCGCACCGCTTCGAGGTAGCCGCCGACCCGCCCCGCCTTGATGTTGACGATCGACGTCGCGTCGCGCGCGATCGCGTCGACCGCCACCTCGGCCGAGGTGATCGACTCGTCGAGGCACACGGGCGTGTCGATGGCCGCGGCGAGCGCCGCGTGGCTCGCGATGTCCTCCTCGACGAAGGGCTGCTCGATGAGCAGCAACCCGAAGTCGTCGAGCCGGCGCAGATGGTCGATGTCGTCGACCGTGTAGGCGGTGTTGGCGTCGACCTGCAGCAGCGCGTCGGGCCCGAGCAGCGACCGCACGGCGGCCACCGGTTCGAGGTCCCACCCGGGCTTGATCTTCAGCTTGATGCGCCGGTAGCCGGCGTCGCGGTACGACGCGACCTCCTCCAGCAGCTCGTCGATCGAGGAGGCAATGCCCACCGACACCCCGCACTCCACCTCAGGGCGCACGGCCCCGAAGTACTCGCCGAAGCTCACCCCGGCGGCCCGGGTCTGCGCATCGAGCACGGCGGTCTCGAGGGCGGCCTTCGCCATCCGGTGCCCGATCACGAAGCCCAGCGCCGCACCCACGTCGCGGGCGCCGAGCGTCCGCACCCCGAGCAGCGCCGGAGCGAGGTAGCGCGCGAGCACCTCGGCCACGCCCTCCACGTACTCGCTCGAGTACACCGGGTCGGTCATCGCCACGCACTCGCCCCAGCCCTCGCCGTCGCCCGTGCGCACCCGCACGAGCAGCACGTCGCGCACGTACTGGCGCCCGAAGCTCGTCTCGAACGGCCGCACCAGGGGCATCGACACGCGGTGCAGCTCCACCTCCTCGAGCTCGACCGGGTCGAGCTCGGGAAGGGGGGAACTCTGCTCGGGCACCGTCATCGTCACGCCAGCCGGTCTTCGAGCCCCCAGGCCTGCCCGTACCCGCCCTCGGCCTCGGGCCGGGCCATGAGCTCGAGGAACGGCTCGGCATCGAACGCCTCCGGCCCGAGCACCCCGCTCCCCGACCAGGTGCCCGCGGCCAGCAGCTCGAGGGCGACAACCGGGTTGAGCGCCGTCTGCCACACCACGCACTGCGCCTCGTACTCGGCCATCGTCCACTCGTTGTCGCTCACGTGGTAGAGGTACACCTCGCGCGGCTCGCCGTCGGTGCCGGTTCCGGTCACCCACAGCCCCGCGCAGGTCTTGCCCGTCATGAACGGCCCGAGCGTGGCGGGGTCGGGCAGCCCGGCCGCCACCACGTCGCGCGGAGCCACCTCGACCGGACCGTTCGCCGAGCGCACCCGCAGCGGCGTCGTCTTGTCGAGGCCCAGCTGGTGCAGCGTCTTCAAGATGCCGATGAACTCCTCACCGAGCCCGTACTTGAAGGTCACCCGCTTGGCGTCGACCCAGCGCGGCATGAGCAGCACCTCCTCGTGCTCCACGTTCACGCACTCCACGTCGCCGATGCCCTCGGGGAAGGTGAACACCTCCGGCTCCGAGAACGGCGGCGTCGTGTACCAGCCCTTGTCCTTCTCCCAGATGACGGGCGGATTGAGGCACTCCTCGATGGTGGTCCAGATCGAGAACGAGGGCGCGAAGATCTCGTTGCCGTCGGAGTCGCGCACCACGAGGTTGGCGCCGTCGCGTGTGCCGAGCTCGTCGATCTCGCTGAACAGGTGGTCGGCGGCGTAGCGCGCGAACACGTCGCTCAGCCCCGGCTCGACGCCCATGCCCACGAGCGCGAGCCGCCCCCGGGTCTCCCAGTCGGCGGCCTGCGCGAACTGGTCATCGCCAAGCTTTACCCCGGTCTCGGTGAACGGATGCACGGGGTGCGGCTCCGACAGACTCATCGCCATGTCGAGGTAGTCGGCCCCAGCGGCGAGCGCCCCCGCGAAGATGGTGGGCACGAACTTCGGCTCGACCGCGTTCATCACGTGGGTGGCGCCGTGCTTCCCGGCCACCGCGGAGACGCTGTCGGGGTCGGAGGCGTCGATGCTGTCGGCCGAGAAGCGGGCCGCCACCTCGTCGCCGTGCCGGCCGGCGATCCACGCGACGGTGCGCTCCGCCCGGGCGACGTCGTAGTCGGTGACGACGATGTGCTCGTAGAAGGAACGTCGGGCAGCGATCTTCGCGATGGCGTCGCCCACGCCGCCGGCGCCCACAAGGAGAATTCTCATGGGTCGACGTTACCGGTCAGGGTCTGATTGCGGAACGGTCGCCGCGCATCCACACCGGCCGATGGTCGGCGGCGCGTTCCCGGTAGAGCTTGGCGGCGAACGGCGCCCAGAGCAGCGCCGCGACCGCGGCCCCGAGCAGCAGCCCGCCGATGGTGTCGCTCACCCAGTGCGCGCCGAGGTAGGTGCGGCTGGCCATCATGAGGAGGGTGTAGACCGAGCCGGCCACCCAGATCCACACGCGGGCGAAGACGATGCCGAAGGTCACCGCGATGGTGGCGGCGTTCGCCGAGTGGCCCGAGGGGAACGACCCGAAGTCGGAGACGACGAGGATGTCTTCGGGGCGGGGCCTGCCCACCACGGTCTTCAGTACCTGCACGAGCCCGGCGCTCACGATGATGGCGATGGTGAAGTACAGCGCGGCCCAGGGGCGGCGGAACAGCAGCAGGGTGACGATCACGATGATCGGCACGACGAACACGGCCACCACACCGCCGCCGAGGTAGTTCATGACGAGCGAGGGCACCTCCCAGAAGGGGGCGCGGTGCTCGACGATCTCCTCCATCCACTCGGCGTCGAAGGCGAACGGGAGCCCCTGCTCGCGGAGCACCACCAGGGCACCGATGACGAGGGCGAACAGCAGCGCGACGGCCCCCGAGACCACCGGCCAGAACCGCGCCACCTTGTACGGCGTCGGTGCGTCGGGTGGCAGCGGTTCCCCGTGCTCGACGGGGGGCGGAGGCGGGGTGGTCGACATCTCGCGAGACTACCGCGACGTGCCCGTGGCCGCCCGCCCGCGCATCCGCTTCATCTCGTGAGCTCGGGCACCCGCCAGGGCCTCACGATGAGCCAGAGCGACAGGATGCTCACCACGGCCGTTCCCGCCATGACGGCGGCCATCGGTACGGCGCTGCCGATGCCGAGCACGCCGACCAGCGGTGAGATGAGGCCGGCCAAGCCGAAGTTCACGGCGCCGAGCAGCGACGCCGCCGTGCCGGCCTCATGGCCGTGGTCGTTCAGGGCGAGCACCTGCACGCACGGGAAGGTGAGCCCGCAGGCGAAGATGAAGAACCACAGCGGCACCAGCGTGCCCCAGAGGCCCAGCTGCAACTCGGAGAACAGCACGATGAGCCCCGCCATGGCGACGAGAAGCACGGTGGAGACCGCGATGATCCACTGCGGACCGAACCAGCGGGTGAGGCGGGAGCTGAGCTGCACGCCGCCCACGATGCCGAGCGAGTTCACGGCGAACAGCACCCCGTACTGCTGCGGGTCGAAGCCGTAGACCTGCTGGAACAGGAAGGAGCTCGCCGAGAGGTAGGAGAACAGACCCGAGAAGGTCATGCCGCCGATGAGGGCCACGCCGACGAAGACGGGGTCGGTGAGCACGGCGCGATAGCGCTGCCCGGCGGTGGCATGGCCGGCGTCGTGGCGGCGTTCGGGGGGCAGCGTCTCGCGGATGCCGATCGCCACGACGGTGATGACGATCGCCCCGTAGGCGGCGAGCACCCAGAAGATGCCGCGCCAGTCGACGACGAGCAGCAGCTGCGAGCCGATGAGCGGCGCGAGGATGGGGGCGAGGCCCGACACCAGTGCCAGCCGGGAGAGCATCAGCACGAGTGGGCGGCCGCCGAACAGGTCGCGCACCATCGCCATCGCGACCACGGCGCCCGCCGCGGCGCCCATGCCCTGCAGCACGCGGAACACGCCGAGGCTCCAGATCTCGGGAGCCACGGCCGCGCCCACGCAGGCCACCACGTGCACCGCGGTGGCGACGAGGATGGGCTTGCGCCGCCCGATGCGGTCGCTCAGCGGGCCCATCACGAGCTGGCCCAGCGCGAAGCCGACCGTGGTGCCGGTGAGGGTGAGCTGGATCATCGCGGCCGGTACGTCGAAGTCGGCCTCGAGTGTGGGGAACGCGGGGAGGTAGAGGTCGATCGTGAAGGGGCCGAGCGCCGTGAGGGCGCCGAGGATGACGATGTACAGCAGGCGCTGGCGCAGGGTGAGGGAGTCACCGGGATGCACCACGGTGGTCGCGGAGAGGGAGGCGGTGGAGGCGGTGGTCACGGAGGGCGAACGGCATTCTGCGGGGGCGCGCCCCGCCGTCGGTGGCGATGGAGGTGAGGGAGGCGGGCACCCCGGCGAACTCGAGGCGCCGGCGTCGTGTCCAGTCTAGGGAACCGCGGGCGGCCGGCGATGCGTCGGCCGGTGGGGTTGACGGATGCGCGGGTCGCGTGTGTCGGGCGGTCGGTCGCTCAGGCGACGATGACTTCGAGCCCCCGCTCGGCAAAGCCGTCGAGGGCACCGGGCTCGGGGTCGGCGGTGACCAGCACGTGGAACTCCTCGATGCCCCCGATGCGGCCGAGGTCGACGACGCCCAGCTTGGAGGAGTCGGCGACGAAGACCGCGCGTTCGGCCGAGAGCAGCATCTGCCGCTTCAGCTCGGTCTCGGGGAGGTTCACGTTGGTCGCCCCGTGATGCGGATGCACGCCGGTGCCGCCGAGGAACGCCAGGTCGACGTGCAGCTCGTCGAGCACCTTCGAGGCGAAGGGCGCCACCAGCGAGTGCTGCAGGGGCCTCAGCGTGCCGCCGGTGACGACGACGGTGAGGCGCGGGATGGCGGGCTCGAGCGCGAGCGCCGTGGTGAGGCTGTTCGTGACGACGACCACGTCGTCGAGGTCGTCGCGTTCGACGAGCGCAGCGGCGATGGCGGCCGGCGTCGTTCCGACGTCGAGGATGATGCTCGACCCGCTCGACACCATCCCCGCCGCGACCTGCCCGATGCGCCGCTTCTGCTCGGCCGAGGTGGCGAGCGCCGCCTCGAACGGTTCCTCCCGGCGGCCGGCGCCGTTTCGAAGCACCGCGCCGCCGTGCACGCGGTCGATCGGGTACTCGCGTTCGATGGCGTCGAGGTCGGAGCGCACGGTGACCTCCGACACCCCGAACTCCCGGCTCAGTTCGGCGACCCGCACGAAGCCCGTGTCGAGCACGCGCGCGATGATGCGGTCGCGGCGCACGGCCGCCGGAAGCTGCTCGAAGTCGGAGGACATGCGTCGAGTTTCGGTTGTTTTGCTTTGCTTGTCAATCATCTTCGTTCTTTCGACTTGACTTGTGGAATCGAAAGTGGGGTAATCGTCGTGTGACTCAGCTCTCCCACGGCATCACGAAGCGCGTGCACCACCTCTCCGACGGTCGCGAGCTCATCTACTTCGACGACGCCGACAGCACCCTCGACCCGGAGCGCGCTCCCGACCTGCGCCCCGCCGCACCGCGCCCGCCCGTCGCCTCCATGCGCCAAGACCCGCTCACCGGGGAGTGGATCTCCATCGCCGCCGCGCGGCAGAACCGCGTCATGCTGCCCCCGAAGCACCTCGACCCGCTGGCTCCGTCGACGCCCGAGAACCTCACCGAGGTGCCGAGCCTCTACGACGTCGCCGTGTTCGAGAACAAGTCGCCCTCCTTCGGGCCCGACCTCGCCGAGGTGACCGGAGCATCCGGAGCGTCTGGTGACTCGCGGGCCGTCGGGGAGCTGCAGTCGCTTGCCGAGATCGGCCTCGGGCGGGTGAAGCCCTCGGTGGGCCGGTGCGAGGTCGTGTGCTTCAGCCCGTCGACCGACGGTTCGTTCGCCACGCTGTCGCCCTCGCGGGCGCGCACGGTGGTGGAGGCGTGGGCCGACCGCACGGCCGCGCTCTCCGAACTGCCCGGCGTCGAGCAGGTGTTCCCGTTCGAGAACCGTGGCGAGGCCATCGGCGTCACGCTGCACCACCCCCACGGGCAGATCTACGCCTACCCCTACATCACCCCGCGCACCCAGAAGCTCATCGCCTCGATCGAGAGCTACGGGCCGGCGCTGTTCGCCGACATCCTCGCCTTCGAGCAGGAGTCCGACCGTGTCGTGCTGCAGGGCGAGCACTTCACCGCGTTCGTGCCGTTCGCGGCGCGCTGGCCGCTCGAGATCCACCTCCTCCCCCACCGGCACGTGCCCGACTTCGCGGGGCTGTCAGGCGAAGAGCGCGACGAGCTCGCCGTGCTCTACCAGCGCCTGCTGCGCGGGGTCGACGCCCTGTACGACACCCCGACGCCCTACATCGCGGCCTGGCACCAGGCGCCGGTGCACGCGCACCGCGACGACATCCGTCTCATGCTGCAGATCACATCGCCGCGGCGGGCCGTCGACAAGCTCAAGTTCCTCGCGGGGTCGGAGGCGGCGATGGGGGCCTTCATCGGCGATGTGCCGCCCGAGGCGTCTGCGGCGCTTGTTCGAGACGCGCTTCAGCGAGCCGACCACCTCCGAGCCGACAGCGAGAACTGACGTGAACGACCTCACCCCCACCCCCGCCTCCGCGGCCTCCATGCCACTCCCCGAGGCCCTCGTCGACGCCGTGCTCGCCGGCTTCGCCCGGCATCACGGCGGTGCGCCCACCTCGCTGTGGTCGGCGCCGGGCCGCGTGAACCTCATCGGTGAGCACACCGACTACAACGACGGGTTCGTGCTGCCCTTCGCCATCGACCGGCACACGGTGATGGCGGCTCGGCTGCGTGACGACAGGCTCGTGCGCGTCGCGTCGGCGTTCACCGACGAGCTCGTCGAGATCTCCCTCGACGAGCTCTCTCCCGAGACGATCTCGGGCTGGTCGGCCTACCCGCTCGGCGCCATCTGGGCGGCCGGCGCGTTCGGCGCCGACCTCGAGCAGGTGCCGGGCATCGAGCTGTACCTGGTCTCCGACATCCCGGTGGGTGCGGGGCTGTCGTCGTCGGCAGCGCTCGAGAGCGTCGTCGCCCTCGCCGTGAACGAGCTCTGGGAACTGGGCTTCGACCGCCAGACCCTGGCGAAGATCGGCCAGCGCTCGGAGAACGTGGTGGTGGGCGCCCCGACCGGCATCATGGACCAGTCGGCCGTGCTGCTCGGCAAGCCCGACTCCGTCGTGCTGCTCGACTGCCGCTCGCTCGACTCGAGCGTCATCCCGCTCGGTCTCCACGACGAAGAGCTCACCATCGTCGTCACCGACACCCGGGTCGAGCACGAGCACGCCACCGGCGGCTACGCCGCCCGGCGTGCCTCGTGCGAGGCGGGGGCCGCCGCGCTCGGCGTGACGTCACTGCGCGACCTCCGAGTCGACGACCTCGCGCGGGCCGAAGCCCTGCTCGACGACGAGACCTTCCGTCGCGTGCGCCACGTCATCACGGAGAACGAGCGCGTGCTCGAGACGGTCGCCACCCTCCGCGACCGCGGCGCGGGTGCGATCGGCCCCCTCCTCGACGCCTCCCACGTGTCGATGCGCGACGACTTCGAGATCTCCGTACCCGAGCTCGACCTCGCGGTCGAGGTCGCCCGTCAGCACGGGGCCATCGGCGCCCGCATGACCGGCGGCGGCTTCGGCGGCTCCGCCATCGCCCTCATCCCCCGCTCCCACGTCGCCACCCTCCGCGACGCCCACCTCACCGCCTTCGCCACCGCCGGCTACCGCACCCCCACCATCTTCGAAGTCACCCCCTCCCTCGGCGCCACCCGCCACCCCCTCTAACCCCACCCCGACCCAGTTCTCACGGTAAAAGTCCGTGAAGACGTGGGTTATCCCGGACTTTGTACGGGAGATCCTGCCGAGGTGGGCATCCGCCCACCTCCCCCTCCCTTGCGCCCCGTCCGGCCAACCTCACCCCTGACGGGGGCCCTCCTCCCACCCCACTCGCGTTTCTTACGGACAAAGTCCGTCGGAAAGTCGGTTAGGACGGACTTTGTCCGTAAGAAATTGGGGAGGAAGTCTCGCGGGGGTGCAGGTGCGGGGTGCGGGCGTGGGGGCGCGGACGCGCTGGTCAGTGGGGGGCTAGGAGGGTGGCGAGGGTGAGGGGGTCGAGGGGGGTGGAGGTGTCGAGGGTGCCGGTGATGCGGCCATCGGCCATGACGAGGATGCGGTCGCTCACGGCGTAGAGCTCGATCAGGTCGTCGGAGGTGAAGACGACCGACTTGCCCGCGTCGCGGATGCGCTCGATGCCGCGGTGCAGCTCCGCGCGCTGCGCGGTGTCGAGCCCGTGGGAGGGGTCGTCGAGCAGCAGCACCCGACGCTCCGAAGCGGGGAACTCGCGCAGCAGCCCGAGCAGCTGATCGGCCTGAGCGCCCCCGCGGTTCATCGAGCGCACGGCACCCATGAGCCTGCCGCCGAGCCCGTCACCCGGGTCGGTGTCGCTGTCGCGATCGACAAGCCCCATGCGCGCGAGTCGAGGAAGCGACGATGCCGACACCGGCATCGCGATCCCCCCGATGAACCGCACGCGATACCGCGGCGGGTTCGTCGCCACGAGGAAGAGCCCTGCCGCGATCGCCTTCTCGACACTCGAAGTGTCGACCTCGCGGCCGCCGACCTCGATCCGGCCCGCCCGGAAGGTTCCTTCCGAGTGACCGTACAGACTGAGCAGCAGCGGCGAAGCTCCGGAATCACGGAGCCCGGCGATGCCGAGCACTTCCCCCGCCCGCACCGAGAAACCCACGTCGTGAACAAGCTCGCGGCTCGGGTCGACGGGGTCCCCCACCGTCCACCCCGACACGGCGAGCAGCTCGCCATCCTCGACCGACCGCGCAGGAGGCGACGACGGAACCGACAGCTCCGGGCGCGCGACCATCTCCCGCAAGACCGTGTTGCGCATCCGCTCGACACCGCCGACACCCGGCCCCTCCCACTCCCCGCGCGAGTGCTCCCCCACCACCGCCCCGTCGCGCACCACGACGACCCGGTCGCCCATTGCCAGCGCCGCGCGCGGCCGCTCGCTGAACACCACCACCGCGACCCCCCGCCGCCGCACCTCGGCGAGCGCCGCCTGCATCCGCACCGCGTCGCCGGGCCCGAGATCGGCCGTCGGCTCGTCGAGCGCGACCAGCACCGCCTCGCGCGCGAGCGCCCGCGCGAGCTCCACCGCGATGCGGTCGAACTCTCCGATCGCCTCGGCCGGTTCGAGCGGCGAGACGGCCGACCCGAGCGCGGCGAGCAGCTCGGCGGCCTCGGCACGGGTCGCCCGCTCGTCGATCCCCCAGCGAAGCGGCCCCCAGCGGCGCCGGCGCTCGCGCCCCATGAAGACGTTCTGCGCGACGTCGGCTCCCGGCACGAGCCCGCGTCGCCGCCCGATCGACGCCCACACCGCAGCATCCCGAGGGCCGGAGACGATGTGGTCGACGACGTGCTGCGCGACGCCGGCCAGGCCGGAGCGGTTCTCGCCGACCGCGACGAGCACCTCCCCGGGGAGGGCGACGAGTTCACCGACGGGCAGAGGAAGGTGGATGGCGCCGCTCATGATCCCCTCACGATGACAGTCGCCCCCGGCTCCCGCAAGCCGACCACGCGAAGCGTAGCGGCCGAACGGGCGCCGGGGGCGACCAGAGTGATGACGACGGTCAGCGTCCGCCGGAGCGTCGCTTGTTGTACACGTCGAAGGCGACGGCGAGGAGGAGTACGAGACCCTTCACGGCCTGCTGCCACTCGATGCCGATACCCATGATCGACATACCGTTGTTCAGCACACCGATGATGAGACCACCGATGATGGCGCCGCCGATGGTGCCGACACCACCCTGCACCGCAGCACCGCCGATGAACGCCGCCGAGATGGCCTCGAGCTCGAAGCCGTCACCGGCCTTCGGGCCGGCGAGGTTGAGGCGCGCGGTGAAGATGAGGCCGGCGAGCGCCGCCAGGAAGCCCATGTTCACGAACAGCCAGAAGGTGACGTTGCGGGTCTTGATGCCCGAGAGCTCCGCCGCGTGCAGGTTGCCGCCGATGGCGTAGACGTGACGGCCGAAGGTCGACCGGTTCATGATGATGCCGTAGACGAGCACCAGCACGGCCAGCACGATGAGCGTCACCGGGATGCCCTTGTAGGTGGCGAGCGCGAACGCGAACAGGCCGATGGCCACGGCGACCAGCACGAGCTTCGCGATGAACCAGGCGAAGGGCTCGACCTCCTGGCCGTAGCTCTGGCGCCCGCGGCGGGTGCGGAACTGCTGCACGACGAGCGCGATGACGGCGATCGCAGCGATGCCGAGCGTCAGCGGGTCGAGCTCGAACTCACCGAAGACGTTGGTGAGGAAGCCGTTACCGAGCGCACGGTACTCGGCCGGGAACGAGCCGATGTTGGCGTTGCCGAGCACCACGAGGGCGAGACCTCGGAAGATGAGCATGCCCGCCAAGGTCACGATGAACGCGGGTATGCCGACGAACGCGATCCAGAAGCCCTGCCAGACACCCACCAGGGCGCCGACGAGCAGCGACAGGATGATCGACAGCCACCAGGGAAGCCCCCATTGCACCGCGAACACACCCGACACGGCACCGACGAACGCGGCGACCGATCCGACCGAGAGGTCGATGTGGCCGGCGATGATGACCATCACCATGCCGATCGCGAGAACGAGGATGTACCCGTTCTGCACGATCAGGTTCGAGATGTTCTGCGGTCGCAGCAGGATGCCGTTGGTGAGGATGCTGAACAGCACCACCACCAGGATCAGCGCGATGAAGATGCCGTTCTTGCCCAGGTCGCCGAGGATGTGGCTGAGCCGGTCGGTGAACTTGTTCTCCACGGGATTGACCTGCGCACCCGCGGCCGTCGTGTCAGACGGCTTGGTCTCCATATCGGACATGGTCTTCTTCTCTCCTCTCCGTCAGCGCGGGCGCTAGCGGGGCTTTTCCATGGTCATGAGCTTGAGCAGCGACTCGGGGTCGGCTTCCGCGATGGGGAGCTCGCCGGTGATGCGGCCCTCCGAGAGGGCGTAGATGCGGTCGCAGATGCCGAGCAGCTCGGGAAGCTCCGAGGAGATCACGATGATGCCCTTGCCCTGCGCCGCGAGCTTGTTGATGATGCTGTAGATCTCGTACTTCGCCCCCACGTCGATGCCGCGGGTGGGCTCGTCGAGGATGAGCACGTCGGGGTCGGAGTAGATCCACTTCGACAGCACGACCTTCTGCTGGTTGCCGCCGGAGAGCTTCCCGGTCTTCGCCAGCACCGACGGAGCCTTGATGTTCATGCTCTTGCGGTACTCGTTGGCGACCTGGAACTCCTTGCCGTCGTCGACGATGCCGAAGCGCTCCAGCTTGTCGAGCGCGGCCATCGAGATGTTGCGCTTGATGTCGTCGATGAGGTTGAGGCCGAAGGTCTTGCGGTCTTCGGTGGCGTAGGCGAGCCCGTTGTCGATCGCCTCGGCCACCGTGCGGGTCTTCACCTCCTTGCCCTTCACGAACACCCGGCCCGAGATGCGCGAGCCGTAGCTGCGGCCGAAGACGCTCATCGCGAACTCGGTGCGACCGGCGCCCATCAGCCCGGCGATGCCGACGATCTCGCCCGCGCGCACGTTCAGGTCGACGGAGTCGACCATGACCCGGGTGGGGTCTTGCGGGTGATGCGCCGTCCACTCCTCGACGCGGAAGATCTCCTCGCCGATGTGCGGGGTGTGATCGGGGTACCGGTGCTCGAGGTCGCGGCCCACCATGTCCTTGATGATGCGCTCCTCGGTCACCTCCGTCTTCGCCATTGTCTCGATGGTCTTGCCGTCGCGGATGACGGTGACCGAGTCGGCGACCTTCTTGATCTCGTTCAGCTTGTGGCTGATGATGATCGACGTGATGCCCTGCTCCTTGAGGTGCAGGATCAGGTTGAGCAGGTGGTCGCTGTCCTCGTCGTTGAGGGCCGCGGTCGGCTCGTCGAGGATGAGCAGCTTCACGCGCTTGGAGAGCGCCTTGGCGATCTCCACCAGCTGCTGCTTGCCCACGCCGATGTCGCGCACCTTGGTGGTGGGGTTCTCACGCAGGCCCACGCGCGCCAGGAGCGACGCGGCCTCGTGGTTGGTCTTGTTCCAGTCGATCAGACCGAGCGGCCCCTTGAGCTCGTTGTTCAAGAAGATGTTCTCGGCGATCGAGAGGTAGGGGCTGAGCGCGAGCTCCTGGTGGATGATCACGATGCCCTTGGCCTCGGAATCCCGGATGTCGCGGAACGACTGCACCTCGTCTTCGAAGACGATGTCGCCGTCGTAGGTGCCGTGCGGGTACACGCCCGAGAGCACCTTCATGAGTGTCGACTTGCCGGCGCCGTTTTCGCCGCAGATGGCGTGGACTTCACCGCGACGGACGTGGATCGTCACGTCCTGCAGCGCCTTCACGCCCGGGAAGGTCTTGGTGATGCCGCGCATCTCCAGAATGTTGGTGCGATCATCCGTCATCGAACTGTTGTCCTTTTCTCGCCTCGTCCAGTGACCGGCCGGGGCCCCGGCCGCGCTGTCCACGCGGCCGGGGCCTCGGTCGGAGCAGGGCTCGATCAGCCCTTGATCTCGTCTTCGGTCCAGTAGCCCGACTTCACCAGGACGTCTTCGATGTTGTCCTTGACGACGATCTGCGACTCGAGCAGGTAGCTCGGAACGACCTTCACGCCGTTGTCGTAGTCGGTGGTGTTGTTCGTCTCGGGCTCGTTGCCCTCGAGCAGCGCCGACGCCATCTCGACCGCGACCTTGGCGAGGTTACGGGTGTCCTTGAAGATGGTGGCGTACTGCTCGCCGGCCTCGATCGCCTTCACCGAGTCGAGCTCGGCGTCCTGACCCGAGATGACGGGCCATTCGGCGCCCACGCTGTAGCCGGCGTCGGTGAGGGCGGAAATGATGCCTCGCGAGATGCCGTCGTAGGGCGACAGCACCGCGTTGACCTTCGACCCGTCGGAGTAGGTCGAGGTGAGGATGTTCTCCATGCGCTTCTGAGCGGTCTCGCCGTCCCAGCGGAGCGTCGCGGCCTGCTCGAAGTCCTCCTGGCCGCTCTTCACGACGAGGGTTCCCTTGTCGATGTAGGGCTGGAGGGTGTCGATCGCGCCGTCCCAGAAGAAGGTGGCGTTGTTGTCGTCGGGCGAACCGGCGAACAGCTCGATGTTGAAGGGGCCGGCGGGGGCACCGTCGATCGCCTTGCCGTCGAGGTCGACGAGGCCGAGGCCGTTCAGCACCGAGTTGGCCTGCTGCACGCCCACCTTGTAGTTGTCGAAGGAGGCGTAGTAGTCGACGTTCTCGGTGTCGCGGATGAGGCGGTCGTAGGCGATGACGGGGATGTCGCTGTCGGCGGCCTCCTGCAGCACGCTGGTGAGCGTGGTGCCGTCGATCGAGGCGACGATCAGGGCCTTGGCGCCCTTGGTGATCATGTTCTCGATCTGCGAGACCTGGGTGGGGATGTCGTCTTCTGCGTACTGCAGGTCGACGGTGTAGCCGGCTGCCTCGAGCTGCTCCTTGACGGCGTTGCCGTCCTGGATCCAGCGCTCCGACGACTTGGTGGGCATCGCGACGCCGATGAGGCCGCCGTCTCCGCTGCCGCCGCCTGAGCTGTCGGTGCTGCCGGAGCCGCCCGAGGAGCAGGCTGCCAGGCTGACCATGAGGGCACCTGCGGCGACTCCCGCAAGCAGTTTCGTGATCTTCACTGTGATTCCTTTCGTGTGGTGTGTGACTTCTTCGTCGGTATCTCGGTAGGGGATGGATGAGCGTGTGGGGCACCGGCGAGCTGCCGGGCCAGGTAGGCGACGCGGGCCGCGTCTTCGACGAGCACCGCCGACTTCACGGCGGCCCTCGCGTCGGGGCCGAGAGTGAACGGGCCGTGCCCGCCCATCAGCACGGCCGGCGAGCGGTGCTTCGCGAGCGTCGCGGCGATGCCGCGGCCGATCGAGCCGTCTCCGGTGGCCGCAGCGGGCCCGAGCGGGATCTCGGGGCCGAACTCCTCGACGGCGGTCGTTCCGATGCACGGGATGCCCTCGCCGAGCGACGACCAGGCGACCGCGAAGGGCGAGTGCGTGTGGGCGATGCCGCCGACCTCCGGGAGGGTGCGGTAGACGTAGGCGTGGGTGGCGGTGTCGACCGACGGCGAGCGGGTGGCACCGGGGGTGTCGGGGATGACGTTGCCGTCGAGGTCGCAGAGGATCATGTTCTCGGGGGCGAGCTCGTCGTAGGAGACGCCGGAGGGCTTGATGACGAACAGGTCGGCCCCGGCCACGCGGCCCGAGATGTTGCCGCCCGTCCAGACCACGAGGTCGTAGCGCGGGAGCTCCGAGTGGAGCTTCGCGATCTCGGCGCGCAGCCTCGCGATGCCCACCTCGATCTCCGGACCGAAGCCGCTCACGCGAGACCACCCGCGGAGATGCCCGCCGCCCACTGGGGGAGGGACTGGTCGGCGTACTGCATGGTCCGGGGACTCCTTCGTCTTGTGTGACCGTTCACATCGGTCGTGATGTGAACGGTCACATCTGGAACATAGTAAGACCCTCGGGGTTCGCTCTGTCAAGTCGGCCAAGGTCTCGTTTCGATAAACGCGACGATGCCGGCCGGCGGAGGGGTCGGTGCCGCCCGGCGAAGGGCGGCACCGCCGGCCGGCGAACCGCGGCGACGTCAGCCGGCGAAAGGCGGCGCTGTCGACCGGCGAACGACGAGCGCGGGCTGCATCGCGCCGGGCTCCTCCTCGACGCTCGCCTCGACGGTCTCGCGCTCCGGATGCAGCACCCGTCTCCAGAGTCCACGCGGCTGCGGGCGCTGCTCCTGCGGCGGTTCGGGGGCGGGGGCGGGCTCCTCCTCGACCTCGGCCTCGACGGCGTCACCGCCCGCCTCGGCGCTCTCGACCAGCGCGGCGATGGCGCGCCTGCCGAGCTCGGCGAAGTCCTGCCGCACGGTGGTGAGCGGCGGCCAGAAGTGGGCGGCCTCCGGAATGTCGTCGAAGCCCACGACGCTGATGTCGCGGGGCACGTCAAGCCCCGCGTCGCGGATGGCGTGCACGAGGCCGAGCGCCATCTGGTCGTTCGACGAGAAGATCGCGGTGAAGTCGCGCACGCGCAAGAGCTCGCGCCCGGCGTAGTACCCGAACTCGGCAGTCCAGTCGCCGAGGATGGGGGCCGTGGTCGGCACGTCGTTGTCGCTCATCTCGCGGAGGAACCCCTTCATCCGGGCCTCCGCCTCGATCCAGTCCTGCGGCCCGGCGAGGTGGTAGATACCGCGGTGGCCGAGCTCGATGAGGTGGCGCGTCGCCGCGCGGGCGCCGGCGATCTGGTCGACGGCGAGCGAATGGTCGTTCAGCCGCCCGGTGGCCTGGAGGGTGATGTAGGGCAGGTCGAGGCGCATCTCGGCGAGGGTGTCGAACACCCGCACCTGCGGCGCGATGACGATCATGCCCTCCACCGACTGGTTGATGAGGTGGGTGATGGCGCGGGCTATAGACGCGCTCGAGTTGCCGTCGGCGTTGGCCGTGATGACGAGATAGCCCGCCAGCTGGGCGGCCTCCTCGATGGCCAGGATGCTCGACGCCGGACCGTAGTCGGCCCGCGAGGAGGTGAGCACGCCGATGGTGCGCGAGCGGCTCGTGACCAAGGCACGGGCCGCGCGGTTGGGCCGGTACTGCAGCTGATCCATGACCTCGAGCACGCGCGCCTTGGTCTCGTCGCGGATGCTCGGGTGGTTGTTGAGCACCCGCGAGACGGTCTGGTGCGAGACGCCGGCGAGCTTCGCGACGTCACGGATGCTCGGCGCGCGTGAGCGACGCTGCTCCGGTGCTGCTTCGCTCATCGCATACCCGCCCACTCATGTGCACGTTCACACGGCGTGGACGCAGTTACATTATGCCGTCTCCGCCCGCCCGATGTGACTGTCACACTGCTGTGAACACGCCGAGTGGGAGAGGTCGGAGCGGGTGCGCTGGCCGAGGCGGAGCGCACCCGCCCACTGGGGGGTCATCGACCGGAACCGGCGAACTCGCGGGCCCGCGGTGCCGGCGTCAGCCGTGCCGAGAAGGTGCGGCGCGAGCCGTCGACCGTCTCGAGCGGTAGCCCGGCGTCGGCAGCTGCGGCCCGTCGCCAGGCCACAGCAGCCTCCACGGCCGGGTCGGCGTCGTCGACACCGGGCAGTGCGTCGACGACGAGATCGGGGGCGAGGATCGCTCCCGCCTCGGCGAAGGCGCGGTGCGCCGACCTGACGAGCGCCGCACCCCAGACCTCGGGGTGCGGGATCGACTCGTCGACGAGCAGGCAGTGCAGAGCCACGGGGTGCACCGACCCCACGGGCCCCCACCAGACGCCCCGGGCGACCGGAAGCGCGTCGGGGGTGTCGTCGACGAAGGCGAGCCAGGTCCATTCGCGGCGGTAGGTGCCGGCGGCGAGGCCGCGGCCGTAGCGGAGGGCGTCGATGCGGTCGAGGGGTTCTCGACCGGCGAAGCGGAGTATCGCGGCGTCGTGCGCGCGAGACGATGAAGTGAACACGGTGATGTCTCCAGGAAGGTGAGGGGCGTCGGAAGACGCTTCCTGGCGAGACCGGTGCGGGCCGGCTTCAGAGAACTGAAGTCAGAGGGCTGCGCGAGTCGACGAGGGAAGCGTCATGTCTGTGATCTCCGGATCGAACATGATTCACCTCCCTTTCTCGTGTCTGGGCGACCGTGTTGTCGCGGCTTATGACAGTAGCGGCCAGGCAGGCCCGAGCGCAAGGCTTTTCTCGCGATCGCCCTCGTCGCGGTCAGTGTCCTCCGCGCGCTGCGGTACGACGGGGCAGCGCGAAGACGAGCAGGAAGGCCACGACGCTGAACGCCACGCTCACCCCCATCGCCGCCGCCGAGCTCGCGGTGAAGCCGGTGGTGAGCGCCTCGGCCGACCCGCCCTGCACCACGAGGGTTCCGAAGAACACGCTGCCGATCACCGCGATGCCGATCGCGCTGCCGATGCGCTGGATGGCGCTGATGACCCCGGATGCCGCTCCCGCGTCGCGGGCGTCGACGGTCGCCACGATGAACTGCACGTTCGGCGCGATGAAGAGCCCGTTGCCGAAGCCCGCGACGAGGAGCGGAACCAGCAGGTGCCAGGAGGTGAGCTCACCCGCCGGCACCATGAGCAGCAGCAGCCAGACGGCCGTGAGGCCCAGCGTGACCGCCGCGGTGCCGATGACGAGCACCGTGCGCCCGAGGCGCTGGGCGAGGCGGTTGCTGAGCGCCGAGCCGGCGATCGAGCCGATCGCGAACGGGATGGAGACGAGCCCCGACTCGAGGGCGGTGTGTCCGAGCCCGGCCTGCCAGAGCAGCGAGATGGTGAAGAAGATGCTCGTGAACGCCGCGAAGTACACCAGTGCGAGCACGACGCCTCCGGTGAACGACGGATGGCGGAACAGTCGCGGCGGCACGAGGGGGAGCCGCCCGCGCTTGCTGTACGCCACCTCCCAGACGCCGAAGGCGGCGAGCAGCAGCACTCCCGCGCCGATCGTGAGGAATGTCCACAGCGGCCAGCCCTCGTCCTCACCCTGGATGAGCGGCACCAGCAGCGCGATGAGGCCCGCCGAGACGAGCACGAGTCCGATCCAGTCGACCCCCGCACTTTGCGCGGCGGGAGTCGCGTCTACCTCGGCCCCGCCCGGTGAAGCGGCTCTCTGCGAGGCGGCCACCGCATCCGTCTCCCGGCGGCCGGGCAGCAGCACGGCGGCGGCGACGAGGGTGACGACGCCGATCGGCAGGTTCACCCCGAAGACCAGCCGCCAGCCCTCCTCGGCGCCGAACGCCTGGATGATGAGGCCGCCGATGATGGGACCGAGCGCCGTCGACACACCGATCACCGCGCCCATCACGGCGAAGGCCCTGCCCCGCGCCCGGAACGGGAAGAGCAGCTGGATGTAGGCCGTGACGGCGGGCACGAACGCGCCGCCCGCGAGGCCCTGCACCACTCTCGAGATGACGAGCTGGAGGTCGTTCTGCGAGAGTCCGCAGGCGACGCTCGCCGCGGTGAAGACGGCGATGCCGGTGAAGAACACCCACTTGTGGCCGATGCGGTCGCCGATGCGCCCCGCGGGCACGAGCGCGAGGCCGAAGGCGAGGGCGTAGCCCGAGATGATCCACGACAAGGTGGCCTCGGAGGCGTCGATGCTGGTGCGGATGCTCGGCAGGGCCACGTTCACGATCGTCGTGTCGAGGAGGGCGATGAACATGCCCGCGAGGAGCACGACGAGCGCCTGCCAGGCGCGGCGGGGAACGGCGGGAGGAGCATCCGACATGATGCAATCATGTCCCTGTTGCGCGGTCGCGCGTGACTTTCCGAGTGCGCGCGCTCGGTGTCGGGCGGCGACCCGGGTGGCGTCGGATGCGCATGGTCGAATATGTTGTGACTCAGAACTTATAGAGGAGACACCAATGACGTTGGTCGCCGGCATCGATTCATCGACGCAGAGCTGCAAGGTGGTCGTGCGGGAGGTGGAGAGCGGAGCGCTGGTGCGCGAGGGCCGCGCCGCGCATCCGTCGGGCACCGAGGTCGACCCGGCCGCCTGGTGGGAGGCGCTCGTCGCCGCCCTCGAGGCCGCGGGCGGGCTCGACGACGTCGCCGCGATCGCGATCGCCGGGCAGCAGCACGGCATGGTGGTGCTCGACGAGGCGGGTGATGTGGTGCGCCCCGCGCTGCTCTGGAACGACACCCGCTCGGCCGGTGCCGCGCGCGAGCTCATCGAGGAGTTCGGGGCCGAGGCGCTGGCCGAGCGCACCGGATCGGTGCCGGTCGCCTCCTTCACCGCCACGAAGCTGCGCTGGCTGCGCGACGCGGAACCGGAGGCCGCGGCGCGCGTGGCGGCGGTGGCGCTCCCCCACGACTGGCTCACCTGGCGGCTCCGCGGGTACGGACCGGCAGGCTCGAGCCCCCTCGGGCCCGTGCTCGAGGAGCTCGTGACCGACCGTTCCGACGCCAGCGGCACCTCCTACTGGAGCCCGGGGGCCGAGGCTTACGATCGGGAGCTGCTGGTGGCGGCGCTCGGCCACGACGCCGTGTTGCCCCGGGTACTCGGCCCTGCCGAGAGCGCCGGCGAGACCGTCGGGTTCGAGGCCGCTTCGGGGCTGCGCATCCCGGCGGGGATCGTCGTGGGTGCGGGGGCCGGCGACAATGCCGGCGCCGCCCTCGGGCTCGGCGCGAGCGAGGGCGACGTCGTGGTGTCGATCGGCACAAGCGGCACCGTGTTCGCCGTGACCGGCGCCCCCTCGGCCGACCCGACCGGCACCGTCGCCGGATTCGCCGACGCCTCCGGCGCCTTCCTGCCGCTCGTGGCGACGCTCAACGCGGCACGGGTGCTCGACTCGACCGCGGCGCTGCTCGGGATCGACCACACCGCGCTGGGCGAGCTCGCCCTCGGCGCCGAACCCGGCTCGGGCGGACTGGTGCTGCAGCCCTACTTCGAGGGCGAGCGCACGCCCAACCTGCCCGAGGCCACGGCCACCCTGTTCGGCATGACCCTCGCGTCCACCACGCGTGAGGGCCTCGCCCGCGCCGCCGTCGAAGGACTGCTGTGCGGGCTCGCCGACGGGCTCGACGCCGTGCGGCGGGTGGGGGTGGAGCCGCGCCGCATCCTGCTCATCGGCGGCGCGGCGCTCAACCCGGCCGTGCAGGCGGTGGCCGCACAGGTGTTCGACGTGCCCGTCACGGTTCCCTCCCCCGGCGAGTACGTCGCCGACGGGGCGGCGACCCAGGCCGCGTGGGCCCTCACGGGCACCCGGCCGGCCTGGCCGGTGGCCGTCGTCGCGGAGCCGCAGCCCGACCACCGCCCCATCATCCGCGAGCAGTACGCGGCCCGCGCCGTCACCCCGCGCTGAGCGGCGGGCCAACGAGCGCGCCGCACTCAGCGGGGTCAGACGCCCGCGCATCCGGTCGTCACGCCGAGAGGCCCGCGCCGTCAGCCCGCACTGAGCGGCGGGCCGAACCAGCGCTCGAGGGCGGTGGCGAGCGTTGCCGGGTCGTCGCCGAGCCAGGCGACGTGGCCGTCGGGTCGCAGCAGCGCGGCGGGCCCGACCAGCGCATCCGCCCCGTCGACCACGCGATCGACGCGGTCGGCCCAGCCCTCCACCGAGAGGCGCCCGGCCGGGTCGAGCAGCAGACCGCGCCCGCGACGCGTGAGTTCGTAGAGCCGACCGCTCTGCAGCACGAGGTCGGGCATCCGGCGGCCGAGCAGCTCCGGCCCGTCACCGAAGTCGTAGCGGATGCCCGTCGCCGTCACCCTCTCGGCCAGCAGCCGCGCCACGCCCTCGACCTCCATCAGCTCGACCAGCAGCCGCCGCACGGCCTGCGGCCCGGGCTCGGGCAGCAGCAGCTCGCTCTGCGCCCGGGTGAGGGTCAGCACCTGCTCGGCGACCGGCCTGCGCTCCGCTTCGTAGCTGTCGAGCAGCGACTCGGGGGCCGCGCCCTTCACGACGGCGGCGAGTTTCCAGCCGAGGTTGAACGCATCCTGAATGCCGAGATTGAGGCCCTGGCCACCGAGCGGCGGATGCACGTGAGCCGCATCCCCCGCCACCAGCACCCTGCCGCGCCGGTAGCTCTCGGCGAGCCGGGTCGCGTCGGTGAAGCGGGTGAGGGAGCGCGGCTCGTGCACCCCGAAGTCGGTGCCGGCGTACGCGACCAGCTGCTCGCGGAACTCGTCGAGCGTGGGCGCCACCGTGCGATCCTCGGCCACTGACGCAGCGGGCACGACCGCCCGGAACAGACCGTCACCCGCGGGCCCGATGCCGAAGCCGCGATGGGTGAGCCGCACCCGCGCCGACGTCTCGGCGATCTCCTCGGCCGACGCCCGCACCCGCACCTCGCCGAGCAGCCACTCGGTGGTCGCGGCCTCGCCCGGGAAGTCGATGCCGAGCAGCCGGCGCACGGTGCTGCGCCCGCCGTCGCAGCCGACGACCCACGAGGCAGCGAGCTCCTCGCCGTCGGCGAGCGCCACGGTCACCCCGTCGTCACCCCGCTCGAGTGACACCACCTCGGCACCGCGACGGATGCTCGTGCCGAGCTCCAGCGCCCGCTCGGTGAGCAGGCGGTCGGTCTGCGGCTGCGGCAGGCCCAGCACGTAGTCGTGGGCGCTGTCGAGCTGTACGGGCCTCGGTGGTTCGATGCCGGCGAAGCGACCCGACATGCCGGGATAGGCGGTGCCGAGCTCGAGGAAACGCTCGAGGAGCCCTCGCATGTCGAGGATCTCGACGCTCCGCGGGTGCAGCCCGAGCGACCGCACCGCGGTGGTTGGCTCGTTGTCGCGCTCGAGCACGAGCACCTCGACGTCGTGGAGGCGCAGTTCGGAGGCGAGCATCATGGCGGTGGGCCCGCCGCCCACGAGAACGACGCCGTTCATGCGGCCTCGATCGTCGCGGCGAGCCTCGCGCCAGCAGCCCTGAGCCAGGTGAGCGGGTCGGCGCGAGCCGCCTCGGAGTCGCCGGCAAGCTCGGTGAGCGAGACCGCCGCATCGAACCCCGTGGGGTCGGCGGCGAGCACGCCCACCGCCAGGTAGGCGCGGGCGTCCGCGTCTGCCGCGAGCTGTCGCACGTGGCCGGCGACCTTGCCCTGTTCCGACTGGCCGTCGTACCGTCCCTCGCCGGTCACCACAGCATCCGCGTCGGCGATCGCGTCGCGGAGACCGACCAGCTCGGCCACCGCCGGTGCTCCCCCGCTGAGCTCGGCGCCCCACGCCAGCAGACCGAAGCCCACGCCGCCCGCGGCGCCGGCGCCGGGGGTCGCCGGGTCGACACCGCGAGCCGCCCCCACGACGCTGCCGAAGTGCGCGAGCCGCGCCTCGGCGGCGGGGGCGAGCGCCTCGGTCACGCCCTTCTGCGCGCCGAACACCGCGACCGCACCCGAGCGGCCGAGCAACGGACTCGTCACGTCGCTCAGCACGACGACGCCGCCCGGCGGCAGGCGGTGCATCGTGCTGAAGTCGACGCGGTCGAGTTCGGCGAGGGCGCCGTTGCCGGTGAGGAGGGGCGTGCCGTCGGCGCGCAGAAGTGCGCACCCGAGCGCCTGCAGGAGTCCCGCGCCGCCGTCGCTCGACGCGCTGCTGCCGATGGCGAGCACCAGCTTGTCGACGCCCGCGTCGAGCGCCGCCCGCACCGCCTGCCCGAAGCCCACCGAGTGCGCCTCGAGGGGTCGGAGCCCGGCCATCATCGTGATGCCGCTCGTGTTCGCCAGCTCGACGACTCCCGTGCCGCCTAGGGGGTGGGGATGCGCGTGGGAGTCGCTGCGCGCATCCGGAGCATCAGTCGAGCTGCGTTCGCCGGGCAACCACAGCCACGAGCTCGTGGCGACCCGATCGTCGGGCCCGGTGACGACGACGGGCATGCGCACGGAGTCGGGTCGAGCCCGTTCGAAGGCGTCGAGCACGCCCTCGCCCCCGTCGGCCATCGGCACGCACCGCACCAGATCGCCCGGCCGCACCTCGAGCCACCCCGCGGCGAGCGCCCCGGCCGCCTCCACCGCCGTCGCGGTGCCTTTGAACGAGTCGGGAGCGATCACCACGTGCAGCTGCATGCCCCCATCCCCTCACGCCGCGCCCGCACCCGTCAACCGCGAAGGCCTCCGGCGCCGCGACGGTGTCGCAGGCGGCCGGAGGCCTCCGGGGGCACGGGCCTAGAAGTCCCAGTCCTCGTCTTCGGTGTTGACGGCCTTGCCGATCACGTAGGAGGAGCCCGACCCCGAGAAGAAGTCGTGGTTCTCGTCGGCGTTCGGCGAGAGGGCCGAGAGGATGGCGGGGTTCACATCCGTCACCGCCTTCGGGAACATGGGCTCGTAGCCCAGGTTCATGAGCGCCTTGTTCGCGTTGTAGTGCAGGAACTTCTTGACGTCTTCGGTGAGACCGACTTCGTCGTAGAGGTCTTGCGTGTACTGGGTCTCGTTCTCGTAGAGGTCGTAGAGCAGCGAGAAGGTGTAGTCCTTGATCTCGTCGCGCTTGGCCTGGTCGACGAGCTCGAGCCCGCGCTGGAACTTGTAGCCGATGTAGTACCCGTGCACGGCCTCGTCGCGGATGATGAGACGGATGAGGTCGGCCGTGTTGGTGAGCTTCGCCCGGCTCGACCAGTACATCGGCAGGTAGAAGCCGCTGTAGAAGAGGAACGACTCGAGCAGCGTCGAGGCGACCTTCCGCTTCAGCGGCTCGTCGCCGTGGTAGTAGTCGAGAACGATCGACGCCTTCTTCTGCAGGTTCGGGTTCTCGACCGACCAGCGGAAGGCCTCGTCGATGTCTTTCGTGTTCGACAGGGTCGAGAAGATCGACGAGTACGACTTGGCGTGCACCGACTCCATGAACGCGATGTTCGTGTAGACGGCCTCTTCGTGCGGCGTGAGCGAGTCGGGGATGAGCGACACCGCACCCACCGTGCCCTGGATGGTGTCGAGGAGGGTGAGGCCCGTGAACACGCGCATGGTGAGCTGCTGCTCGGCCGGGGTGAGCGTCGCCCACGACTGCACGTCGTTCGACAGCGGCACCTTCTCGGGCAGCCAGAAGTTGTTCACCAGCCGGTTCCACACCTCGACGTCTTTCTCGTCTTGGATGCGGTTCCAGTTGATCGCCTGCACACGATCGACGAGCTTCAGCGGCCCGGAGGGAGGAGGAGTCATTGTCTTGTCCGATTCAGATTATCTACAGGTGTCGATCACAACATGCAGGAAACGCAACCATCGATCTCCGTGCCCTCGAGGGCGAGCTGGCGGAGACGGATGTAGTAGATGGTCTTGATGCCCTTGCGCCAGGCGTAGATCTGGGCCTTGTTGATGTCGCGGGTGGTGGCGGTGTCTTTGAAGAACAGCGTCAGCGACAGGCCCTGGTCGACGTGCTGGGTGGCAGCGGCGTAGGTGTCGATGATCTTCTCGGCGCCGATCTCGTAGGCGTCGTCGTAGTACTCGAGGTTGTCGTTCGTGAGGAACGGCGCCGGGTAGTAGACGCGGCCGATCTTGCCCTCTTTGCGGATCTCGATCTTCGAGGCCACGGGGTGGATCGACGAGGTCGAGTTGTTGATGTACGAGATCGACCCGGTGGGCGGCACGGCCTGCAGGTTCTGGTTGTAGATGCCGTGCGCCTGGATGGAGGCCTTCAGCTCCCGCCAGTCGTCTTGCGTGGGGATGTGGATGTTCGAGGTCTCGAACAGCTCGGCCACGCGCGCCGTCGCCGGCACCCACGCCTCGTCGATGTACTTGTCGAAGAACTCACCGGATGCGTAGGTGGAGTCTTCGAAGCCGTCGAAGCGCTCGTTGCGCTCGATGGCGATCGCGTTCGAGGCACGCAGCGCGTGGAACAGCACGGTGTAGAAGTAGATGTTCGTGAAGTCGACACCCTCCTCCGAGCCGTAGAACACGCGCTCGCGGGCGAGGTAGCCGTGCAGGTTCATCTGGCCGAGGCCGATGGCGTGCGACTTGTCGTTGCCGTCTTCGATCGAGCGTACCGAGGTGATGTGCGACTGGTTCGACACCGAGGTGAGGCCGCGGATGGCGGTCTCGACGGTCTTGCCGAAGTCGGGCGAGTCCATGGTGAGCGCGATGTTCAGCGAACCCAGGTTGCACGAGATGTCTTTGCCGATCTCGGCGTAGGAGAGGTCTTCGTTGTAGGTCGTCGGGGTGTTGACCTGCAGAATTTCCGAGCACAGGTTCGACATGTTGATGCGGCCCTTGATGGGGTTCGCCTTGTTCACGGTGTCTTCGTACATGATGTACGGGTAACCCGACTCGAACTGGATCTCCGCCAGGGTCTGGAAGAACTCGCGCGCGTTGATCTTGGTCTTGCGGATGCGCGGGTCGTCGACCATCTCGCGGTACTTCTCGGTGACCGAGATGTCACCGAACGGCACGCCGTAGACGCGCTCGACGTCGTAGGGCGAGAAGAGGTACATGTCTTCGTCGTTCTTCGCCAGCTCGAAGGTGATGTCGGGAACGACCACACCGAGCGAGAGGGTCTTGATGCGGATCTTCTCGTCGGCGTTCTCGCGCTTGGTGTCGAGGAACTTCATGATGTCGGGGTGGTGGGCGCTCAGGTAGACCGCACCCGCACCCTGACGCGCACCGAGCTGGTTGGCGTAGCTGAAGCTGTCTTCGAGCAGCTTCATGACGGGGATGATGCCCGAGGACTGGTTCTCGATCTGCTTGATCGGGGCACCGGCCTCACGGATGTTCGACAGCAGCAGCGCCACGCCTCCACCGCGCTTGGAGAGCTGGAGCGCCGAGTTGATGCCGCGGGCGATCGACTCCATGTTGTCTTCGATGCGCAGCAGGAAGCAGGAGACGAGCTCGCCGCGCTGCGCCTTGCCGGTGTTGAGGAAGGTGGGGGTGGCCGGCTGGAACCGGCCGCCGATGATCTCCTCGACCAGGTTCGTGGCGAGCTGCTCGTCGCCCTGCGCGAGGCCGAGGGCCGTCATCACGACGCGGTCTTCGAAGCGCTCGAGGTAGCGCTTGCCGTCGAAGGTCTTCAGCGTGTAGCTGGTGTAGTACTTAAACGCGCCGAGAAAGGTGTCGAAGCGGAACTTCTTCGAGTAGGCGAGGTCGTTGAGCTGCTGGATGAACTCGAACGAGTAGGCGTCGAGCACCTCCTTCTCGTAGTACTCCTTCTCGACCAGGTAGTCGAGGCGCTCCTTGAGGTTGTGGAAGAAGACGGTGTTCTGGTTGACGTGCTGCAGGAAGTACTGCTTCGCCGCCTCTTTGTCTTTGTCGAACTGGATCAGCCCGTTCTCGTCGTAGAGGTTCAGCATCGCGTTGAGCGAGTGGTAATCGAGCGCCGGCGCGGCGGTCGGCGCGTCGATCAGTGTTGCTTCCACAGTCTGTCCAATCCGTTCTGGACGGCCTCTCGGTCATCCGGGGTTCCGAATACTTCGAATCGATAGAGCACGGGCACCTTGCATTTGCGCGCGACGATATCGCCCGCAAGGCAGTAGGCGGCACCGAAATTGGTGTTGCCTGCGGCGATGACGCCGCGGATGAGCGATCGGTTTCCCTCGTCGTTGAGGAAGTGGATCACCTGCTTGGGAACGGCGCCCGCCCCGTTCCCCCCGCCATAGGTGGGGAGCACGAGCACGAACGGCCGGGTGGCGGTGAGCTTGTCTTCTCGAGCGTAGATCGGGATGCGCGAGGCAGGCCGACCGAGCGACTCGACGAAGCGGTGCGTGTTACCGGAGACGCTCGAGAAATAGACGAGGTCGTCGGTCACGGGCTACGCGGACGCGCGCGACGCGAGCTCGGCGATCTTGTCGGGGCGGAAGCCCGACCAGTGGTCGCCCTCGGAGGTCATGACGACGGGGGCCTGCAGGTAGCCGAGCTCCTTGACCGTCTCAAGTGCCTTCTCGTCGACCGAGAGGTCGAAGATCTCGAACTCCAGACCCTTGTTCTCGAGGGCGCGGTAGGTGGCAGTGCACTGAACGCAGGAGGGCTTCGTGTAGACCGTGATCGCCATAGGAATTGCACCTTTCTCGGAGAGAAAAAAGGACTGATGTGAAGGAGGTTTCAGCCCGGTTCCGAACCCATTTCCCGCCTTTCGGCGAGCTCTCGGCCCCGGGAGTTCAATACTACATCTAGTTGTCGGCCAGAGCGAGCACCCCTAGATGAAGTGTTACACCCGTGTAATTATCCACAGGCCATCCACAGCTGTGAACAGCTTTCTGCGCAGGGATCTCCACAAGCAGATCGGCCTGTTCTCGCCCTTCTCGGTCAGCCTGTGGAGAGACGACCCCTTCTTCCCTGAGGATAAATTCGACCACCGACATTCAGCGCGCCCGGCGTGTCGCGCGTGTCGCCCGGACGAGTGACACGGCGAGCGCCGCCAGGGCGAGCAGGGCGGGCACCAGCAGGTTGCCCCCGGCGAGCACCACCAGCCCGCCCACCAGCACCACCGACACCGCGGCGCACCACCACCCCGGCCCGAACCGGGGCAGCAGCCGAAGCGCCGCCACCACGCCGAGTGCGTAGACGGCGACCATGCAGGAGGTGTGGATGAGGATGAACGGGGTCAGCTCCCCTCCGGTCAGCACCATCGCCGTGTAGTAGCCGGCCGCCAGCAGCGCGACCACCCCGAGCGACCGGCGGGGCACTCCCCCGGCCTCGGCTCCCCGACCGAGCACGGCGGGCAGGTCGCCGTCGCGCCCCAGCGAGGCGCCGAGCTTGGCGAAGGCCCCGAGGTAGGCGTTGAGCACCCCCACCGCGACGATGCCGGCCACGGAGGCGACGGCGAGGCGACCCCACGCGGGAGCCGTCGCGTCGACGAGGTCGAGGAGGGGCACCGGCGACGACCCCGCCGCGTCGCCGAGCACCGCCACGGTCACCAGCTGCAGGCCCAGGTAGCAGGCGCCCACCACCACGATCGCGATCGCCGTCGCCCAGGGAATGGTCGTGCGCGGCCGCCGGAACTCGCCGGCGATGTGCGTCACCGCCTCCCACCCGGCGAAGGCCCAGACGAACAGGCTGATCGCCGCTCCGACGCCGACCCAGCCGTGGGGGAGGAAGGGCTCGAAGTTCGCGCTGTCACCCGCCGGCGCGGCGATCACGACAACGCCCACCACCACAGCGACCAGCAGCCCCGAGAGCGCGAGCTGCGCCCGCCCCGAGAAGCGCAGCCCGAACAGGTTCGACGCCAGCGGAAGGGCGATGAGGGCGGGCGCCACGACGAACGCCACCCAGCGCTCCGCACCGAGCACGGCCACGAGGTACTCCGCGCCGAGCAGCGCGACCACCGGCGAGCCCACGCAGACCCCGAAGAAGAACCAGTAGCCGGCCATGCGCGCTGCCGTCGCCCCGAGTGCGAGACGCACGAAGGTGGCGACCCCGCCGGCATCCGGATGCCTCGCGGCGAGTGCGGCGAAGGTTCCCGCCAGCGGAACCGAGAGCACGATGAGCGCCAGCACGGCGAGGATCGACCCCGGCCCGGCCACCTGGGCGGCGAGCGCGGGGAGCACGAGGATGCCGGTGCCGAGCACCGCGGCTATGTAGAGAGCGGTGCCCTGCGCCAGCCCGACCGTGGCGTTCTCGGTCGTCGGCGGGGTGGAGCTGAGGTCGGTCTGAGTCGTCACCCCCTCATACTCCCGGCCCCGCGAGCCGCGAGCGATGGCAGAAATGCCAGCATGCGTCGAATTACCGCCAGGCTGGCGCTACTCTCCTTCGTAGTGGGCGAGCCACCGGGCGAGCAACTCCTCGAGGGCTCGCGAATCGGATGCGCCCAGGTGGTCGATCAGGCGGCGCTCGTTCTGCAGGTGGTCGGTGAACGCCGCGTCGATCAGCTCGACCCCTTCGGGCGTGAGCGCGACGACCCGTCGTCGGCCGTCCCCACCCGCGGCCCGGCGTCGCAGCAACCCCCGCGCCTCGAGTCGGTCGAGCCGCTTCGTCATGCCGCCGGTCGTCACCATCGTCTGATCGGCGAGCTCACTCGGCGCCAGTTCGAACGGCGCCCCCGCGCGGCGGAGGGTGGCCAGCACGTCGAACTCCCCCTCGCTCAGCCCGTGGCGGGAGTAGACGGTCTCGAGCTCGGCCGTGAGGTGGGCCGCGAGACGGTGCAGCCTGCCGATCACCCCTTGAGGGGCGACGTCGAGATCGGGGCGCTCCCGCCGCCAGGCGGTCTGGATGCGCGCCACCTTGTCGTCGGGAATCTCCATGTCTTCCATTCTACCTTCCAAGGAAGCTATAGTAGCTTCCATGGAAGCTACTTGGCGCTGGGTTCTCGTGACGGCCACCGCACCGATCGCCTGGGGCTCGAACTACTTCGTCACCCGTCAGCTGCTGCCGGTGGACTCGCCGCTCTGGGGGGCCGTGCTGAGGGCGGTGCCGGCCGGGCTGGTGCTGGTGGCCCTTGCCCGAGAGCTCCCGCGCGGGTCGTGGTGGTGGAAGTCGATCGTGCTCGGGGTGCTCAACGTGGGGGCGTTCTTCGTGCTCATCTACGTCGTCTCCCAGCTGTTGCCGACGAGCCTCGCCGCCACCCTCATGGCCACCTCGGCCGGGGTGCTCATGCTCATCGCCTGGCCGCTCCTCGGCGAGCGACCGCAGCTGGTGCCCGTCGTGGGGATGCTGGTCGGGTCGACGGGAGTCGTGCTGATGCTCGGCGGAGGCGGAGGTCAGGGCACCGGGGGCCAGGGCGGCGCGGTCTCGGGGCTCGGCGTGCTCGCCTCCCTCGCCGCGATGCTGCTCTCCTCGGTCGGCTTCGTGCTCACCAAGAAGTGGGCGACGGGCGTTCGCACCCTCTCGCTCACGTCGTGGCAGCTCGTGGCGGGAGGCCTCGCCGTCGTGCCCGCGGCGATGGCGATCGAGGGCGCACCGCCCGCTCTCGACGCACCCGCGGTGGCGGGGTTCGCCTACGTGTCGCTCGTGGCGACCGCGCTCGCGTTCGTCGCATGGTTCACGGGCCTCAAGCACCTTCCCGCCGGCACGGTCGGGGTGGTCGGCCTGCTCAACCCCGTGACGGGGGTGGTGCTCGGCACCCTGGTGGCGGGCGAGGCCTTCGGGCCCGCGCAGGCGGTGGGCACGGCACTCGTGCTGCTCGGTGTGCTCGCCGGGCGGGTGCGGTGGCGGCCGGGGCGGCCACGTCAGCCGCGGCCTCGGGTGTCAGCGGGCTCCGATAGAGTCGCCAGAACCCCAGGTAGAGGAGAGATGTGAAGCGACGCAGCACTTTCGGCGCAGCGACGGTGGGCGCGGTCGCGCTCGTGGCCGTGCTCGCCGGCTGCACGGGCATGAGCCCCGACCCCACCCCGACACCGACCGCCACCCCCGAGAGCCGCTACCAGCCCGGCGCCGCCGGCATCGGCGACCCCTACTACCCGCTCGACGGCAACGGCGGCTACGACGTGGAGCACTACGACCTCGAGCTCGCCTACGAGCCCGAGACGGGCGAACTCGCGGGCCGGGCCGTCGTCAGCGCCACCGCGACGCAAGACCTGTCGCGCTTCGACCTCGACCTCGACGGGCTCATGGTCACCCGCGTCACCGTCGACGACGTCGACACCGAGTTCACCACCGAGACCTTCGAGATCAGCGCGGCGACCGGGCAGCCCGTCGACCAGGAGGCGGGCGACGAGGGCGCCGCCCCCGGCGACGACGACGCGGGCGACGACCGCGAAGAACTCGCCCAGCCCGGGCGCACCGAGCTCATCGTCACCCCCGCCACGGGCATCGACGACGGGTCTGCCTTCACGGTCGCCGTCGAGTACGGCGGAGTGCCCGCCACCATCGACGACACCTTCGGCTACGGCGGAGTCGTACGCACCGCCGACGGCGCGGTGATCGTGGGTCAGCCGCGCGTCGCCGCGACCTGGTTCCCGGCCAACGACCACCCCGCCGACAAAGCGACCTTCCGCATCCGCATGTCGGTGCCCGAAGGGCTGCAGGCCATCTCGAACGGGCGGCTCGTCGGTGCGGTCACCGAAGACGGCCGCACCGACTGGGAGTGGGTGATGGAGAAGCCGATGGCGACCTACCTCGCCACGGCGACGGTGGGCGACTTCGCGGTGTCGACGCTCTCGCAAGACGGCATCGACTACTGGAACGCCGTCGGCAGCGGCCTCTACGACGAGGTGGCGGTGGAGGCGACCGGGCAGAGCTACGGCGACCTCGCCGACCTGGCGTTCGCCCGCGGGCCCGAGATCACCGCGTTCCTCACCTCCCGCTTCGGCCCCTACCCGTTCACCGAGTCGGGAGGCATCGCGGTGAACCTCGACGACCTCGACTACGCGCTCGAGAACCAGACTCGGCCCATCTACGGCCCGTGGGTGTTCGAGGGCCCGGAGGGCCTGTCGACGGTGGTGCACGAGCTCGCCCACCAGTGGTTCGGCGACAGCCTGTCGATCGCGGCCTGGAGCGACATCTGGCTCAACGAGAGCTTCGCCACCTATGCGGAGTGGCTCTGGTCGGAAGATCAGGGCGGCCAGACCGCGCAGCAGATCTTCGACTTCCTCGACGACCAGCCCGCCACCGACCCGTTCTGGACTCTCGAGATCGGCGACCCCGGCCCCGCGCGGGTGTTCGACGAGGCCGTCTACAACCGCGGTGCGATGACGCTGCACGCGCTCAGACTGAAGCTCGGCGACGAGGTCTTCTTCCCGGCCGTGCAGTCGTGGGCCGCCGAGAACGCCTACGGCACGGTCTCCACCGATGACTTCATCGCCTACATGGAGGAGGCCTCGGGGAGCGACCTCGGCGACTTCTTCGACACCTGGTTGTTCACCGGCTCGAAGCCGACCGCCGGCTGAGCGGTCGCGTCAGCGCGCGACTCCGCGCTTCCAATATCCGCAGAAGGTGATGTTCCCCTTCGGCACTCCACGCTCCCCCACGAGGTGCCGCCTCACCCCCGTCGCCAGCGCCGACTCCCCCACGGCGAACGCGTACACGGAACCGGGCGGGAACTCCAACGCCGCCACGGCCGGCAGCGCTGCAGAACCGGGAGCCGACCCCTCGGCCCGTTCCACCCAGTGCACCGTGAACCCGTCGGGTTCGTCGAGCTCCTGGCGATCAGCGAGGTCGAAGAGCTCGATGACGGCGATGCCCCGAGCGTCGCGCGGCAGATCGCGCAGCACACCGGCAACGGCGGGCAGCCCGCTCTCGTCGGCGACGAGCAGCTGCCAGTCGGAGCTCACCGGCCTCCAGCCGCATCCCTGGTCGATGAGTGCGACCTCGGCGCCCGCTTCGACCGAGGCGGCCCACGGCCCGGCCACTCCGTCGGTGCCGTGCGTCACGAAGTCGACGTCGAGTTCGAGGCTCTCGGCACGGAACTGCCGCACCGTGTAGTTGCGGATGACCGGCCGCGAGCCCTTCGGCAGGGTGAGGAACTTGAGGTACCCGCCCACGCCGAACCGCGCCGGCAGGTTGTCGAAGCGCGCCCCGTCGTCGACGGGCACGGCCAGCCGGAACCACTGGTCGAAGCCGCGGTACTCGAAGCGCCGGAGGTCGTCGCCCGCCAGTGTCACGCGCACCATGTGGGGCGTGACGCGCTCGGAGCGGGCGACGGCGAGCCTCATCAGTCCCGACTCGGCGTGGGTGACGGTGATGTTGCTCATGTCGCGCTCCTCGGTCGACGTCAGCCCCGAAGTTAGGGTGCCCTTACTTGAAGACTAGCGGATGCGCGCGAGACCCGGCGAGCATCCGCTCTGTTCCACCATGCGGCCGAGACCCTATGCTGGGGCTCTCCCAGCTCCGTTCCCTCGACACGATCGGCGAGCATCCATGAACTCCTGCGAACTGGCGGCCACCGGCTCGGGCCCGCTCCCTCTCGTTCTGCTCGCCCTCGCGGTGGCGGCCGTCGGCGGCGGCGCCGCCTGGCTCCTCGTGAGTCGTCGCCGTCGGCGCGGTGCGATCACCCTGGCCGCGCTGCCGCTGCTCGTGCTGGCCCTCGTCGTGGGCGGCGGGGGTCTCGCACCGCAGCCGGCGAGCGCCGCCGCACCGTGCCCTCCCACCACGTCACCATCTCCGCAGCCCACCCCCGAGCCGACACCGACGCCCACCCCGGTGCCGGTCGACTACGTGGCGGGCGCCGCCGGCATCGGCGACCCCTACTACCCGCTCGACGGCAACGGCGGCTACGACGTGCAGCACTACGACCTCGACCTCTCGTACGAGCCCGCCACCGGTGTGCTCTCCGGTTCCGCCACCATCGAGGCGGTCGCCACCGAGAACCTCTCCTCGTTCAACCTCGACTTCGACACCCGCGCCGTCGATGGCAGCGACGCCCTCGCCATCGAGTCGGTCACCGTCGACGGGGCCGCCGCCGAGTGGAGCCTCGCGAGCACCCAGATCAGCATCGTCACCGGCCAGCCGCAGCTGCCCGGGTCGACCGACGGCGACGCCACACCGCCGCGAACCGAGCTC
Source organism: Herbiconiux sp. SALV-R1 (assembly GCF_013113715.1). Lineage (GTDB taxonomy): Bacteria > Actinomycetota > Actinomycetes > Actinomycetales > Microbacteriaceae > Herbiconiux. Next base: position 2,982,597 of record NZ_CP053344.1, read on the forward strand.
ACGGTCGTTCCCGGCACGGGCATTCCGACCGGCAGTACGATCACGACGACGGTGGTCTACAGCGGGGTGCCCATCACCATCGACGACGCGTTCGGGCCGGCGGGCGTGTTCCGCTCGACCGACGGCGCCGTCGTGGTAGGCCAACCGCGCGTCGCCGCCACCTGGTTCCCGGCGAACGACCACCCCTCCGACAAGGCGACCTTCACCACCACCATGTCGGTGCCCGAGGGGCTCACCGTGGTGGGCAACGGCAGGCTCGCCGACGAGTCGTCGGCGGGCGGCCGCACCAGCTTCACGTGGGAGATGGAGAAGCCCATGGCCACCTACCTCGCCACGGCGACTGTCGGCGACTACGACATCACCACCTCCACGGTCGACGGCATCACCTACTACGACGCCATCGACCCGGCCCTCTACTCGGTCGAGGCCGACGGCGGTGGCACGACGGTCGGCGACGTGGCGGCCGCCATCTTCGCGACAGAGCCCGAGGTCATCGACTTCCTCGAGCAGTCGTTCGGCCCGTACCCGTTCAGCGAAGCGGGCGGCATCGCCATCGCCGATCTCGCCGACGGCCAGCCGCTCCCCTACGCGCTCGAGAACCAGACCAGGCCGATCTACCCGAGCTGGTCGTTCCCCGCCGACGCCGATGCCTCGGTGGTCGTGCACGAACTCGCCCACCAGTGGTACGGCGACGACGTCTCGATGCACCGCTGGAGCGACATCTGGCTGAACGAAGGCTTCGCCACCTACGCCGAATGGCTCTGGGCCGAGCACACCGGCGGCCCGACCCCGCAGCAGAGCTTCGACGACGCCTACTCCTCGGCGCCCGACGCGTTCTGGACGACGGAGATCGCCGACCCGGGAGCGGCCGGCATCTTCGACGCCCCCGTGTACGTGCGCGGGGCCATGACGCTGCAGGCGCTGCGCACGGCCGTCGGTGACGACGACTTCTTCGCCATCCTGCAGGGCTGGGCGGCCGGGCACGCCGGCGGCTCGGGCTCGACCGCAGAGTTCGTCTCCTACGCGGAGTCGGTCTCGGGCGACGACCTCACGGCGCTGTTCGACGCGTGGATCTACTCCGGCACGAAGCCGGCGGTGTAGCCCGAACCGCGAAGGCGGCGCGCCTCCCGTCTGAGGATGCGCGCCGCCTTCGCGCTCGGATGGACGCTTACCGGCGGGGCAGCGCCCGCCTTCGCGGCCGGATCAACGCCTACCGCCGGAGCGGGCGCCCGCCTGAGGAGGGACGCCTACCGCCGGGGCAGCGCCCGGTCGAGGTCGGCCAGCAGGTCGTCGATCGACTCGATGCCCACCGAGAGCCGGATGACGTTCTCGGGAACCTCGAGCGGCGTGCCCTTCACCGACGCGTGGGTCATCTCGGACGGGTAGCCGATGAGCGATTCCACGCCGCCGAGCGACTCCGCGAGCTGGAACACCTTGGTCGACTCCGCGAACTTGCGCGCGGCCTTCGGCCCGGCCTTGAGCGCGAGCGAGATCATGCCGCCGAAGGAGCGCATCTGCCGCTTCGCGAGCTCGTGCCCCGGGTGCGTGGGCAGGCCCGGGTAGTAGACGGCGTCGAGGGCGGGGTGGCCCACGAGGTGCTCGGCGATGGCCTGGGCGTTGGCCGAGTGGCGGTCCATGCGCACCGCAAGGGTCTTGATGCCCCGGGTGGTGAGCCACGCATCCATCGGCCCGGACACACCGCCCGATGCGAACTGCAGGAAGCGCACCTTCTCCTCGAGCGCATCGTCGTTCAGCACGACGGCTCCGCCCAGCACGTCGGAGTGCCCGCCGAGGTACTTCGTGGTGGAGTGCACCACGACGTCGGCGCCGAGCGCGAGCGGCTGCTGCAGGTAGGGCGAGGCGAAGGTGTTGTCGACCACGACGATGGCACCCGCGGCGTGCCCGATCTCGGCGAGCTCGGCGATGTCGCTGATCTTCATGAGCGGGTTCGAGGGGGTCTCGAGCCACAGCATCTTCGTGGGGCCGGCAGCCACCGCCTTCGAGACGGCGGAGAGGTCGCTCATCTCGACGACGACGTTCTCGACCCCCCACTTGCCGTGGATGCGGTCGATCAGCCGGTGGGTTCCGCCGTAGGCGTCGTTGCCGAGCACGATGCGGTCGCCCGGCTCGAGCACGGCGCGCAGCAGCGCGTCTTCGGCGGCGAGGCCCGAGGCGAAGGAGAGGCCGTGCTTGGCGCCCTCGAGCGAGGCGAGGAGGGTCTCGAGCGAGGTGCGGGTGGGGTTGCCGCCGCGGGCGTACTCGTAGCCGCCGCGGAAGCCGCCGATGCCGTCTTGCACGAAGGTGGAGGTGAGGTAGACGGGCGGGATGATCGCGCCCGTGGTGGGGTCGAACTGCTGACCGGCGTGGATGGCTCGGGTCTCGAAGTTCTCGGTCTGCTGGATGGCCATGAGGTTCTGCCTTTCGCAGGTCAGGCTTCGCTGAGGAAGGTGAGGAGGTCTTGACGGGTGATGACGGTGACGGGCTTGCCGTCGTCGGAGACGAGCAGCGCGGGCGTCGCGGCGAGCGCCTGACGTGCCGAGGCGACCGACTCGTTGATGCCGATGAGCGGCAGCGCGGAGCCCACGAAGTCGCCGACCTTGTCGGTCATGGCGGCCTCGCCGGTGAACACCTTGTCGAGCAGGGTCTGCTCGTCGAGCGAGCCGACGACCTCGCCCATCACCACGGGCGGCTCGGCCGAGAGCACGGGCATCTGCGACACCCCGTAGATACTCATGATCTCGATGGCGTCGTGAACGGTGTCACTCGGATGCGTGTGCACCAGCGCCGGGAGACCGTCGCCCTTGCCGGCGAGCAGGTCGCGGACGGTCGAGCCGTCGCTCTCGTCGGCGAAACCGTAGCTGCGCATCCATTTCTCGTTGAAGATCTTGCCGAGGTAGCCGCGGCCCCCGTCGGGCAGGAGCACCACGACGACGGCGTCGGCGGGGAGATCGCGAGCGGCCTTGAGCGCGGCGACCACCGCGAGACCGCTCGAGCCGCCCACCAGCAGACCCTCTTCACGGGCGAGGCGACGGGTCATCTCGAACGACTCGGCGTCGCTGGCGGCGATGATCTCGTCGACCACCGAGCCGTCGTACGCGGTGGGCCAGAAGTCTTCGCCGACGCCCTCGACGAGGTAGGGGCGGCCGGTGCCACCCGAGTAGACGGAGCCCTCGGGGTCGGCGCCGATGATGGTGACGCTGCCGTCGGAGACCTCTTTGAGGTAGCGGCCGGTGCCGCTGATGGTGCCTCCGGTGCCGACGCCGGCCACGAAGTGCGTCACCTGGCCCTCGGTGTCGCGCCAGATCTCGGGGCCGGTGGTCTCGTAGTGGCTGAGCGGCCCGTTCTGGTTGGCGTACTGGTTCGGCTTGAAGGCACCGGGGATCTCGCGCACCAGGCGGTCGGAGACCGAGTAGTAGGAGTCGGGGTCTTCGGGCGCGACGGCGGTGGGGGTCACGACGATCTCGGCGCCGTAGGCGGTGAGCACGTTGCGCTTGTCCTCACCCACCTTGTCGGGGAGCACGAACACACAGCGGTAGCCGCGCTGCTGCGCCACCAGCGCCAGGCCGACACCGGTGTTGCCCGAGGTGGGCTCGACGATGGTGCCTCCCGGCTTCAGCAGCCCCTCGCGCTCGGCGGCGTCGATGATGCGGGTGGCGATGCGGTCTTTCGACGAGCCGCCCGGGTTGAGGTACTCGACCTTCACGAGCACCGTGGCGGCGATGCCCTCGGTGACCGAGTTGAGCTTGACCAGGGGCGTGTTGCCGACGAGGTCGATGACGCTGTTGGCGTACTTCATGTGAGGTGTCCTTGGATGTGTCTCGCACCGATCGCATCCGGGGAACGGATGCGGCACGCAGCGAGAGCGGCGGCTGGGGGCGGGTGACGATCCGGTCTGTCAGGGAGGGTCGTCGCTCAGCGACGACAACAGGTGGGAATCACGAACACCCCTCCAGTGTAGCCCAGCGGGCTGGGCGTGCGCCGACGGCGGCGGCGTCAGCCCGCATCCGACGCGTCAGGCTGCAGCCGATGCCTCAGCCGTTCGACGACACCAGGCAGAACGGGTGCCCGACCGGGTCGAGGTAGACCCGCCAGGTGGCGTACTGCTCGCCCGTCGCCGTGGCACCGAGCGCCAGCACCGCCCTCTCACCCTCGTCGAGACTGTCGACCCGGATGTCGAGGTGCAGCTGCTGCGGCACGAGCTGCCCGGGCCACTCGGGCGCCCGGTAGTCGTCGACCTTCTGGAAGGCGAGCACGGGGCGGTCGCCGTCGGCCGAGCCCGGGCCGGTGAGCTCGACCCACTCGTCCTCGGAGTCCTCCGCGATCGAAAGCCCGAGAATCTCGGCGTAGAACCCCGCGAGGGCACGGGCGTCGGGGCAGTCCAGAGCGATGGCGTCGAGTTTTCCGATCATGCGCCCAAGCTACCCCCGAGCCGGCTCAGGCGCTCGAGAGCTGCTGCTCGTAGAGGCTCGCGTAGGCTCCCCCGCGCGCGAGCAGCTCGGAGTGGGTGCCCGACTCCACGATGCGGCCGCGATCGACGACGAAGATGACGTCGGCCCCCACCACCGTCGAGAGCCGGTGCGCGATGGCGATGGTGGTGCGCCCGCGCGCGGCCGTGTCGAGGGCGTCTTGCACGACGCGCTCCGAGATCGAGTCGAGGGCGCTCGTGGCCTCGTCGAGGATGAGCACCGCCGGGTCTTTGAGCAGCACGCGGGCGATGGCGATGCGCTGCTTCTCGCCGCCCGAGAGGCGGTACCCGCGCTCCCCCACCACCGTGTCGTAGCCGAGCGGGAAGCTCATCACCCGCTCGTGGATGTTCGCCCGCCGCGCCGCGTCTTCGAGCTCGGCCTGGGTGGCGTCGGGCTTGGCGTAGCGCAGGTTCTCGGCGATCGTGGCGTGGAAGAGGTACGTCTCCTGCGACACGATGCCGAGCCGGTCGACCAGCGACTCGTGCCGCAGGTCACGCACGTCGTGCCCGTCGACCAGCACCGCGCCGCTCGTCGCCTCGTAGAGGCGCGGCACGAGGTACGACACCGTCGTCTTCCCCGCTCCCGACGGCCCCACGAAGGCCGCGAACTGGCCGGGCTCCACCACGAACGACACGTCGTCGAGGGTGGGATGCTCGGGTTCGCCGTCGGGGTAGACGAAGCCCACGTGCGCGAACTCGACCCGGCCGGCGGAGCGCGACCTCGGCAACGACACCGCATCCGGAGCATCGACGATGGCGGGCTTCAGGTCGAGGTACTCGAAGATGCGGGCGAACAGCGCCCCCGAGGTCTGCAGGTCGAGGCCGACCCGCATGAGCCCGAGCAGGGGCCACATGAGCCGAGCCTGCACGGTGGAGAACGCCACGATGGTGCCCGCCGTGATGTCGACGCCCCCGGCGATGAGGTACCCGGCCGCGAGGTAGACCACAGCGGGGACGATCGAGAGCACGATCTGCACGATGGCGAAGAACCACTGCCCGCTCATCTGCTGCCGCACCTGCAGGCCGATCTGGTTGTCGTTCTCGTCGCTGTAGCGCGCCACCTCGGCGCCCTGGCGGTTGAAGCTCTTCGCCAGCAGGATGCCCGAGACGCTGAGCGTCTCCTGCGTGATGGCGGTCATGTCGCTCAGCGACTCCTGGGTCTCGGAGGCGATGCGCGCCCGCACCTGCCCCACCCGCCGCTGCACCGAGACGAGCAGCGGCATGAGCACCACGGCCACGAGCGTGAGCTGCCAGCTGAGCAGCAGCATCGCCACGAGCGCCGCGATCACCGTGACGGTGTTGCCGAGCACGCTCGACACCGTGTTGGTGAGCACGTTCGCCACCCCGCCCACGTCGTTCTGCAGGCGCGACTGGATGATGCCCGTCTTCGTGCGCGTGAAGAACGCGAGCTCCATGCGCTGCAGGTGCGAGAACAGACGGATGCGCAGATCGCCCATCACCCGGTTGCCGACCTTCGCGGTGAGGTAGGTCTGCCACACGCCGAGTGCGGCGCCGAGCACCCAGATGAGCACCATGAGGCCCACGAGTTCGAACAGCACGGGGATGTTCGGGGTGCCCGAGGCCGGGAACAGCCCGAGGTCGAATGCCTGTTCGGTGAGCAGGGGCGGGAGCACGGTGAGCGCGGCGCCGATGAGCACGAGCACACCGGTGACGATGAGCTCGCCCTTGTACGGGGTGAAGAGCTCGGAGATGCGGCGCAGCAGGTGCGGCACCTTCGGCGCCTCGGCGTTCGCGGCGCGCTGCGCCCTGGCGTCGCTCGACGACACCCGCCCGCCGCCGCCCGGGCCGCCCCGTGGCCTGCCGGCCCCGCCCGCGGCGGCGACCGCGCTCATCCGCCCACCACCCATGCCACTCATGGGCTCACCCTACGCCGCGCCACCGACCCCGCCGTCGGGTTCCTCCCACGGCGGAATCGCGGACCGCACCGCACGGCCGGGCCGTTCGAAAACGCAAACGTCGCAGCATCCGAGCCCCACAAGGAGCCGGATGCTGCGACGTGTGCGTTTCTGAACGCGTGATACGCGCTACCCCTTGGTCGAGCCCGCGAGCAGCCCGCGCACGAAGAACCGCTGCAGCGCGAAGAACACGATGAGCGGCACCACGATCGCGACGAACGCGCCGGCGGTGAGCAGGTACCAGTCCTGACCGCGCGACCCCGTGATCTCGGCCAGCAGCTTCGTGATCGGCGCCACCGCACCGTCGGCGAAGATGAGGGCGACCAGCAGGTCGTTCCACACCCAGAGGAACTGGAAGATCGCGAACGACGCCAGCGCCGGCATGGTGAGCGGCAGGATGATGCGGAAGAAGATCTGCCCGTGGCCCGCGCCGTCGACGCGCGCCGCCTCGATGACCTCGCGCGGGATCTCCGACACGAAGTTGTGGAGCAGGAAGATCGCCAGCGGAAGGGCGAAGATCGTGTGCGCGATCCACACCTGCGAGAAGGTTCCGTTCGACGGAATGCCGGAGAAGATCCAGTCGTCACCGACGGCGACACCGCGGGAAAACAGCGACAGCAGCGGCACCAGGGCCATCTGGATGGGCACGATCTGCAGCGCGAAGACGCCGATGAACAGCCAGTCCTTGCCCTTGAAGTCGATCCAGGCGAAGGCGTAGGCCGCGAGCGAGGCGATCACGAGCGGGATGAGCGTCGCCGGGATGGTGATGGCGATCGAGTTCACGAACGAGGAGGCGATCGTCACCGAGGAGTTGCCCGACTGGAGCACCTCCGCGTAGTTGTCGATCGTGAAGCCCCAGTTCTCGAAGATCGTCCACCAGCCCGTGGTCTGGATGTCGTTGCGCTCGCGGAACGACGAGATGAACAGACCGAAGGTGGGGATGGTCCAGAGCACCGCGATGACGAGCGCGGCGGCGGTCGCCCAGCGGCTGGTGAGCCGCCGCTTGGTGCGGCGCGCCGTGCCCTCCTGACGTTCGATGGCCTTCTCGCCACCGCGGATCTGCTTGCGGGTCTCGGGATCGACCGGCAGGTCGATCGGCTGCACGGCGCTCATCGGATCTCCCTCTGCTTCTTGATCTGCCTGGCGTTGTAGATGACGATCGGCATCACCAGGATGAACAGGATGACGGCGAAGGCCGCCGACCGGCCATACTCGAAGTTCTTGAACTGCGTGTACATCTCGTTCGCCAGAACGCTGGTCTCGTTCGCGCCCGCGGTCATGGTGCGCACGATGTCGAACACCTTGAGCGAGGCGATCGAGATCGTCGTGATGACGACGATGAGCGACGAGCGGATGCCCGGCACCGTGACGTTGATGAACCTCTGCCAGGCGTTGGTTCCGTCGAGCTCCGCCGCCTCGAGCTGCTCGGTGGGCACGCCCTTGATGGCCGCGGAGAGCACGACCATCGCGAAGCCGGTCTGGATCCAGATGAGCACGATGATGAGGAAGAAGGTGTTCCAGGGCGAGTTCGCGAGCCACTGCTGCGGGTCGCCGCCGAGCCACACCACGACCTGGTTGAGCAGACCGATCTGGTTCTGGTCTTCGGGGCGGTAGGTGTAGACGAAGCGCCAGATGATCGACGCACCCACGAAGGAGATCGCCATCGGCATGAACACGAGGATCTTGAAGAACTTCTCACCGCGGCTCTTGTCGATGAAGACCGCGTAGGCCAGACCGAAGATGGTGGAGGCGGCCGGTACGACGAGCACCCAGATGATGGTGTTGAGGATGACCCTCAGGTTCGCGGGGCTGGTGAGCACCCAGACGAAGTTGTCGAGACCGACGAAGTTGCCGCGGCTGGAGAACAGCGAGTCGATCGCCGTCTTCACGGTCGGGTAGATGAGACCGACGAGCAGCAGGATGATCGCCGGGGCGAGGAAGCCGAACAGCTGGAACAGGTAGCCCGCGCCCTGCTTCGAGCGCTTGTCGAGCCAGAAGAACAGAAGGCCGAGGGCTGCGGCGATGAGCGCCGCCCACCAGACCGAACCGATCAGCACCAGCGCGAGGAACGGGGCGACGATGCAGACCGCGAGGCGGATGATCGTGTACTTCCGCCCGGTGCGCGGTGCGATCTCGATGAAGAACAGGATGAGCGCGACGACCGCCGCGAAGGCGAGAACGACGATGGGGATCTGGGCGAGCGGTGGCAGCCCCCCGACCCAGAGCAGGAACTCTGACATGACAACCTTTCGAGTGCGACTCTGAACTCACTACAGGCCCGACATACCGTGTCGTTCTGACACCGTACACCCGGGGTGCGACGAGGCCGCCCGGTTCTCGCCGGGCGGCCTCGTGCGGAGGGACCGCTTACTCGGTGGGCCAGCCGGCCTCGATCTGCGTCAGCACCTCTTCTTGCGGGGTGCCGTTGATCCAGTCGACCATGCCCTTCCAGAAGGTTCCGGCGCCGACGGCACCGGGCATGAGGTCACTGGCGTCGAACCGGAACGTGGTGTTCGGGTCCTGCAGGATCTCGATGGCCTGCTGCAGGATGGGGCTCTGCGCGTTGGCCGGGTCGAGACCCTTGTTCGCGGAGATGACACCACCCAGTGCGACGCGGCTGTTCGCCCACTCGGGGCTCGAGAGGTACTCCTGCACCTTGACGGTGTCGGCGTCGTTCGAGAACGCGCCGACGATCTCGCCACCACCGGTGACGGCGGTGTCGCCCTCGGTCACCGGCGGGGTGACGAAGGCCCAGATGTCGGCGTCGGGGCCGACGGTGGCTCCGGCGTCGACGAGGAAGCCGTCGAAGAAGGAGGCCTGGTGGGTGAGCGAGCAGGTGCCCTGCGCCATGCCGGTCGCCACGTCACCGAACTCGGTGGTGTTGATCGACTTCACGTCGCCGTAGCCGGCGTTGACGTAGTTCGGGTCGAGCAGGATGTCGCCCACCGCGCTGAACGCGTCGGCGATCTGCGGGTCGGTGAACGGAACTTCGTTCTTCACCCACTCGTCGTAGACCTCGGGGCCCGACTGGCGCAGCACCAGGTCTTCGACCCAGTCGGTGCCCGGCCAGCCCGTGGCGTCGCCCGAGCCGAAGCCGGCGCACCAGGGCTGCGTGCCGAGGGTCTGCTGCATCTTCGCGGTGAGGTCGAGCATCTCCTGGTAGGTGCCGGGCACCTCCCAGCCGTTGTCGGCAAACTGCTTCGGGGAGTACCAGACGAAGCCCTTGACGCTCGCCATGAGCGGCGCGCCGTAGAAGGTGTCGTCGACCGTCCCGTAGGCCTTCCAGTCTTCCGACCAGTACTCGTCGACGTTCTTCTCGACACCCTCGGGTGCCTTCTGGATGAAACCGCGCGAGGCGAGGTCGGCGAGCAGACCCGGCTGCGGGAAGATCGCGAGGTCGGGCGGGTTGCCACCCTGGGCGCGGATGCCGATCTGGCTCTCGAACTCCTTCGACGACTCGTACTGGATGTCGATGTTGTTCTCTTTCTCCCAGTCCGCCCAGGACTGCTCGAGAAGCTCCGCTTCGGTGTCGGCGATGGTGCCGTAGACGGTGACCACGCCGTCGGCTTCACCCGCGCTGTTGCCCCCGGCGCCGCCGCCGGCGCCGCCGGAGCAGCCCACGAGTGCGAGCCCGAGTCCCGTCGCGATCGCGATGGGTGCTGTGACGCGGCGGTGCAGAAGTGACCGCATTTCTCCTCCTCATTGAGTGTGGGACGCCCCCCGTAGTGGTGCCTTCGGTGGGCGTGTGTAGGGAAACCTTTCCATAACTCTCGGCAAATCACAACCCGAATCACGGGTGATCCGGAACATAACGTTTTGGTTGCAGAGAGCGCTCTCACGATAGCGTGACCCTGGCACGATCTGCAACTGCCGTTCCACAATCGCCTCATCAGGCTCTATGATTCTGGAAGCGTTTCCAGACGAGGAGGTCGAACGTGTCAGGCATCGAAGACGTGGCGAGTCTCGCCGGGGTGTCGAAGGCGACGGTCTCGCGTGCCCTGAGCGGTCGCGGCTACGTGTCGGCCGACACGCGTCTGCGCGTGGAGGCCGCGGCGTCGAGTCTCGGCTACGTCGTCTCCTCCAGCGCCTCGAGTCTCGTCACCGGGCGCACCAACAACGTGGGCGTCATCATCCCGATGATCAGCCAGTGGTTCTTCGCGAGCATCCTGGAGGGCGTCGAGCGCGCCCTGCTCGACCGCGGCTACGACCTCATGCTCTACAACGTCACGAAGACAGCCGAAGAACGCACCAGGGTGTTCGAGTACTTCCTCGTGCGCAAACGCGTCGACGCGGTGATCGCGGTGACGCTCGAGATCACCCCCGAGGAGACGCAGCGGATGCTCGCGCTCGGCAAGCCCATCGCGGGCATCGGCGGTCCGCTGGAGGGCATCCCGACCCTCAGCATCGACGACGTCGAGGCGGCGCGCCTAGCGACCGAGCACCTGCTGCTGCTCGGCCATCGCGACATCATGCACGTCGGCGGCGACGTCGACGAGCAGATGGACTTCCATGTGCACTCCAAGCGCCTCAAGGGCTACATGGAGGCGCTCACCGGTGCGGGCATCCGCTACGACGAGTCGTCGTACGCCGCCACCCCGTTCGACATCCCCGGGGGCTACCGCGTGGGCAAGCAGATCCTCGGCGACCCGAGGCGCCGGCCCACCGCCATCTTCGCCGCCGCCGACGAGGTGGCGATCGGGGTCATCCTCGCCGCCCGCGAGCTCGGCATCTCGGTGCCCGACGACCTCTCGGTGATCGGCATCGACAACCACCCCCTGGCCGAGCTGTTCGGCCTCACCTCGATCGAGCAGCGCCCCGACCTCCAGGGCGAGCAGGCCGTCGACTGGGTCATCCGCCAGCTCGAGCAGCCCGGCTGGGCACCCCCGGTGAACCATACCGTCCTCCCCGTACGCCTCGTCATGCGCTCCTCCACCGCCCCACCCCGCCCCCGCGCTTGACCCCTCGGCGCTCCAGCGCCGGGTCGCCGTTAACGCACGGATGCCCCGAACCGCGAGGTTCGGGGCATCCGATGAGTAGGGCTGAGACTACTTGAGGGTGACGGTCGCGCCGGCCTCTTCGAGCTGAGCCTTGGCCTTCTCGGCGGTCTCCTTGTTGGCGCCCTCGAGGACGGCCTTGGGAGCGCCGTCGACGAGTGCCTTCGCCTCACCGAGGCCGAGGCTGGTGAGCGCGCGCACCTCCTTGATGACCTGGATCTTCTTCTCGCCGGCAGCCTCGAGGATGACGTCGAAGGAGTCCTTCTCCTCAACCTCTTCAGCAGCAGCGCCACCGCCGGCAGCGGCGGGGCCGGCAACGGCGACGGGAGCGGCGGCGGTGACCTCGAAGGTCTCCTCGAACGCCTTGACGAACTCGCTCAGCTCGATGAGCGTGAGCTCCTTGAAAGCCTCAAGCAGTTCCTCGGTGGAAAGCTTTGCCATGATGTTCTCCTTGTTGTGGTAGTTACTTCAACCGCTGACCCGAGCGTGAGCTCAGGAAGCGGACTCCTGCTTCTCGCGCAGCGCTTCGACCGTGCGAACGGCCTTCGACAGCGGTGCGTTGAAGAGATAGGCGGCACCGAACAGCGAGGCCTTGAAGGCACCGGCGAGCTTCGCCAGCAGCACTTCACGGGATTCGAGGTCGGCGAGCTTGGTGACCTCTTCGGCGCTCAGGGGGTTACCGTCGAAGTAACCGCCCTTCACGATGAGAAGAGGGTTTGCCTTGGCGAAGTCACGCAGCGACTTGGCGACGGCCACGGGGTCACCGTGGACGAAGGCGATAGCGGAAGGACCGGCGAGTTCGTCGTCGAACGACGAGATGCCGGCGTTGTTCGCCGCGATCTTGGTCAGCGTGTTCTTCACCACGGCGTATGACGCGTGCTCACGGATGCTTCCGCGCAGCTGCTTGAGCTGCGCGACCGAGAGACCGCGGTACTCGGTCAGCAGAACGGCGGTCGAGCTCTGGAAGAGTTCCGTGAGCTCGGCAACCGAGGCTTCCTTGTTCGCCATGGCGCTCCTAGTAATCGATAGTGTCGGCCGGGACGACTACCTGAGCGCTCGCCGTTCGGGAGAACGGAAAAAGCTCCGGCACAGGAGGCCGGAGCTCGGAGAACAGCACGGATGCTGTGATTCTTGCTTCGTACACCTGCGCAGGTCTTCGCTGTCGCGAACTTTAGGTCTGAGCGTGTGCACAGACGACCGGCGGTCTTTGGCCTCGACAAGAATAGACGACCCGCGCATCCGGTGCAAATCGCGGATGCGCGGGTCGTCGTTGCGGGTTCGAAGCGGCTAGACCCTGCGGTTGCCGCTGATCATCCGCACGAGGAAGACGATGACAGCGAACACCAGGAGGATGAGGCCGACCCAGAGCAGGAAGTTCAGGGACGACACGAATCCGCCCGTGAACAGCAGGACGATGGCGATCACGGCGATGATGATGAGCAGGATGTTCATGCTGGCGACCGTACCCCCGTTCAGGGGTCAGCGGATTCTCACCCAAGGGGGTTGACAGATCGTTCTTCGTCACGTGACGACGAACGCACTCACCTCGTCGCGATGAGGGGAAGCGCGACGGCGAACACCGTCTCCCCCGGCCTGCTGGTGACGGCCACCTCGCCGCCGTGGGCGTCGACCACCGCCTTCACGATGGCGAGCCCGAGACCCGTGCTGCCGGCGTGACGGGAGCGTGACGAGTCGCCGCGCACAAAGCGCTCGAAGAGCGTGGGCAGCAGCGCCTCCTCGATGCCGGGGCCGTCGTCGGCCACCGTCACCACCGCGAGCTCCCGCCCGTCGGGGTCGGAGGTCGCGGCGACGCCGACGCGCACGGTCGTTCCGGCGGGGGTGTGCACCCGCGCGTTCGCGAGCAGGTTCGCGAACACCTGGTGCAGCCGCAGGGCGTCGCCCGAGACCGAGACGGGTTCCTCGGGCAGGTCGAGCTCCCAGTGGTGGTCGGGCCCCGCGACGTGCGCGTCGCTCACCACGTCGACCAGCACGAGCGAGAGGTCGACCTCGTCGAGGGCCAGCTCGGGCTTCGCGTCGAGCCGCGCCAGCAGCAGCAGGTCTTCGACCAGGGTGGTCATGCGCGTGGCCTCCGACTCGATGCGGCCGAGCGAGTGCGACACCTCCCCCGGCAGTTCGGGAGCGGTGCGACGGGTCAGCTCGGCGTAGCCGCGGATCGAGGCGAGCGGGGTGCGCAGCTCGTGGCTCGCATCGGCGACGAACTGCCGCACCTTGTTCTCGCTGCGCTGCCGGGAGGTGAGGGCCTCTGCGACGTGTTCGAGCATCCGGTTGAAGGCAAGACCCACCCGCCCCACCTCCGAGCGGGGGTCGGGGTTCGGCACCCGTTCGGCGAGCGCCACGTCGCCGCGGTCGAGCGGCAGCTCGGCGACCCGGGTGGCCGTCGCGGTGACGCGGTCGAGCGGGCGGAGCGCCAGCCTGATGATGAGGAGACCGGCGACCCCGGCGATGATCATGGCCCCCACCGTGACGGCGACGATGGTGACGATCTGCTGCGAGAGCGTGCTCGTGACGTCGGAGAGCGGCAGGCCCGTGACGATGATCGCGCCGTCGCTCGTGATGACCTGCGACTCGATGCGGTAGCCGCCCAAGTCGTCGATGGTCACCGTGGTCGGCTGGCGGGAGGCCGTCAGCCCGTCGAGGGCCGACAGCTCGGCGGTGGTGAGCGCGAGCGCCTCCCCGCTCTCGTCGAGCACGAAGCCCTGCGTCGCCTGTCCGCCCGTGACGAGCGCCACCATGGTGCCCGCCGACTGACCGAGGGTGAGCCCACCCTGGGGGCCCGGGCCCTGGGCGCCGGTGAGAGCCCCGAGGGTGCGGTTCGAGGCCTCGCGCAGCTGGTCGTCGAGGCGGTTCACCAGGAAGCCGTTGAGGGCGACCGTGCTCACCACGCCGATGATGACGCCGGCGAGGGCGATGAGACCCAGCACACTCAGGATGAGCGTGCGGCGCAGTGTCACAGCGCCGGCTTCAGCATGTACCCGGCACCGCGCACCGTGTGGATCATCGGGGTGCGGCCGGCGTCGACCTTCTTGCGCAGGTAGGAGATGTAGATCTCGACGACGCTCGACTTGCCGCCGAAGTCGTAGCTCCACACCCGGTCGAGGATCTGCGCCTTGCTCAGCACGCGCCGCGGGTTGCGCATGAGGTAGCGCAGCAGCTCGAACTCGGTGGCGGTGAGCTCGATCGGCTCGCCGTCGCGGAAGACCTCGTGGCTGTCTTCGTTCAGCTCGAGGTCGCCGACCGTGACGATCGGGTCGTCGGCGTCGGCCACGACGAGGGTGGAACGACGGATGAGGCCGCGCAGGCGGGCCACCAGCTCCTCGAGGCTGAACGGCTTGGTGACGTAGTCGTCGCCCCCGGCGGTGAGCCCGGCGATGCGGTCGTCGAGCGCGTCTTTCGCGGTGAGGAAGAGCACGGGGGTCTCCTGCCCGTCGCCGCGCACACGGTTGAGCACCTGAAGGCCGTCGATGTCGGGCAGCATGACGTCGAGCACGATGACGTCGGGGCGGAACTCGCGGGCGATGGTGAGCGCCTGACGCCCCTCGCTCGCGGTCTTCACCTCCCAGCCCTCGTAGCGGAGGGCCATCGAGAGCAGGTCTGTGAGCGTGTTCTCGTCGTCGACGACGAGCGCCCGCACCGGCGAGCCGTCGGCGCGGCGCAGCCGGGGCTGCTTGGCCGCCTGGGAGGAGTTGCCGGAGCCGGAGAGGAGAGAGCCGTCGAGAGTCACAACTCCCAGTATTGGCAGTCGGCTATGAGGAGTCTATGAGGCGACACAGATGCGTCTGAGAATCGGGGGATGCGCGGGTGCTGGAGCGGGTGCGCGGGGCGGGGTCGGCACCGGATGCGCGGCGTGGTCCGGTGGGCTGGCGGATGCGCGGGGCGGGTCGGCGCCAGATGCGCGGCGTGGGCCGGTGGGCTGGCGGATGCGCGGCGCGGGGTCCGTGCCGGATGCGCGGCGTGGGTGACGAGGGTGTCGGCGGGACGGGTGAGAATGGATCGGTGACCGACCTCATGCTCTCCTTCCCCTGGGAAGACGAGCTCGACGTCGCGCCCCCGCCCCCACCGCACCTCACCCGGGTCGTCGCCGAGTCGAGCGACCGGGTCGCGTGGCTCCGCGCCCGCAGCCGAGGGGTCACCGCGACAGACGCCGCGCGCCTCTCGAGCGACGCGGCCGTGCGCACCGTGGCGTGGGAGAAGTTCCACGGCACCGGCTTCACCGGCAACGTCTTCACGCAGCACGGCCGCGACCGCGAGCCCGAGATCGCGGCCTGGGTGCTGCGCGAGCACGGCATCGAGCCGAGCGTCGCGCTGTTCCACGCCGCACGGGAACGCCGGCACCTCGCGACCCCCGACGGGCTGCGCTGCGACGCCGACGGCACGCTGCTGCTCGCCGAGATCAAGACGACCTCGAAGCCGTGGTCGCGCATCCCTCGTGGGTATCTGCGTCAGGTGTGGTGGCAGCAGTACGTGCTCGGGGCGGAGCGCACCCTCGTGGTGTGGGAGCAGCACCGCGACTTCGTGCCCGTCGCGGCCGAGCCGCGCTGCCAGTGGGTCGAGCGCGACGAGTCGGAGATCGAGCTGCTGGTGCGGCGCGCCGACGAACTGCTCGCCTGGATGCGCGGCGAACGCGGCGAGCGTCGCGCCCGCTGACCCCGTTGTGACTGCGGCTGCGGCTGCGACTGCGACTGCTGCGGCTGCGGCTGCGCCGCGGTGGAGCTGCCGCCGACTCGGTGGCCGTCGCGGTCAGGCTGCCGCAGACGCGGCGGCCGTAACGCGGCCAAGCTGCCAACGCGGCCAAGCTACCGCCAACGCGGCGGCCGTAACGCGGTCAGGCTGCCGCCGACTCGGTGGCTGTGTCGCGGTGGGGTTCGAGGTCTGGCTCGCGGGCCGGGGGTGCGGAGCCACGGGCTGCGGCGGCGCGATCGACCGCCTGGAAGGCGGCGAGGCCTACCAGCCAGCTGAGGGCGACGGTCGTGGCGACGAGCTCGAGCACACCGCCGAGCTCGGTCGCGAAGCGCAGCAATGAGAGCAGCCCGCCGAGCCCGGCGATCACCGCCACCACGATCGCTGCCACGAGTGAGAACCGCGCCAGACGCGCCAGGCGCCGATCGACCGCTGCCTGCAGCATTACGAACGCGGCGGCGGCGAATCCGATGACCGCGCAGCCGGTGTGGATGAGGTCCTGCCAGGTGAAGCGGTCGCCGACGGGCAGCGGGCAGTACCGCGTGCAGGTGACCTGCGAGGCGATGCCGAAGCACACGGCGGCCACGCCGAGCACGATGCTCGACGGCACGACGGCGAGCCAGCGCACCTTGGGGTCGAGGCGCGGCGCGATGAGCGCGACGACGAGGGCTGAGAGCGACACCAGCACCATGGCGACCTGGAAGATGCCGGCGGTCGGCTCCTCGGGCGCGCCCATCTCGCTCACGTAGAGGAAGCGGTCGGCACCCAGGCGGGCCACCCAGATGAGGGCGAGCCCGGTGGCGGCCGTGGCCGCGGCGAGCGCCAGGAGCGCCGCGGCGAGGAGGTCGGGAACGGGGACGAGGGTGGGTCTGCGCATCCGCTCTCTCTCGGTCTCCGGGCGCGAGGTCACTGAATGTTACGACGCGCGGCGCTTGTTTGCACCCCAGTGACGTGTTGGTAACACCGGTGAATCATTCGGCACCTAGCGTGGAACACAGCCGAGAAGGCTGCGCAGAGCCGCGGGTAGCCCGAGCCCTCTTCTTGCGTGATCGAGAGCGACGGAAGGCACAGCATGACCGAGCAGTGGAGTGGATCGACGGGCACGACGAGTTCGACCCTGACTCGCGGCAGCACGATGAGCGCCGCGGTGATCGACGGCTTCGGCGAGGCCTCCGTGTTCAGCGTGGCCGAGGTGCCGATGCCCGTGCGGGTCAACTCCGAGGTGCTCGTGAAGGTGGCGGCGGCGGGGGTCAACCCGATCGATGCGAAGACCCGTGGCGGTGCGGGGGTGGCGGCGGCGGTGTCGTCGTTCCCGTGCGTTCTGGGCTACGACTTCTCGGGCGTGGTGGTCGAGACGCCGTTCGAGGGGCATCCGCTGCGGCCGGGCGACGAGGTGTTCGGGGTCACGTCGACGCCGCGCGGCACCGGGTCGTACGCCGAGTTCGTCTCCGTGCCGAGCCTGCAGGTGGCGCGGAAGCCGGCGGCGCTGTCGTTGATCGAGGCTGCGGCCGTGCCGTCGGCGGCACTCACCGCGTGGGGCGTGGTGGTCGACGTGGCCAAGGCGCACGAAGGGCAGCGGATGCTCATCCACGCCGGTGCGGGAGGTGTCGGCCATTTCGCCGTGCAGCTCGCGGCGTACTTCGGGGCGCGCGTGACCGCGACCGGGAGCTCGCGCAACCAGGCGTGGCTCCGGGAGCTCGGAGCGTCGACGGTGATCGACTACGCCGCCGGCCGGTTCGAAGACCAGGTGGGTGACGTCGACGTGGTGATCGACCTCGTGGGCAACGTCGTGGCCGAAACCGGCTCGCGGTCGCTCGGCGTGCTGCGACCCGGCGGGTTGATCGTGAACGTGCCGAGCGGGAGCTGGCCCGGGTTCGCCGAGGAGGCGGCGGCGGCCGGGGTGCGGGCGACTTCGTACAAGGTGTCGCCCGACGCGTCGGCGCTGGCGGTGATCGGTCGGCTGATCGATTCGGGCGACGTGCGGGTGCACGTCGACGAGGTGTTCCCCCTCGACCGCGCCGCCGACGCCCACCGCGCCATCGAGTCCGGCCACACCCGCGGCAAGCTCGTGCTGCAGGTGGGTGCGCTGCCGTTCTGAGCCCGCTGCAGTTCCGGGCACGCTGTAGTCGGATCGCGTCCGCTGCCATGTGAAGTTCGCTGCCCTCGGATGGCGTCCGCTGCTGTCGGATAGCGTCTGCTGCTGTCGGATGGCGTCCGCTGCCGTTGCGTCCGCTGCCCTCGGAGCACTTCCGCGGCGGACCTCACCGGCGTGACGGGAGTGGCGCGACCCTTCACGGGCCGACACGATGTCACCAGCCCACCCGCGGCAGACGTGGGACGCGCCTCCACCGATCCGCGGCAGCGTGGCTGGGCCGACGTGGGGGCATCCGTCCACCGACCCGCGGCTGCGGACCCGCGGCTGCGGGGGTGGGCTGACGTGGGGCGTGCCTCCACCGATCTGCGGCTGCGGCGGTGGGCCGGCGCGGGGCGCGGTTTTTTGGGTGTGCACGGGGTCAGGGGCAGGGTGTGAGTGAGGCGACGGCGGGAGTGAGAGTGACGGTGCCGCCGAGGAGGATGATCGTGGAGGGTGACAGCCGCGTGAGTTCGTCGAGGACGGTGCGGGGTACGCAGTCGGGGCGGACGACGTAGAGGGGCGCGGCGGAGGCGGCCGCGAGTGGTCCACCGCTGAGGGCGTCGGCGAAACCCGATCCGCTGGCCAGGAACACCGTGCGCGCGGCAGGGTAGGCCGCGCGGTTGACTGCGACGGAGGTCTCGTAGCGGTCGTCGCCCGCCAGCCTGGTCACCGTGCGGCCGGGCGAGTGGAGCGCAGCTTCGACCGTGGCACTCACCGAGGCGGTGCCGCCCGCAATGGTGAGGGAGGTGAGCCGGGGGTCGTCAACGAGTGCGCGTTCCGGGGGTGAGAGCGGGGCCAGACCGTCGACGAGAACGACCGGAGCCCGCTGTCGCGCCGCGGCGGAGGCTGAGGAGAGGGCGTCGGGGAAGTCGCGCCCGGAGGCGAGCGTCAAGCGCATCGCGTCGGGCACGCCCGCCAGGTCGTCGGTGAGCAGTCGACGCGACACCTCATACCGGTCGGCTCCGTCGATGCGGGAGACGGTAGCGCCCACCGCGGCACGGGAGACCTCGACCAGCACGTCGTCGTCGACCGAGGCCGTCCCGCCCACCAGCACGACGCTCGCCGGCGATAATCGCGCGAGTTCGGCGGCGACGCTCGGGGGCACCCGGTTCGACTGCACGAGCAGCAGCGGCGCCCGATGGATCGCTGCGATCGACGAGGCGCCCAGAGCGTCGGCGAACTTCTCCCCCGACGCCAGGTAGACGAGCTCGGCGCCCGGGAAGGCGCGAGCGGAGACCAGCGCCGACTGCTCGTAGCGGTCAGCACCGGCGATGCGCTCCACCGTCGCCCGAAGCAGATTCGCCGCCGAGCCCTGCGCCGCCGAGCGTTGCGCCCTCGCGTGCGTCGTCGGCGGGACCTGCGCCGCCGAGCTTTGCGGCGTCGACACGAGACCCAGGCCCGTGAGGACCATGACCGCGGAGGCCACCATGGCGACAAGCCTCTGCGGCCCGGCTCTCCGGCCGCGCAAGAGGTCGAACAGATCGTGCATGAGGGCTCGCTTTCATCGGAGGGAATCAGAGTCGCGGCGACGACCTCTCCCCCACCGTGATGCGCATCACCTAGGGGGTCGGGACGCCCCGTCGAGGTGCTGCTCGAGCACGAAGTCGTCGTGGAGTTCGTCACCCACGAAGAACTTCTTCGTGCCCACTCGCACGAAGCCGCTCTTCTCGTAGAAGCGGATGGCCCGCTCGTTGCGCTGGTTGACGCCCAGCCAGACGCTCGCCCCGCCCAGCTGAGCCGCCGCCTCGAGCGACGCGGCCATCAGCGAGGTGGCGACACCGTGGCCGTGGAACGAGTCGCGCACGTAGCACTTACTGAGCTCGACCGTGGGGCTGCCCGTCACCGCCGCGGCGACGTCGGGGTCGGCCGGTTCGCCCGCGACGAGCATGGTGTATCCCGCGATCTCCCCGTCGACGTCGGCGAGCAGGACGACTCGCTCCGCGTCGTGGAGGTGCGCGGCGAACCGCTCCTCCGCGAGGTGGGTCGACACGAACGCTTCGATCGCTTCGCGAGCGGTGCCGGGCGGGCAGGCGAGCTCGAAGGTCTCCGCGGCGACCGCGGAGACGATCCGCGCATCCTCCGGCCTCGCTCGCCGTACCCGTGTGACCATGCTGTCAACCTATCGTCAGGCCCCGGCCGTCGACCGCCAGCACGCGGGGTGTCGACCGATGGGCGGGCAGGGGCGGGCAGCGCACCCGCCCCTGCCGTCGATCAGCAGCTGCGCAGCGCGTCGACACCCTTGCCGAGGGTGCCGAGGCCGCCCAGCACGACCACCTTCTTCGCCTTCACCCGTGCGATGTCACGGAGCACGGAAGCCGGCACGCAGTCGGGCTGCACGAGGTAGATCGGCGAGCTCGCGTGACCGGCGGCGGGACCACCGCTCAGCGCGTCGGGGAAGCTCGCGCCGCTCGCCAGGAACACCGTGGGGGCCGAGGTGAACACCTGGTTGAGCGCTACGGAACCCGCATAGCGGTCGCTTCCGCTCAGCCGCTCGACCGTCCACGGGCCACCCCACAGCGTCGACTCAATCGAGGTCGAGACCGACGACGTGCCCCCGGCGATGCGGATACCGGTGACCGTGAGGGCGGCGAGCACCCCGTACTCTTCCGCGCTCAGCGTCGACTTGGCACCGTCGACCAGCAGCACCGGTGCGTTCATCGTGATCGCCGCCGGCGACGCGGCCAACGCGTCGGGGAACGACGACCCCGTCGCCAGGTAGAGCCACGGCGAACGCGGAACACCGAAGGTCGGGTGGGTGATGAGCGCCCGCGACCCCGAATACCGATCCGCGCCCGCGATACGGGTGACGGTCGTGCCTGGGAAGTCGCGGGCCAGCCCGTCGAGCACGCTCTGCGCGACCGACAGCGGCCCGCCCACCACCACGATGTCTTTGGGGTGCAGTCGCGCGATCTCGGCCTTCGTCTGAGACGGCACGCCTCCTGCCTGAGTGAGCAGCAACGGAGCGCCGTGCACTCCAGCGACCGAACCCGCGCTCAGCGCGTCGGGGAACTTCTCACCGTTCGCGAGATAGATCAGCTCCGACGACGAGAACGACGCTTTCGAGACCCGGGCCGCCTGGTCATAGCGGTCGCTGCCCTGAATGCGGCTGATCGTGGGCGCGGCCGTCACCGAGACCGAGCATTCCGCGGAGCGAGGCGCGGAGTCGGTGAGCGTCACCTTCACGGTGAAGCTGTACTCGCCTTCGCTCGAGGGAACGCCGGAGAAGGCGAACGAACCGGGCCCGTTCGGCGCGAGCACGACACCGGGCGGCAACGCTCCGGCGGCGATCGATGCGCTAGCGTGCGGGTCGGACTCCGACAGGGCGGGCGTCGGATCGAGGGCCACGCCGCGCAGAGCCTGCTGCTGGGGGCAGAGTGGCTCCGCGCCGGCCGCGTGCGCGGCGACGGGCAGGAACATCGGGAGCGCCAGAACTGCCGCGATGCCGAGGGCGACGGCGGCGCCCCGATGCGCCCGGCGGGGAGGGTTGGAGTGAGCCACGGAGTGTTCTCTTTCTGTCGAGGAATCGCGGGCGATGTGACCGCGGGCCCTACTGTGCGCTCGTCCACCAGCACCTCCTCGTGAGTAATCGCATCCTGTGGACAGTTTTCTGCCTGTGCAGGAGTCACCTCCCGCAGACGCGAAAGCGCGCCGACCCGACGGGCCGACGCGCTTCGCGAGGAAGAATGGCTCAGCAGGGCTTCAGCGCCGCCACCTCCGCGCTCACGGTGTTGACTCCACCGAGGATGACGATCTCCTTCGCTCCGATGCGCGCGATGTCGTCGAGCACGCTCGTCGGCACGCAGCCCTTCTGCACGAGGTAGATCGGGTTACCGGTGTGACCGGCGGCCGGCCCGGCACTCAGCGCGTCGGGGTACAGCTCTCCGCTCGCCAGGAACGCCACGCGCGCCTCCGTGAACACGCCGTTCACCGCGACAGCGCCCTCGTAGCGGTTCGCACCGCTCACCCGGGTGCCGTTGTAGGTCGGGGAGAGCGAGCTCTCGACCCCGGTGCTCACTGAGTTCGGACCGCCGGCGATCGTCACCTGCGCCACCCCGGCGCCGTCGAGCGCCGCCCTGTCGTCTTGCGAGAGCGCTGTCCGCGAGCCGTCGACCAGCAGCACCGCCGCGTTCTGCGTGACAGCGGCCGGAGAGGCTGCCAGCGCGTCGGGGAAGTTGCGACCGTCAGCGAGGTACGCCAGCGGGCTCGACGGGCGGCCGAAAGTACCATCGCCGATCAGGAGGCGCGAGCTGTCGTAGCGATCCACCCCGCTGATGCGCGTGACAGTGGGATGGAACGTCGAGCCTTCGACGGCGGTGAGCACCGCATCCGCGATCGTGAGCGGACCGCCCACCACGACGACGTTCTTCGGCTTCAGTCGGCCCAGCTCCGTCGCGGTGCTGGCCGGGAGCGTCCCGGACTGCGTGAGGAGCAGCGGCGCACCGTGGATACCGGCGACCGAGCTCGCGCTCAGCGCATCGGCGAACTTCTCACCGCTGGCCAGGTAGACGGTCTCGGCCTCGGAGAAGATCGACGCGGAGACCCGCGCCGCCTGGTCGTAGCGATCGGTTCCGGCGATGCGCACCGGCTCGGGCAACGCGCCAACCACCATGGTGCAGTCGATGGTGAGCGGTGCCGAGTCGACGTAGGCACCCTTCACGGTGAAGGAGTAGGTGCCCGCCGTCGTCGGCGTGCCGCTGAAGGTCCACGGCTCACCCGCGACCGAGTCGCCGGTGAGCACCACGCCAGGAGGGAGCGCTCCGGCCGAGATGGAGGCGTCGGCGAAGCGATCGGGTTGGGAGAACGCCGGCGACGACACCAGATCGATGCCGACGTTGGCCCGGGCCTGAGGGCACACGGGGAGGGTGGTGATGAGCGGCTCGGCGGAGGCCGGCGCAGCACCGGCGAGGAGAGCCAGCACGATGACAGCGCCGGCGGCACCGGCGGCGCCCGTAGCGGTACGGGTAACGGGGAACATGACGAACGTCACTTTCGGTCGGGGATACGGATCCCCGCCATCGTCCCGCCCGTCAGTACCGCGGCGTTATGAGCAATCACTACTCACGCTCGCGCGTCCACACAGCAAGAAGGGCCCGCCGCGAGGCGAGCCCTTCTTGGTGAAACCGGTGGAACGAACTAGATCGCGTTCACATCGAGGGGGATGCCGGGACCGAAGGTGGTCGAGACGGCGCCCTTCTGGATGTAACGACCCTTCGAGGCGCTCGGCTTGAGGCGCACGACCTCTTCGAGAGCAGCCTTGATGTTGTCGTTCAGCTGCTCCTCCGAGAAGCCGGCCTTGCCCACGACGAAGTGCACGTTGGCGTGCTTGTCGACGCGGAACTCGATCTTGCCGCCCTTGATGTCGTTCACGGCCTTGGCCACATCGGGGGTAACGGTACCCGTCTTCGGGTTGGGCATGAGGCCGCGGGGGCCGAGCACCTTTCCGAGACGACCGACCTTGCCCATGAGCTCGGGGGTGGAGACCGCCGAGTCGAACGCGGTGTAGCCACCGGCAACCTTCTCGATGAGCTCGTCGCCACCGACCTCGTCGGCACCCGCCGCGATGGCGGCCTCGGCCGCCGGGCCGGTCGCGAACACGATGACGCGCGCGGTCTTGCCGGTGCCGTGGGGCAGGATGACGGTTCCACGAACCATCTGGTCGGCCTTGCGCGGGTCGACCCCGAGCTTCAGCGCGACCTCGACGGTGCTGTCGAACTTCGACGAGCCGGTCTCGCGAGCGAGCGAGACGGCCTCGGTGGGCGTGTAGTACTTGCCGGCTTCGATCTTCTCGGCCGCGGCGCGGTAGGCCTTCGACTTCTGTGCCATGTCAGCCTCCTCCTTATGCCTCGACCGTGATGCCCATGGAACGGGCGGTACCGGCGATGATCTTCTCTGCTGCTTCGACGTCGTTGGCGTTCAGGTCGGCCTGCTTCTGCTCGGCGATCTGGCGCACCTGCTCACGGGTGAGCTTGGCGACCTTGACGGTGTGCGGGGTGGAGGAGCCCTTGGCGACTCCGGCCGCCTTCTTGATGAGCTCCGCCGCCGGCGGGGTCTTCAGGATGAAGGTGAACGAGCGGTCTTCGTAGACCGTGATCTCGACCGGGATGACGTTGCCGCGCTGCGACTCGGTCGCGGCGTTGTAGGCCTTGCAGAACTCCATGATGTTCACGCCGTGCTGACCCAGCGCCGGACCGATGGGCGGTGCGGGGTTGGCGGCGCCGGCGTTGATCTGAAGCTTGATCAGACCTGTGACCTTCTTCTTCGGTGCCATATCTTCTCTTCTCTCTCGAACCGCACGGTCGTGCGGCGCTCCCACCACGGGGCTTCTCCCCGAAGTGGTGTGACGGATGCCCGCGAGGGCAACCGAAATATCTTAGCTGATGAAAGCGGTGACGCCTACAGCTTCGTGACCTGGTCGAAGCTGAGCTCGACCGGGGTCTCGCGCTCGAACAGGGAGACGAGCACGGTGAGCTTGCCGCTCTCGGGCTTGATCTCGCTGATCGAACCGGGGAGCCCGGCGAACGAGCCCTCCTTGATGGTGATGGTCTCGCCGATCTCGAAGTCGACCTCGGCCTGCACGGTGCGGGCAGCAGCCTTGCCGCCCTTGGCGGCCGACGACTTCGCGGCAGGAGCATCCTGAACCTCGACCAGGCTCTTCAGCATGTTGAAGGCCTCTTCGAAGCGGAGCGGGGTGGGGTTGTGCGAGTTGCCCACGAAGCCGGTGACACCGGGGGTGTGGCGCACGACCGACCAGCTGTCCTCGTTGAGGAACATGCGCACCAGCACGTAGCCGGGGATGCGCACGCGGGTGACCAGCTTGCGCTGACCGTTCTTGATCTCGACGACGTCTTCCATCGGAACCTCGACCTGGAAGACGAAGTCCTCCATGCCCATCGAGGTCTTGCGGCTCTCGATGTTCGACTTCACGCGCTTCTCGAAGCCGGCGTAGGAGTGGATGACGTACCACTTGCCCGGCAGGGTGCGGAGCTCGGCGCGGAAGGCGTCGTACGGGTCGACCTCAGGCTCGTCGCCCGCCTCGGCCTCGTCGTCGATCGACGACTCGACGGCCTCGGTCGCGCCGTCGATCGGCTGGTCGGCCTCCGCGGCGTCGGGGTCTTCGAGCACGTCGAGAACGGCGGCCGCCTCGTCGAAGCTGTCGATGTTCAGCGCGTCGTCGACCACAGCATCCGCTTCGGGGTCGGCCGCCTCGTCGATCGCCTCGAGGAGGGCATCGAGATCGGCGGGCACGCCGGCTTCATCGGGCTTTGCGTCAGACAAGGAATTCGTTTCCACTTCTCTCGGTCGGGATGCGTCTATCAGGCGGGATCGCCGAAGACGACGACCGCGAGCCACCCGAACAGGGTGTCGAGACCCACGACGATCGCCATCATGATGACGACGAACACGAGCACGACGAGCGTGTAGCTCAGCAGCTCGCGCCGGGTCGGGGTGACGACCTTCTTCAGTTCTGTGAAGACCTGCCGGATGAAAAGGGCGATACGGGCGAACGGGTTGCGCCGGGCAGCCCGCTCCTTTTTGGCGTTCTCGACGACGTCTTCGGAAGGTTCGTCGATTACTTTGCGTGCCACCGTGTCAGTACCTTTCACAAACAGGAGCAGGGCGGACAGGACTCGAACCTGCAACCTGCGGTTTTGGAGACCGCTGCTCTACCAATTGAGCCACCGCCCTAAGCGAGATGAACCCCTGGGCTTCGCTACACTCGCTCTCAGCGGGTGGGCCGAAAAATTGGCATAGAAAAGCTTGGCGGATTCAACCACCGACAGACAGTGTAGGTCAGATCGCAGAGCACCGCAAAAGGCGGTACGAGACGGAGCAGCGGATGCGCAGCGGGGCTTTGAGAATCGGGTTCGTGGCGACCCTCGGAGGTCTGCTGGCGTTCGCGCTCGGCTACTCGTTCGTGCAGTTGTCGACCGTCGTGATCTGCATCCTCGCCTCGCTCTTCCTCGCGCTCGGCCTCGATCCGCTGGTGCGCTGGCTCACCCGGCGCCGCATCCCGCGCGGCTGGTCGATCGTCATCGTCTTCGCCATGGTGATCGCCTTCGGCGTGCTGGTGTTCTTCCTCGTCATCCCGGCGGTGATCGACCAGACCACCGAGCTGCTGCAGAACCTCCCCGGCGCGGTCAAGAACGTCACCGAGCAGACGTGGTTCACCGACGTGTTCGGGTCGTCGGTCGACGGCAAGAAGCTGCTCGGCGACCTCAACTCCTTCCTCTCCGACCCGAACAACCTCGCGGCGCTCGGTGGCGGCGTGCTGAAGATCGGCGTCGCGCTCATCAACGGCATCTCGGGCGGGATCCTCGTGCTGGTGCTGACCCTGTTCTTCCTCGGGTCGCTCGAGGCGGTGAAGAACAGCTTCTACGTGCTCGTCCCGGCCTCCCGCCGGGCCGGCGTCGTCTCCATCACCGACCAGATCGTGCGGTCGATCGGCAAGTACGTGAGCGGTCAGGTCATCCTCGCGGGCACGAACGGCGTGTTCGGCTTCATCGCCATGATGATCATCCAGGTGCCCTACGCGGGAGCGCTCGCCGTTGTCGCCTTCCTGCTGGCGCTCATCCCGCTCGTCGGCACGATCATCAGCGCCATCCTCATCACCTTCATCGCCCTCACCGTCTCACCTGCGACCGCCATAGCGATCGGCATCTACTTCCTCGTCTACATGCAGGTCGAGGCATATGTGTTCAGCCCGCGCGTGATGAACAAGGCGGTCGACGTGCCGGGCATCCTCGTCGTCATCGGGGCGCTCGTCGGCGGCACTCTGCTGGGGGTGCTGGGAGCGCTCATCGCTGTGCCGGTCGTGGCGAGCATCCTGATCGTCGTCAAGCAGGTCATCGTGCCCAGGCAGGCGCTACGGTGACGTCGTGACCGACATCAGCACCCCGACGCTCGTGACGAGCGCGATCGGCCTGCTCACCATCACGAACCCCATCGGCAGCCTGCCGATCTTCCTCAACCTCACGAAGGACTTCGACGTCGCCCGGCAGAAGCGGCTGGGGCTGCTCGTCGGGCTCGCGGTGTTCGCCGTGCTCACGGTCTCGCTCGTCGCGGGCAGTTTGGTGCTGCAGGGCTTCGGCATCGACCTCACCTCCTTCCGCATCGCGGGTAACCTGCTCGTGGCGACCATCGGCTGGGCGATGCTCACGGCGAAGAGCAACATCGTGACGGTGACCGATCAGCAGTCGCCGGTGGTGGTGCCGCTGGCCATCCCGGTGATCGCGGGGCCGGGGGCGATCAGCCTCGTCATCACCTTCCAAGAGACCTATTCGAGCCTGTTCGACTACGGGATGGGCATCCTGATGATCCTCGCTGTGTCGATCGTCATCGCGGTCGCGCTGTACTTCGCGCCGCAGGTCGCCCGCATCGTCAAGCCCACGGGGATGAGCATCGTCACGCGCGTGTTCGGGTTGCTGCTGCTCGCCATCGCGGTGCAGTCCATCCTCGGCGCCCTCACAGACGCCTTCCCGGTTCTCACGAAGTAGCTCCCGGCGCCGAGTCAGTAGGCTTGTGGGCGTGACACACGCACGCATCTCCGCACGCATCGCCGCCATCGCCGAATCCGCCACCCTCAAGGTCGACGCGAAGGCCAAGAGCCTCCAGGCCGCAGGCCGGCCCGTCATCTCCTATGCCGCCGGTGAGCCCGATTTCCCGACGCCGGAGCACATCGTCGAGGCCGCCGCGGCAGCCGTGCTCGACCCGAAGAACCACCGGTACACGCCGGCGGCCGGGCTGCCGGAGCTTCGCGAGGCGATCGCCGCGAAGACGCTGCGCGACAGCGGCGTCGAGGTGTCGCCGTCGCAGGTGATCGTCACGAACGGCGGCAAGCAGGCCGTCTACCAGTCGTTCGCCACGCTGCTCGACCCGGGCGACGAGGTGCTCGTGCCCACCCCGTTCTGGACCACCTACCCCGAGGCCATCGCACTCGCGGGCGGCGTGCCCGTGCAGGTGTTCGCGGGCAGCGACCAGGACTACCTCGTCACCGTCGAGCAGCTCGAGGCCGCCCGCACCGAGCGCACGAAGGTGCTGCTGTTCGTCTCGCCGTCGAACCCCACCGGCGCCGTCTACTCCCCCGAGCAGACCAAGGCGATCGGCGAGTGGGCCGAGGAGCACGGGCTGTGGGTCATCAGCGACGAGATCTACCAGAACCTCGTCTACGACGGGAAGACGGCTGTGTCGATCGTCGACGCCGTTCCCGCGCTGGCCGACCGCACCATCCTGGTCAACGGTGTCGCCAAGACCTACGCGATGACCGGATGGCGGGTCGGGTGGATGGTCGGGCCCGCCGACGCCATCAAGGCCGCGTCGAACCTGCAGTCGCACCTCTCGTCGAACGTGTCGAACGTGTCTCAGCGCGCCGCGATCGCCGCACTGAACGGGCCGCAGGACACCGTCGCGGTCATGCGCGACACCTACGACCGGCGGCGCCGGGAGATCGTGTCGGGGCTCAACGCGATCGACGGCGTGCACACCCCCCTGCCGGAGGGCGCGTTCTACGTCTACCCCGACGTGAGCGGGCTGCTCGGGCGCAGCTGGGCCGGCGTGACGCCGACGACCTCGCTCGAACTCGCCGACCTCATCCTCGACCAGGTCGAGGTGGCGACGGTTCCCGGTGAGGCGTTCGGGCCGAGCGGGTTCCTGCGGCTGTCGTACGCGCTCGGAGACGAGGCGCTGGCGGAGGGTGTAACGCGGTTGCAGCGCTTCTTCTCCTGAGTTTTGCCGTCTGCGGGGCGCGCGATCGTCCTTTGGTGCAGTCCTGATGAGGAAGTCTCGCTTTGTGAGGCCGTGACTCGGTAGAGTTTTGCTCATGTTCAGGCATGGGTGGCTCCGGATGCTCGCGGCAGCGGTGTGCGTCGGCGCGCTCGTCGGGGTAGCTGGGGCGATCACCGGGTTGACGGGCAGCCCGGTGGCGCGGGCTGCGGCCCCGCTCGTGACGGTGGCGCCCGCGGCGGGGTCGGTCGTGGTGGTTCCTCCGGGCGGCGGGAGCTTCGACATCGAACTCGCGGGCTCCGACGACGCGGGAAGCACGATTGGTGTCACGGTCGCCGTCGACGGAGACCTGGTCGAGCTGTGCCAGACGACGGTGCTCGCCGACGAGAGCTGGAGTTGCGTTCTCGTCGACCCGCCCGACTTCGAGGGGCCAGTCACCGTGAGCAACGGGATGGACAGCTCGGTGCTGTCCTTCGGCGTGCTGCACGGGCCGACGATCGACGGCGATGCCGGCGAGCCCGGCGTGCTGACGTCGACGATCACGGCCGACGAGCCCGCCCAGACGGTGAGTGGGAGCGGGCACGCGGGGGCTGTGCTCCGGCTGGCGTTCGACGACGGGTCGGGGTGCTCCACCACCGTCGACGCGGCGGGGCTGTGGAGGTGCGAGGTGCTGGGGGTGCCCGCAGGCGCGGGGCCGTTCCGGTTGGTGGCGTCGCAGGCGTACGCGGCGGCGACGGGGTACCCGGCGGCCGGTGCGCCGGTGCAGTTCGTCGTCGACGAGGTGCCGCTCGGGCCGACGCCGTCACCGAGTCCGTCACCGACGCCCAGTCCGTCACCGACGCCCGGTCCTTCAGCTTCGCCGACGCCGAGTCCTTCTCCCGGTCCGTCACCCGTCGCCACGACGTCTCCTGGTGCGTCGACCCCGACCATCTCTTCGCCTGGTGCGGTGACGCCGGTGACTGCTCCGCCGTTCAGCGCGATGGGGCCATCAGGCGACGACTCAGCGGGGGAGGGGGAAGAACCCGGCCGCGACGATGGCGTGAATTCAGGTGGTGCAGCCGCTCCGCGGACGGCGGATGCGGCCGCGGTCTCGCGGGGAGCGGACGAGACCTCGACCCCGGTCCCTCTCGATGCCGCTTCGCTGCTCGCACGGTCGGGTGAGGATCGCGGGGCGGCTGCGCTTCCCGAGACGGCCCCGACGGCTCCGCCCAGCGGGCTCGCCGCCCTCCCCAGCCTGACCGAAATCGGGTCGCGGTCGCTCGGGGATCACGCGCGGGCGGCTGTGGGCGCATTCGGGGTGATCCTGCTCGTGCTGCTGCCGGGCGGAATCCTCGAATCGACTCTCGCGGCCAACCGCGACCGCATCCGTCGCTCCGCGCCCGTGCGACGCCTCGCCCGGATCATCGCGGGTCGGGGCTCGAGGCGGGCCGCGGTCGTGGAGCAGCTCGCCGCGTCTGAGCCTGGAGTTCGCCTCAGGCGCCGACTGGGAGTCGCCGGCACCTTGATCGCGGGTGCAGCCATAGGGGCTGCGGTCGTGCCCGGCGCCTTCACGGGCCTGACGGGCCTACGCTGGTTCGCCGTGTTCCTCGCGGGGAGTGCGATCGTGTGCGTGGTGCCCGGAGTCGTGGTGCTCTTCACGACGGCTCATTCCGGAGACCGTGCGCGCGGCGGGTTCGAGGCACAGCTGTGGTTGCTACCGCTGACCGCACTCACTGTCGTCGCATCGCGCCTCGGCAGTGTCGCCCCCGGCTTCGTGTTCGGACTCGTCGTGGGTGTGGCGCTCGCGCCGGGACTCAGCCGACTGGCCACGGCGCGGGCACTTCGCACCGGGGTCGTGGCGTGCCTCTTCACCGGCGTCGGCGCGTGGCTCCTCAGCGGGTCGCTGCGCGACTTCGCCGGGGCGATGTCGGCGACCTCCTCCGACCCCGGGTCAGCGGCGGCGGTGCCGCTCGTCAGCCTCGCGGGCGGCGCCTCGGCCGCCGCCGACGTGCTGACCGTCGTGGCCATGGCGGCGCTCACCGGTCCCGTGGTGTCACTGTTGCCGCTGCGGTTCCTCGACGGCCACGAGCTGCGGCGAACCCTCCCCCGCTCCTGGGCGGCCTGCTCCTTCGCCGCGCTCATCACCTTCGCCCTCGTCATCGCCCCCGACCGCGACGCCTGGGATGCGGTCGCCGGCGACCTCCTCCTCTGGGCCCTGCTCGCCGCCGCCGTCACCCTCCTCACGCTCGCCACCTGGGCCTACTTCACCTTCGTCCCCGAACGCCCCGCCCCCACCCCCACCCCCACCCCGCCTGGCGACACCACCCCGCCCGCCTACTCAAGACCCCGCGACGCCCGCGAGCCCGCCGGCTGACCCTCATCCCGCGACACACCCGCCCCGCCCCCACGGGCGACACCACCCCTTCCTCCCACTCAGCACCCGGTACCACGACCCCGCCCTCCCACACGACACCCCGCGACACACCCGAACCCATCCGCCAACCCCCAACCCGCGACACCCCCGAACCCGACCCCCATCCCACGGCGCCCCGAACTCGGGCGTCAACTCACCGGCGGCATTGCTCGCACATTCACCGCCTCGGTCCCGCCCCATGCGCAAACGACAGCGTTCCAGAGAGGGGCGCCGCATGGATGAGCCGGGCGCAGCGCACCCGCCGGTCAGGGCTGAGGCCCCCCCGTTCGGTCGCGTTCAAGGCGCAAAGCGCGCCATTCAAGCACTGCGCGCTACCTGCACGACGAGCGGGAAGCGCCCTACGCGGCGCGCTCGACCGGGAGCCACAACTCGGTGGTGGCGGTGCTGAAGTCGTCGGCGCGGTCGAGGATCGCGACGATGGACGGGCCGGGCCGGAGTCGCCACGGGTTGGACGGGAACCAGTCGGTCGCGGTCGCCGCCCACACCTTCTGCAGCTCGGTCGGGTACTCGCCCTCGGCGCGGAAAACCGCCCACGTGCCGGCCGGAACCTCGATCACGTCGAGATCATCGTCCACCCGGCTCGTGTCCGACACGGCGACACCGTGCAGGGAGGTCAGTGGGCTCCCCTCGGCGTAGTCGGGGTCGACGTCGGCGCTGACGTGAAGCAGGCCGGCCGGTTCGGTGTCGCTCAGGGCTTTCAGGCGTGAGTGCTCTGTCATCGGCAGCGAGGCGATGTGGGCTTGGATATGCGGGTTGATTCCCTTGTGGATGAGGGGCACGGTGGCGGCGTGCCCGACGAGGCGGAAGGCCGGTCGGTCGGTGATGCGGGTCTCCATGGTGGTGTTCCCTTCTACGGTCAGGCGGAACCCGAGCTGCGGTTGCGTTCGAAGGGGGCCGCCGTTTCGCCTGGCGTCAACGAAGCTGAGACCGTGCACCGACCGGAAGGCGCGACCGAAAGCTTCGGTCGACCCGTAGCCGTAACGCACCGCGATGCCCAGCAGGTCGCCGCCCTCGAGGATGTCCGCAGCCGCGACCGACATGCGACGCCGCCGGATGTACTCCGACAGCGGCATCCCGGCGAGCGACGAGAACATCCGCCGGAGGTGGTACTCCGTCGTGCCGAGCCCCCTCGCCAGCGACGCCACATCGAGGTCGTCGTGCAGGCGCTCCTCGACCAGCTCGACCAACCGGTTCAACTCCGCGATCATGCCGCCTCCTTCGACACCCACCCTCCCGGGTCGTCACCGTCGGCACCCTACTATCCCGGTCCGATCGGATCGTCGCTGCTCTCAGTACCGCGCCCGGTAGTCGGTCGGGCGGCACACACCCCGCGCAGAGATGAATCAGTCACCCCACATTGGTCGCACAAAGTGCTCGCAAACGCAGCAATACGAGCACTTTGCGCTACTAAAGAGGGGCGTGGCGGGTCGCACCTGCACCTCCAGAAGGATGACGTCGAGTTTGGTCGCGCGAAATGCTCGTAAGCGGGGGCATTCGAGCAGTTTGCGCGACCAAGGCGCGCAGCGCGCGCAGCCGCGCGCAGCGCGCGCGGCTGCGCGGTCAGCGGATGAGGCGGGCCACCTCGCGCGCGAGGGGCTCGCGGATGAGGTGGTCGGCGCGCGGCACCTCGTGGAGGCCGACGTGGTGCATGGAACCGAGGCGGTGGAGGGAGGCGGGAACGATGACCTGGTCGCGAGCGCCGTAGACGACATCGATCGGCACGGAGACCTGGGCGAGGTCGGTCATCGTGGTCTGGGTCTCGATGCAGTGCTCCATCGAGAGCGAGAAGGCGGCCCACGACTCGTCGTCGATCTTCAGGGAACCGCTCGGCATCCAGCGCGAGAACCGGCCGACGTTGTTGACGATGGTGAGCTGGTTGCCGCGCACGAAGCGGTAGAACCACAGGTATCCGCCCACGCGCAACCGCTGCCCGAGCTCGTCGATGTAGCGGCGGTGCGGGTAGATGGGCGGCGAGACCAACACCAGGTGCGAGAGCTCCTTGCGGTGCACCGCCGCGTAGCGGCCCGCGATCAGGCCGCCGAGACTGTGCCCCACGAGGGTGAACGGCCCGCGCAGCCGCAGCGACCGCACCGTCTTGTGCAGCGCCTGCACGTGCTCGTCGAGCGTGAACGTCGCGGCCTCCCCCGCCCGCGATCCGCCAAAACCGAGGAGGTCGATGGCGATCACCCGGTACAGCGGGGAGAGCAACGGCACCACTGTGCGCCAGCTCGCCGACGATGACGCGATGCCGTGCAGCAAGATGACCACCGGCCCCGAGCCCACGTCGACGGCGACGTTGAGCGTGGGCGTGGCGGCCTGCCGCTCCCGCAATCTCCCGAACATGATCGCACCTCACTTCTATACATGAGAATACATCACGGCGAAGCGGATGGGGCAGGCGCGCATCCCGTTCAACGCAGTTGCAACGCGGCGGCCCGCCATCCCCCGACCGGCGGACCACTCGTTCCCCCCGGCGGCCTCTGGTGCCGCGGCCGGGCACTCGCGACGATGGAGTCATGGCATCAACTTCCGCCTCGGGCACCGCCGTCAGCGTCACCGGCCTGCGCAAGAGCTACGGTTCCTTCACCGCCGTCGACGACGTCTCCTTCGACATCGCCCACGGCGAGACCTTCGCCCTCCTCGGCCCGAACGGCGCGGGCAAGAGCACGACGGTCGAGATCCTCGAGGGCTACCGCGACCGCACCGGCGGCGAGGTCAGCGTGCTGGGCACCGACCCGCAGCACGGGAGGCTCGCCTGGAAGGCCCGCCTCGGCATCGTGCTGCAGCAGTCGGGCGAGAGCGGCAACCTCAGCGTGCGCGAGCAGATCAAGCACTTCGCCGGCCTCTACCCGAACCCGCGCGACGTCGACGAGGTGATCGCGGCGGTGGGTCTCGAGCAGAGAGCCGGGGCGCGCATCCGCTCGCTCTCCGGCGGCCAGCGCCGCCGCGTCGACGTCGCGCTCGGCATCGTCGGCAACCCCGAACTGCTGTTCCTCGACGAGCCCACGACCGGCTTCGACCCCGAGGCCAGGCGGCAGTTCTGGGTGCTCATCAGGTCGCTGGCGCAGTCGGGCACGACGATCCTCCTCACCACCCACTACCTCGACGAGGCGGCGCAGCTCAGCGATCGCGCCGCGGTCATCGTGGGCGGCAAGCTCGTCGACATCGGCCCGGTCGGCACCCTCGGGCCCGCCGAGGCACGCGTGCCCATCGTGCGCTGGCGCGACGGCGACCGGATGCGCGAGGAACGCACCGAGAATCCCGGTCTGCTGGTGAGCCGGCTGGTCGCCGAGCGCGGCGGCCTCAGCGAGCCCGAGGGTCTCGAGATCGTGCGCCCCTCCCTCGAGGACATCTACCTCGACCTCGTCGCCACGGCCGAGCGAGCCACCACCCCCGAAGCCACCGCCGCCGCGGACGCCACCTCCGCGGACGCCGCCTCCGCGAACACCACCGCACAAGGGAGCACCGCAGCATGACCGCCCCGACCGCCCCGCGCATCCCGCAGCCCGTCCCGGCCGCCCGCACCGCCACCTCCCCCGCCCGCTTCGGCCCTTTCCGCACTCTCCGCATCGGCCTCGCCCGCATCGCCTACGAGGTCACCGTCTACTTCCGCGCCGGCGACACCGTATTCTTCACCTTCCTCTTCCCGGTCGTGCTGCTCGGCATCTTCTCGGTCGCCTTCGACAGCCTGGGCGAGGTGCGCAGCCCCGACGGCTCTGCCGCCATCTCGCAGGCTGCCTACTATCTGCCCGGAATGATCGCGGCAGGCATCCTGCTGAGCGGCGTGCAGAACCTCGGCGTCGACATCGCCATCGAGCGCGGTGACGGCACGCTGAAGCGCCTTGCCGGAACGCCCATGCCCGTGCTGTCGTACTTCCTCGGCAAGATGGGCCAGGTGCTCGTGACCTCGCTCGCGCAGGTCGCGCTCCTGCTGCTGCTCGCCCGCGTCGCCTTCGGGGTCGACCTGCCGAGCGACGCCGGGAGCTGGCTCACCTTCGCCTGGGTGTACCTGCTCGGCATCACCACCTCGGCGGTGCTCGGCATCGCCATCTCCCGCCTGCCGCGCACCGGCAAGAGCGCGACGGCCGTCATCATCCCGCCGCTGCTCGTGCTGCAGTTCATCTCGGGCGTGTTCCTCGGCTTCACCATGCTGCCCGACTGGTTGCAGACCGTGGCGAGCATCTTCCCCCTCAAGTGGATCGCCCAGGGCATGCGCGCCGCCTTCCTCCCCGACGCCTTCGCCGCCGCCGAACAGGGCGGCGACTGGAACCTGGGCGGTGTCGCGATCGTGCTCGGCCTCTGGCTGGTGGTGGGGGTCGTGGTCTGCCGCGTCACCTTCCGCTGGATCAGGAAAGACGCATGACCAGCGGATGCGCGCCCACGCCCCGCAGACCGGCCGGGCCACCGCAGGCACCGGCCGTGTCAGCGGCTCTCACTAGGGTTGCCTCATGAACACGCGTTGGTGGCAGATCGTGGTGGGCGGGGCGCTCGTGCTCGTCGCGGGCCTGGTGTCGATCACCGCCACCGCCGTGCCCTGGTCGACCCCGGTGGCCCTCGGGCTCATCGTCGTCTTCGCGCTGTTCTTCTTCACGGTCGGCAAGCGGGGCCTCACCGAACCGCGCTGGGCGGCCCCCCTTCTCACCGCCGTGTTCGCGCTCACCGCGGTGGGCACGGCCCTCTCCCCCAACATGGCGGTGCTGCAGGCCATCGCCTACCCCATGATCTGGGTCGTCGTGAGCGACCGGCCGCTCGTGCGCCCCATCCTGCTCAACGCGCTGCTCGCCGCGCTGGTGGCCCTCGGCTTCTACCTGTGCTTCGGCGGAGGGTTTGACGCGCTCATGCAGGCAGTCGTGATCGAGGGCATCTCGCTCGGTCTCGGGGTGGGCATCGGCGTCTGGTTCAGCCTCGAGATGCGCAAGAGCGAAGAGAAGTCGCAGCTGCTCGCCGAGCTCACCGACGCCCAGGGCCAGCTCGCCCTGCTGCACCACGAGGCAGGCGCGGGCGCCGAGCGCGAGCGTCTCGCCCTCGAGCTGCACGACACCATCGCCCAGAACCTCACCAGCGTGGTGATGCTCGCCCAGCGCGCGCTCAACCGCGGCGACGACCTCGGCGCGGTGCGCGACGATCTCGGCCTCATCGAGGAGGTCGCGCGCGACGCCCTCACCGAGACCAGGGTGCTCGTCGCCGCGACCGCACCCGTCGCCGTGGAGGGCGGGCTCACGCACGCGCTGCAGCGGCTCACCCGCAGCTTCGAGCGGGAGACCGGCATCCTCATCGCCACCGACCTCGACGACGTGGGCGCGGTGCCACGCGACCTGCAGGTGGTGCTGCTGCGCTGCGCCCAGGAGGCGCTCGCGAACGTGCGCAAGCACTCGCGCGCCACGCACGCCCGCCTCGCGCTGCGCCGCCCGGTGCATGGCGAGGGAGAGGTCGAGCTCGTCGTCTCCGACGACGGCGTGGGCATCTCCGACGCGGCCGCCGACCGCGGCGACGTGGGCGGGTTCGGCCTCGATGGCATGCGTCAGCGTCTGGCGATGGTGTCGGGCGGGCTGCGGGTGGCCGCCCTCGCGCACGGCGGCACCGAGCTCGTCGCCACGGTGAGAACGGATGCGGCGCGAACCACCGCCGACGACCACGGCGCCACCGACAGCACCCGGGCCGGCAGCACCGTGGCAGGCAGCGCCCGGACCGACCGCACCCGGGCCGACCACGCCGGCACCGATAGCACCCGGGCCGGCCACGCTGCCACCGACAGAACGGACGAGGGATGAGCATCCGGGTTCTGGTGGTCGACGACCACCCCATCGTGCGCAGCGGCATCGTCGCCCTGCTCGAGCAGGCGCCCGGCATCGAGGTGGCGGGGGAAGCCGCCGACGGCCTCGCCGCCGTCGACCGGGCGGCCGAGCTCCGACCCGACGTCGTGCTGATGGACCTGCGCCTCCCCGGGCTCGACGGCTCGCAGGCGACGGCACGCATCATCGCCGCCGACCCCGGCATCCGGGTGCTCGTGCTCACCACCTACGAGAGCGACGACCACATCCTCGACTCCATCGAGGCGGGCGCGAGCGGGTACCTGCTGAAGGCCGCGCCGCAGGAGGAGATCATCGCGGGAGTGCGCGGTGTCGCCGACGGGCAGACGGTACTCGCACCCACCATCGCCACGAAGCTGGTGCAGCGGATGCGCGACGCCCCCGCCGCTCCTCCGTCGCTCAGCCCCCGCGAGCTCGAGGTGCTGCGACTGGTGGCCGAGGGGCGCAGCAACCCCGAGATCGGGCGCACCCTGTTCATCGGTGAGGCGACGGTGAAGACTCACCTGCAGCACGTGTTCGAGAAGCTCGAGGTCTCCGACCGCACCCGCGCCGTGACGCGCGCGATGGAGCTGCGGCTCCTCTGACCGCTACGCGTTCTCCTTGCGGAACGTGCGCGTTCCCACCCACAGCCCGAGGGCGAACAGCACGACCGTCCACACCACGCCCCACATCGTCGTGATGGTGAACACGTTGCCGACGAACAGCTCGCGAATCGCGTTCACGATGTACTTCGTGGGCATGAAGTCGGAGACCACCTGCAGCCACTCCGGGCCGATGGTCATCGGCAGCAGGATGCCCGAGAGCAGCAGCACCGGCAGCGCGATGCTGTTGATGACGGGCGCCATCACGTCTTCACTCTTGGTGGTGAGGGCGAGCGCGTTCGAGGCCGCGGCGCACGCGGCGCCGAGCAGCACGGTGAGCAGCAACCCGACCACCATGCCCGGGATCGATCCGGTGAGCCCGAACGCGAAGGCGAGCCCCACCAGCACGAGCCCCTGCACGAACAGCTGCAGCACGTCGCGGAGGATGCGCCCGAGCAGCAGCGCCGTGCGGCTCGCCGGAGTGACGCGCTCGGCCTCGATGACGCCCGCCCGCCACTCGGCGATGAGCCCGAAGCCCGCGAACAGCGCCCCGAACAGCCCGAGCTGCACCAGCAGTCCCGGCACGAACAGGGTGTACGCGTTCTCGGCGCCGAGCGTTCCCGCGAGGGGCTCGAGCAGGGGGCCGAACAGGCACAGGTACAGGATGGGCTGCACCAGCCCGATGATGACCCAGGCCGGGTTGCGCAGCGCCAGCCGCAGCTGCCGCCGGAAGACGATGAAGGTGTCGCGCCAGAACATAGCTACGCATCCTCTCGGAGGGAGCGGCCGGTGAGGTCGAGGAAGACGTCGTCGAGGGTGGGCCGGCGCACCTCGATCGACTCCAGGGCGATGCCGGCGGCATCGAGGGCGCGGATGAGCCCGGCGACCTCGTGTCCGGCGCCCCGAACGCGGGCACTGACGGCGGCCCCGTCGGCCACCAGCTCGGCGTCGGCAATGCGCCCGAGCAGCTCGGCCGCCGCGGCACCGTGCGCGGGGTCGGCCACGACGAGCTGCACGAGGTCGCCCGCCACCTGCCGCTTCAATGCGTCGGGGGTGTCGCTCGCCACGATCGAGCCGTGGTCGATGACGAGGATGCGGTCGCACAGCGCATCCGCCTCGTCGAGATAGTGGGTGGTGAGGAAGACCGTCGAGCCGAGGTTCGTGCGCAGGTCGGAGATGTGCGTCCAGAGGTTGGCCCGCGCCTGGGGGTCGAGGCCGGTGGTCGGCTCGTCGAGGAAGACGAGCTTCGGGTCGTGCACGAGCCCCATCGCGATGTCGAGCCGCCTCCGCTGCCCGCCTGACATCGCCTGCGGCTTGCGCTCCCACAGCCCGTCGAGGTCGAGCTGGCCGAACAGCTCGCGCCCACGCGCCTCGGCCTGCTTCTGGCTGATGCCGTAGAGCATGCCGTGGTCCATGATCTCCTCGCCCGCTCGCGCCTCGGGCGAGGTGGAGCCGCTCTGCGAGACGTAGCCGATGCTGCGGCGCACCTGCTGCGACTCGGTGGCGACGTCGAAGCCGGCCACGGTGGCCGAGCCCGCGGTGGGCTTCAGCAAGGTCGTGAGCATGCGGAGGGTTGTCGTCTTGCCCGCGCCGTTCGGCCCGAGGAACCCGACGATCTCGCCTTCGTCGACGTCGATGTCGACCCCGGCGACGGCCTTCACCTCCTCTTTCTGCTTGCCCCGCCCGCGCCCCTCGAAGGTGCGCGCGAGCCCTCGTGCATAGATCACGTGATCTCCCCTGTTCAACCAACGAGCCCCATTATTCAAACTTGAACACTCGCTGTCAATGCGGGCCTCGCACTCGATGCACGCTCATATACTCGGCCCATGGCCACGCTCACCACCCGCGCCCTGCTGCTTGGCGTCGCGAGCATCTTCGAGCCGGCCAACGGGTACCAGCTGAGGCGCGAACTGCTGTCGTGGGGCGTCGAGGAGTGGGCCAACATCCGGCCCGGCTCGATCTACTCCATGCTCGCGACCTTCACCAGACAGGGGCTGCTCGAGCGCCACGATCTGCACGAAGGCGAGCGCGACGTCGCGGTCTACACGGTGACGGATGCGGGCAAGGCCGAACTGCAGACCCTGCTGCGCGAGGCCACGGTGACGGTGAACGCCATGGACCCGTCGGCGTTCCGGGTGGTGCTGAGCCTCGCGCCCCTCATCCCCCGCGCCTCGATGCTCGAGGCGCTCCGGGAGCGGGAGCGACGGTGGGCCGCGTCGAGCGAAACGCTGCTCGACCGGATCGCCTACGTCGCGCGCGGTCTCGCGCCGCCGCACGTGTCGCACAGTCTCGAGCTCGAACTGCGGCTGGTGGAGACCGAGCGCGCCTGGCTCGCCGACTACATCGGCACCGTCGAGAGTGGAGGACTCGCCTTCGACGGCGAGGAGTTCGGCTGGGCCCCGCCCGAGAACGACGCCGGGTGGCAGATGGTGCGGGAGTCGCAGAGCTACCGGGAGCAGCTGGAGGGCTGACCGGCGCTCAGAGCGTGTGGCCCACGAAGACGGGTTCGGGCTGCAGCAGCACACCGAACTCGCCCTGCACCCTGGCCTGCACGTAGCGGGCGAGCTGCGCCACGTCGGCGGCAGTGCCCGCCTCGCCCGCGCGGTTGGTGAGCGCGAGCGTGTGCTTCGACGAGATCGCCGCGGTCGAGCCGGGCAGCGAGAAGCCCTTGGCGATGCCGGCGTGCTCGATGAGCCAGGCGGCACTGAGCTTCACGTGGTACTCCGCGGGCAGCGCGCCCCGGTCGTCGCCGAGCGCGGCCCCGGTGCCCTGGTCGCCCTCGGGCTCGAGGGCGATGACGAGGTCGGGCTCGTCGGGTTCGATCTGCCAACGCGGCGCCTCGGAGGGCAGCGTGCGGGCGAACGACTCGGTGACGATCGGGTTGGTGAAGAAGGATCCCGCACTCACCGAATCGGCGTCGGCGGCGTCGAGCACCATGCCCTTCGAGGCGCGGAGCCACAGCACCGCACGGCGCACCTCGGCCACGGGAAGGCTGTCACCGAGTTCGATGCCCAGGGCCTTCGCGAGCTGGGGGTACCGCACCGGGGCGCTCAGCGCATCCGAGCCAGCGCCCGCATCCGGGCCCGCGCCCGCACCCGCTCGCGCGTCCGCACCCGCGTCGCGCAGCTCGAAGGTCACCGAGAGCACCACGCCGCGCAGCCCCCGCTTGAACACCGACGAGCGGTAGTCGAGCTCGAGCTCGTCGACGGGCATGCGCCGCACCTCGCCGGTGGCCGCGTCGAGGAAGTCGAGCGAGACGATGCTGTCGGCGACCTCTTGCCCGTAGGCCCCGATGTTCTGGATGGGCGCGGCGCCCACCGACCCCGGGATGCCCGAGAGGGCCTCGACCCCGCTCCAGCCCTGCTCGACGGCGTGGGCGACGAAGGCGTCCCAGGAGTGGCCGGCCTGCACGCGCACGCGCACCGTGCCGACCTTCGACATGACGGGTGCGATGCCCTCGGTGGCGACACGGATGACGGTGCCCTCGAAGCCCTCGTCGGCGACGACGACGTTCGAGCCGCCGCCCAGCACGAACCAGTCGCCGCCGTCGCTCCAGGTCTCGCGGGCGAGGTCGAGCAGCTCCTGCTCGCTGCGGGCGGTGACGAGCCGTTCGGCCGGACCGCCGACACGCAGCGTGGTGAACGGCGCGAGTGCCGCGTCGAACTCGACAGCGGTCACGGCAGCCTGACGCGCACCTGCGCCTTGCCGAGCACGGCGGTGTCGTCGACGGTGACCACGAGGTCGATGCGGGCGGTGCCCGCCTCCTCGTCGAGATGCCCGATCTTCGCCGAGACGGCGATCTCAGCGCCCGAGGCGGGGTCGACCACCACGGGCCGGGTGAACTTCACCTGGTAGTCGAGCACCCGGGCGGGGTCGCCCAACCACTCCACCACCGGCTGCACCGCGAGGCCCATGGTGAGCATCCCGTGCGCGAGCACGCCGGGGAGGCCGACCTCGGCCGCCACGTCGTCGCGGTAGTGGATGGCGTTGAAGTCGCCCGAGGCACCGGCGTAGCGCACCAGCGACTCCCGGCTGAGCGGGTAGCGCGCCTCGGCGACGACCTCGCCCACGGTGAACACCTGCACGGTGGCGTCGCCGCCCGCCGCGTCGGCGACGGCCTCTGCGGTGGCGATGCGGTCTTCGATGCTCATGCGTCTCCCCTCACCACGAGCGTCGAGGTCGCGGTGACCACGTGCTCGCCTGCTGCGTCGTGGATCGCCGTCTCGGCGGTGAGCATGGCGTTGCCGCCCAGCGTCTTGATGCTCGTCACCGCGAGCTGCGCGGTGAGCTCGTCGCCCGCCACGATCGGCCGCGAGTAGCTGAACTGCTGCGCGCCGTGCACCACATGGGTGAGCTCGATGCCCGCGTCTTCGGAGGCGAAGAGCTGGTCGAGGGTGAGCTGCTGCACCACGATGGCGAAGGTGGGCGGTGCCACGACGTCGGCGTAGCCCGCGTCACGGGCCGCCTCGACGCTCAGGTTGATGGGGCTCGAGGCGAAGACCGCGCGGGAGAACTCGCGCACCTTCTCCCGGCCCACCAGGTAGGGGGTCGTCTTGTCGAACTCGCGCCCGACCAGGTCTTGATTCACTGGCACGCGACCAGTCTACGGAGGTGGGGCGCGTGCGGGAGCGGGGCGCGCATCCGGAACCTGGTGGGCCGGTAGGGTCGGAGCGTGCGACTCGGAGTGCTCGACGTGGGATCCAACACCGTCCATCTGGTGGTGGTCGACGCCCACCCGGGCGCGCGGCCGGTGCCGGCCGCCGACCACAAGTCGGTGCTGCGGCTCATGCGCTACCTCGAGCCCGACGGCGGCATCAGCCGTGAGGGTGTCGCCGCGATCGTCGAGGCCATCTCGGCGGCGATGGCCGTGGCCAGGCGCGAGGGCATCGAGGAGCTGCTGCCCATGGCCACCTCAGCCCTGCGCGAGGCCCGCAACGGTGCCGAGGTGCTGGCCGAGATCGAGGCTGCCACCGGAGTGGCGCTGCGCGTGCTCACGGGTGAGGACGAGGGGCGGCTGACCTTCCTCGCCATCAGGCGGTGGTACGGGTGGTCGTCGGGGAACATCCTGCTGTTCGACATCGGTGGGGGGTCGCTGGAGATCGCGGCCGGCTCCGACGAGTATCCCGAGGTGGCGGTGTCACTGCCGCTCGGAGCTGGCCGCACCACCGTGCAGTTCTTCCCGGCCGACCCGCCGACACCCGAGCAGATGCTCGAGCTGCGGGCGCACTCGCGCCAGGTGATGAGGGCGGATGCGCTGCCGCTGTTCGAAGGGATGCCCCCGTTCCAGCACGTGGTCGGGTCGTCGAAGACGATCAGGTCGCTGGCGCGCCTTGCCGGTTCGAGCTCGGCGTCGGCCGGCGGGGAGGAGCGGCGCACGCTGCGTCGGGCAGACCTGAAGGACTGGATACCCCGGCTCGGGCAGTTGCCCGCCGAGGCGCGGCAGTCGCTGCCGGGGATCACGCCCGACCGCACCTTTCAGATCGTGGCGGGGGCGATCGTGCTGCACTCGGTGATGAAGCTGTACGACGTGGAGGAGCTCGAGGTGTCGCCGTGGGCGTTGCGCGAGGGGATCCTGCTGCGGTATCTCGACGGGCTCGAGGCGTGAGCGGGGGCGGCGCTGGCGCGGGCCTCGCTCGCGATCGCGGGTTCCTCGCCCACGCGATCGCCGAGGCGCGGGCCGGGCTCGCGGAGGGCGGCATCCCGATCGGTGCGGCGCTCGTGGTCGACGGCGAGGTGGTGGCGGTGGGCCGCAACCGCCGCGTGCAGAAGGGCTCGCCCACTCTCCATGGTGAGACCGACTGTCTGGAGAATGCGGGACGGTTGCCCGCATCCGTCTACGCCAGGGCCACCATGGTGACGACGCTGTCGCCGTGCGACATGTGCACGGGGGCGATCCTGCTGTACGGCATCCCGCGCGTGATCGTGGGCGAGAACCGCACCTTCTCCGGCGGCGAGGACTACCTGCGCTCCCGCGGCGTGACCGTCGACGTGCTCGACGACGAGGAGTGCGTGGCCCTCATGACGGGGTTCATCGCCGCCTCGCCCGAGCTGTGGAACGAGGACATCGGCGAGGAGTAGGCCGGCTCCGTGCAGGTCGGCGCGAACCCGCGACCAGCAGAACTACCTACGCCCCCGGCAGCCTGGCGCACGCGCCAGTACGCTCGACGCGACCCGGCGGGTGTTCCGGGACGTCTCGTCGCAGGGTGAAGGGGATCACGTGCCGAACGAACTCAGCCGCCGCACCGTCGTCGGAGCGGTCTGGGCAGCTCCCGTCGTGGCACTCG
This sequence comes from Herbiconiux sp. SALV-R1, assembly GCF_013113715.1. Classification (GTDB taxonomy): domain Bacteria; phylum Actinomycetota; class Actinomycetes; order Actinomycetales; family Microbacteriaceae; genus Herbiconiux. The sequence continues at coordinate 3,026,611 of NZ_CP053344.1, forward strand.
CCGCCGCCGCACCGGCGGCTGCCGCCTCGCCACTCCCGCCCACACCCCGTTTCGTCGACCAGATCACCATCACGACCGCCGAGAGCAACTTCATGCGCACGTTGTTCCAGATCGACGTGACCGGGTCGGGGTTCAGCGACGTCATCGGCGTGGGCTGGGAGACCAACGACTGGAACGTCGCCTACCCGCAGGGGTTCACGCAGTTCTGGACCTCGAGCGCCGAGACCGCGACGGGGTGGCTCGAGATCCCGACCTGGCACGAGGAGATCGTGGAGTACCAGGCCATCCTCGAGGTGACGATCCTCGGCAAGCGCGTCTCGTACGAGTACACCCGCCGGCCGTAGCGAGCGGATGCGCGGGCGGCGCCCACGCGCGGGCCGACGCGGGCGACGCGCCGGGTCGGTGGGTTCGCGGTCGTGAGTGCGGCGGGTCGAGTCGCGGATGGCGGCGGCGCTAACGGTCGCCCGAGACGGCCCACATCGCGACGGCGCTCGCGGCGGCGACGTTGAGCGAGTCGATGCCGTGCAGCATCGGGATGCTCACCACTGTGTCGGCAGCGGCCAGCGCCTCCGCGGTGAGGCCGTCGCCCTCGGCGCCGAGCACCAGGGCGACCCGCTCGGGGAGGCGGCGTTCGAAGTCGCGGAGGCTCACCGCATCCGGAGTGAGGGCGAGCGCCGCGATGTGGAAGCCGCGCGCGTGCAGCTGCGGGGCGAGCTCGTGCCACGGGCCGGTGCGGGTCCAGGGCACTTGGAGCACCGTGCCCATGCTCACCCGGATGGCGCGCCGGTAGTACGGATCGCTGCACTGCGGCGTCACCAGCACCGCGTCGGCGCCGATCGCCCCGGCCGAGCGGAAGATCGCGCCGAGGTTCGTGGGGTCGACCACGTTCTCCACCACGACGATCCGCCGCGCGCCGCCGGCCGCGCTGTCGGTGGTCGGGTCGCCAGCGGGGTTCGCCGCCGGGGCGGAGAGCAGCTCGTCGACGGGGCGGAGTGCGGGGCGCGACATCGAGGCGACCAGGGCGCGGTGCAGGCGGTAGCCGGTGAGTTCGGCGAGGAGGTCGTCGGAGCCGACGAAGACCGGGGTGTCGGGGTGTCCGGCTGCGGCGAGCGCGTCGAGGGCCTCGGCGGCCGCGCTCTCGAGCGCCAGCACCGAGCGGGGGCGGTGTCCGGCGGCGAGCGCCCGCTCGAACACCAGCAGCGACTCCGCGAGATAGAGCCCGTGCTCGCGGCCCGGTTCACGACGGCGCACGTTCTTCAGCGCGACATCGGTGGCGCGGGCGAAGTCGGCGAGGCGCGCATCGGCGATGTCGTGGAGATCGATGCGGGGCACGCCCAGAGTCTAGGCGCGGCCCGCCCGCCACGTTGGTCGCGCAAAGTGTCGCTTCGCGGCCTCGGGAGAGCACTTCGCGCGACCAGGAGCGGCGGGCTGGGCCTGCCCCACGCGCGGGCAAGCGCGGGTCAGCGCGGGGCGCTGAGGCGGCGGGTGATGGTGTGGGCCTGGTCGAGGAGGAGGCGCCCGAGCTCGGGGCGGCGGTCGGGGCGGAAGCGCGACTCGATGCCGGTGAGCGACAGCGCCCACGCCGGACGGCCGGCGGCGTCGAAGACCGCAGCGCCCATGCCCCAGCTCCCCTCGAGGATGAGCGCCGGGTTCACCGCGTACCCCGTCTCCCGGGTCGCCGCGATGCGCGACCGTAGCGCGTCGGGCGCGTGCTGCGGCCCCCACCTCTCCTCGAGCGCGGGCGCCGATGCCTCGAGGTACCCGTCGATCTCGTCGTCGCCAAGGAACGTCAGGATGGCGAGCCCCGCCGACGCCACCCCCAGCGGAAACCGCACCCCCTCGTACAGCACGAACGACCGCACCGGAAAGCTCCCCTCCTCGCGCAGCAGGCACACGGTCTCGTTGCCGCGCCGCGCCGAGAAGAAAGCGCTCTCGCCGGTCTCCCTGGCCAGGATGCGCACGCTCTCGCGCGCCGCATCCGTGATGTCGTAGCGGTCGGCCGCGAGCGACCCGAGCAGGTACAGCTCCGGCCCGAGGAACCAGCGGCCGTGCGCCGTGTCGTGGTCGACGAAGCCCTCGGCGGCGAGCGACGACAGCAGGCGGTGCGTGGTGGGGCGGGTGAAGCCCGTGGCGTGCGCGACGGCGGAGGCCGTGACACCGTCAGGGAACTCCGACACGACCTTCAGAACACGACTCACCCGCGATACCAGTTGCGCGCCCTGAACCGCCTCAGCCATCTGCGCGCCTCAGCTTGTCCATATGGTGAGCATACGCGCATCCGTCGACCACACTGCAAGAGAGCGGATGCGCGCGCGATTGACCCAGAATAAGCCCCGACATACGGTCGACACATCTGAAGAGGTGACCACCAGATGGACACGAAGGAGTGCCGAATGTCGAAGCTGTGGCCGGGAGCCGTCGAAGCGTTGCACGAGGCGGTGACCGACGGGAGCACCGTCGCGGTCGGCGGGTTTGGTCTGAGCGGAAACCCCAGCGACCTCATCGAGGCGCTGCGCGACACCGGCGCCACCGACCTCACCATCGTGTCGAACAACATGGGCGTCGACGGCAAGGGCCTCGGCGTGCTGCTCGAGAACCGTCAAGTGGCCAAGGTGATCGCCTCGTACGTCGGCGAGAACAAGCTGTTCGCCGCCCAGTACCTCAGCGGCGAGCTCGAGGTGGAGTTCGTGCCACAGGGCACGCTCGCCGAGCGACTCCGCGCCGGCGGGGCGGGCATCGCGGGTTTCTACACGAAGACCGGCGTCGGCACCCCCGTCGCCGAGGGCAAGCCGCTCGCCGAGTTCGACGGTGAGACCTACGTGCTCGAGCGCGGCATCGTGGCCGACGTCTCCCTCGTGCACGCGCACCGCGCCGACCGCGAGGGCAACCTCGTCTACCGGCACACCGCCCGCAACTTCAACCCGCTCGTCGCCACCGCGGGCCGGCTCACCATCGCCGAGGCCGAGGAGGTGGTGGACGGATGGCTCGACCCCGACACCGTCGTCACCCCCGGCATCTTCGTGCAGCGCCTCGTGACGGCGCGGCCGCGGGTGAAAGACATCGAGCAGCGCACGGTGAGGCCCCGCCCGGCCGGAGCGGCCGCCCCGGCCGCGACCACGGAGAGGATCGCGTCATGAGCTGGACACGGGACGAGATGGCGGCCATCGCCGCCGCCGAGCTGCGCGACGGTGAGTACGTGAACCTCGGCATCGGCATCCCGACCCTCGTCGCGAACCACCTTCCGCCCGGCGTGAACGTGACGCTGCAGAGCGAGAACGGGCTGCTCGGCATGGGCCCCTTCCCCTACGAGGGCGAGGAGGACGCCGACCTCATCAACGCCGGCAAGCAGACCGTCACCCTGCTGGGCGGCGGAAGCTACTTCGACTCGGCCACCTCGTTCGGCATGATCCGCGGCGGGCACGTGGCGAAGGCCATCCTGGGTGCGCTGCAGGTCGCGGGGAACGGCGATCTCGCGAACTGGACCATCCCGGGCAAGCTCGTGAAGGGCATGGGCGGCGCCATGGACCTCGTCGCCGGTACCCCGCGCGTGATCGTCATCACCGACCACCTCTCGAAAGACGGCTCCCCGAAGATCGTCGAGCGCTGCGACCTGCCCCTCACGGGCGCCGGCGTGGTCGACCGCATCATCAGCGACCTCGCCGTCTTCGACGTCACGGATGGCGCGCTGGTGCTGCGGGCGACAGCGCCCGGCGTGACGGTCGACGAGGTGCGCGCGAAGACCGGTGCGGCATTCGGCGTCGATCTCGACGAGACTGTGCTGAGTGCTGTCACCGCCGACACAGAAGGAGCACCGGCATGAGCGCCGTCATCGTGGGCTACGCCCGCACCCCGTTCGTGAAGTTCACCGGGCAGTTCGCCACCGTTCCCGCCACCGAGCTGGGTGCGGCGGCCATCCGCGCCGCGTTGGAGCGGGCCGGGGTGGCCGCCGACGAGGTCGACCGCGTGTTCGCCGGGCAGGTGCTGCAGGCGGGGGCCGGGCAGAACCCGGCCCGTCAGGCGGCGGCGGGGGCGGGCATCCCGCTCACCGTGCCGGCCATGACGCTGAACGCCGTGTGCCTCTCGGGCACCGAGGCCGTGGTGTCGGGTGTGCGACTGATCGAGACCGGGGAGGCCGACATCGTGGTGGCCGCCGGGCAGGAGTCGATGACCCTCGCCCCGCACGCCTGGCCGGGCTCGCGGGCGGGCAAGCGCTACGGATCGATCGAACTCGTCGACCTGCTCGACCACGACGGCCTCACCGACGCCTTCGAGAAGCGCTCGATGGGCGCCTCGACCGAGAGCCGCAACGAGGGGCTCTCGATCTCACGCGAGGAGCAGGACGAATGGGCCGCCTCCTCGCACCAGCGCCTCGCCGCGTCGGAGGAGTTCCAGGCCGGCGAGATCGTGCCGTTCTCGGTGCCCGGACGCCGCGGGTCGACGGTCGTGACGGCCGACGACGGGTTGCGTGCCGACACGACCGCCTCGTCGCTCGCGGGTCTGCGGCCGGCCTTCGGAGCATCCGGAACCATCACGGCGGGCAACTCGTCGCAGATCACGGATGGCGCGGCCGCCCTCGTGCTGATGAGCGAGAGCGCAGCGGCGTCGCGGGGAATCAAGGCGATCGCGCGTGTGCTCGCGCACTCCTTCGTGGCGGGGCCCGACGTGTCGCTGCACGCGCAGCCGTCGAACGCCATCGCGGCGGCGCTCGCGAAGACCCGGCATGAGGCGTCGGCGCTGAGCGCGATCGAGATCAACGAGGCGTTCGCGGCGGTGGCGGTGCACTCCACGCGCGAGCTCGGGGTCGACCCGGCGATCGTGAACGCGCACGGCGGGGCGATCGCGCTCGGGCACCCCGTGGGGGCGTCGGGCACGCGAATCGTCGGCACGCTCGCGCGCCAACTCGCGGCTGCGGGGCCCGGGTCGCTGGGAGCCGCGGGCATCTGCGGCGGCGGCGGGCTGGGGGCGGCGGTCATCCTCGAGGCGGTGTAGCGGGCGCTGGCGCGGCGAGCGCGGCCGCGCGGGTGCCGCGGCGATTGCGGGTCCGTGCGCCGCGGAACGGCCGTTAGGGCCGTTGCAGCACGACCGATGTCGGGGTCGCCGCGCGACTTGCCGCGGCCCGCACCGACCATGCGACCGCCCAGCCGAGGCAGGCGCCGGCCGTGTTGGTGATGATGTCGTTGATGTCGGCGGTGCGGCCCGCATCCATCGCGTACTGGGTGATCTCGATCGCCAGCGTCGACCCGAGTGCGACGAGGAACGTGGGCGCGAAGCGCACTCCCGCCGCCACCAGCAGCACACCGAGCGGCACGAACACGAAGAGGTTGAGCACGGCGTCGATCGCCGACCCCGTGCCGTCGAAGAGGAGTGGCACGAGGTTGAGTCGCACGCCGAGACCCGATCCAGGCCGGAGCGTCATGAACCCCACGGCGAGCGCCCACACCACCGCGAGCAGCGGCGCACCCACGCGCGAGGGTCGCGCCGATGCCCCCGCCACCCCCGCACGCACGAGCCCCACCACCGCGAGCCCCACGAGGGTCGCGGCGAACAGCAGGTTCAGGGCGAAGCTCGTCATGATCGCCCTAGCCTGCCCCACCCGCACCCGCTCTCCCTGAGTGCGGGCTTGGACACTCCTGGGGGGTGGCGCGAGGGGGCGTGTGACGCCGTGTGACCTCGGGGGCGGAGGGGGTGCGGGGAGCGCCGTAGGATTGAGGGTGGCTCCCGGCTGAGGCGACTCCCGGCGGGCGCCGCGCCGCATCCCGAAACCACCACGAGTCAGCCCGGGTGCCGCGCACAACCCGAACGCACCACCCGCACCCAGCACCCAGCACCCGCTTCCAGCACCCCGCACCCCTGCACCCAGCACCCCGAATCACCGTTAGGACATTCCCATGCCCTCATTCGCGCGCCGCACCCTCGCGGCGACCGCCGCGGCCGGCCTCCTCGTCACCCTCGCCGCCTGCAGCTCGGGCGGCGACGCCTCGAGCACCGGCGCCTCAGGCGGCGACACCGACGCGTCGATCATCGTGATCACGCCCACCCCGGTCGGCTCCAACAACTTCCTGCAGCTCGCCGTCGACGGCGCGAACGAGGCGGGCGAGAAGTACAACGCCAGCGTCGACGTCTACGAGAGCGAAGACCCGACGAGCATCCAGCAGAACATCGACGCCGCCGTGCGCGAGAAGCCGAGCGTGATCGTGGGCGTGAGCTTCAGCGTGCTCGACCAGATCACCGCTGCCGCCGCTGACTACCCCGACCAGCAGTTCCTGCTCATCGACACCTCGGCCGAGAACCCCACCGAGAACCTCACCGCCGCCGTGTTCAAGGAGTACGAGGCGACTTACCTCACCGGTGTCGAGGCCGGCCTCCTCACCCAGTCGGGCGACGTCGGCGTGGTCGCCTCGCTCGACACCCCGTTCCTGCACCGCTGGGTCGACCCCTTCTTCGAGGGCGCGAAGAGCGTGAAGCCCGACGTGAAGACCGCCGTGCAGTACGTGGGCGGCGACAACCCGTTCGGTGACCAGGCCCGCGCGAAAGCGCAGGCGCAGATCCTCGCCGACGGCGGCGCCGACTACGTGCAGGCCGCGGCCTCCGGCGGCAATCTCGGCGTCTTCGAGGCCGCCAGCGAGACCGGCTTCAAGGCCTTCGGCGTCGACACCAACCAGTGCCTCGACTCCCCCGGCAACGTGGTCGACAACGCCATCAAGCGCGTCGACGTGGCGGTCGTGAACTCCGTCGGCGACATCCTCGACGGCAAGACCGGCGGCTTCACCGCCTACGGCCTCGCCGAGGGCGGCGTGGGCCTCACCGGCCTCGAAGACGGCGTCGCCGACTCCGAGTGCCTCATCGCCGACCACCCCGACGTGATCGAGAAGGTCGCCGCCGTGCGCGACCAGATCGTCTCGGGCGAGATCGTGGTTCAAGACCCGCTCACCGCTGGATGACCCTTCCCGCAGCACAGCAGGTTCCGGCAGTTCCCGCAGTCGAACTGACCGGTATCGGCAAGAGGTTCGGCGCCGTCGTGGCCAACGACGGCGTCGACCTCGTGCTGCGCCGCGGCTCCGTGCACGCCGTGATGGGCGAGAACGGCGCCGGCAAGTCGACGCTCATGTCGATGCTGTTCGGCCTGCTGAAACCGGATGCGGGTGAGATCAAGGTCGACGGCTCACCGGTCTCCTTCGACGGCCCGCTCGACGCCATCGCCGCGGGTCTCGGCATGGTGCACCAGCACTTCAGGCTGTTCGTCTCGATGTCGGTGGCCGACAACGTGGTGTACGGCGCCGAACCGCGCCGCCGCGGACTCGTCGACCGCTCCGCCGCCCGCGCCCGCGTGCGTGAGCTGAGCGAGCGCTACGGCCTGGAGACCGACCCGGATGCTGTGGTCGGCACCCTCTCGGCCGGCGCCCGGCAGCGCGTCGAGATCCTCAAGGCGCTGCATCGCGACGCCCGCATCCTGATCCTCGACGAACCCACCGCGGTGCTCACGCCGAGCGAGGTGGACTCGCTGTTCGCCGTCATCCGCCGGGCCGCCGACGCCGGGAGCACGGTGGTCTTGGTCACGCACAAGATCCAGGAGGTGCTCGCCATCTCCGACGAGGTCACCGTGCTGCGCGACGGCCGCGTGACCGGGCGGTTCGCCACCGCGGAGGTGACCAGCGCATCCCTCGTGCAGGCGATGACCGGGCGTGAGATCGACGAGGTGCAGAACCCCGGCACCGGCACGACCGGCGATGCAGTGCTCGAGATCGCGGGCCTGAGCGTCGGAGGCGCTGGCGGCACCGTGCGCAGCGTCGACGACGTCTCGCTCACCGTGCGCACGGGCGAGATCGTGGGCATCGCGGGCGTCTCGGGCAACGGACAGCACGAGCTCGTCGCCGCCGTGCTCGGCACCGTGCCGGCCGACGAGGGCACCGTGCTCGTCTCCGGCACCGACGTCGCCGGCCGCAGCGTGCGCGACCGCCGCGCCCTCGGCCTCGCCGTCATCCCCGAAGACCGCCGCGGTGAGGGCACCGCCGTCACGATGTCGCTCGCCGAGAACGTGACCCTCGGCCACCACCGCACCCCGCCCATCGGCGCGTCGAAGGGCATCGGCCGCGGGTGGATGTCGATCCGCGCCGAGCGCGCCCGCGCCCGCCAGCTCATCGCCGACTACGACGTGCGCACCTCGGGCGAGCTCGCGACCGTCGGCTCGCTCTCGGGCGGCAACGCGCAGAAGGTCGTGATCGCCCGCGAGCTCTCTCACGGGGCGCCGCTGCTCATCGCCGAGCAGCCGACGCAGGGTGTGGATGTGGGGGCGATCGAGTCGATCCACGGGCGACTGCTCGACTACCGCGCCTCGGGCAAGGGGGTGCTGCTGGTGTCGCACGAGATCAGCGAGCTGCTCGCCCTCGCCGACCGCGTGCTGGTGATGTACTCGGGCCGCATCGTCGCCGAGTTCCCGCGCGCCGAGGCCACGGCCGCGCGCATCGGCGCGGCGATGGCGGGCGCTGCGGCGCACGACGAAGCGGCGGCGGCCGAGCCGGCGACTGCGGCTGAGGCGCCAGCCGCCGGGGCGCCAGCGTCCGCAGTGGGCGCGCGAGGTGCGGCTGCGGCTGCGGCCGAGTCGGCGACTGCGGCCGAGGCGCCAGCGGCCGCGGCCGAAGCGCGCGGTGCGGGAGCGGCCGACCGCACCGAGCACGCGCACGACGGCCCGGATGCGCACCCCACCCGCCCGGTCGCCCCGCCCCACGATCCCGTGCAGACCGCCATCGACCGCGAAGACGAGGGCCCCCGCCCATGAGCACCACCACGCCGCCCGACGCGCAGGCGACCCCACCCGAGGCACCGGCCGGCGCGACGCGCGCTGCCCGGCCGGCCACGCGCATCCTGAACACCGCCCTGCGGCACCCCGCGGTCGTGCCGATCGGAGCGGTCGTGCTCGCGCTGCTGATCGGCGCCGCCATCATGCTCGCCGCCGGGCTCGACCCGATCGTCGCCTACACGGCCGTGGTGTCGGGCGCCCTCGAGCCGGGCACGCTCGACTATACCTTCTCGGTCTGGGGCTTCATCTGCGGCATGGCCCTGGCAGCCGCCATCCCGTTGCGGATGGGCGAGTTCAACCTCGGCGGCAACGGGCAGCTCGTGCTGGGTGGCCTCACCGCAGCGCTCATCGCCGGGTACGCCCCGCTGCCGGGACCCATCGTCATCCCGCTCGCCGTGATCGGCGCGGCCGTTGTGTCGGGCGCCTTTGGAGCCCTCTCCGCGCCGCTCGCCACCCGGTTCGGCATCCCCATCATCATCTCGACGCTGCTGCTCTCGCCGGTCGCCGTGGCGATCGTGTCGTACCTGGTGCGCTTCCAGATCGGCGAGGCCGGCTCGGCCGTGGCGCAGACCCCGCGCCTGCCCGAGGGCGCTCGCATGTGGGCGCTGGGCGACTTCTCGTACTCGAACGTGGGGCTACTCATCATCATCGCGATGATGATCGTGTTCTGGGTGGTCGACTCCCGCAGCGCCGTCGGCTACGAGCTGCGGGTCGTGGGGGCGAATCGCCGCTTCGGCGCCTACGGCGGAGTGCGCGTCGGCAGGCTCGCGCTCGGCGCCATGGCCGCGGCGGGGGCGGCCGCGGGTGTGGTGGGCGCCATCATCGTGATGTCGTCGCCGTACCGCCTCATCGACGGGGCCCTCATCTCGCCCGGGTACACCTTCGCCGGTGTCGCCGCCGCGCTGCTCGCGGGCGGACGGCCTCTGCTGGTACCCGTGACCGCCATCCTGTTCACCGTGCTGCAGGTCGGCGGCGCCGCCATGGAGCGCTCGGCCGACGTGCCGCGCCAGCTCTCCGACGTGCTGCAAGGTGTGGTGATCGTGGTGCTGGCGCTCCGCGTCGTGCTCGACCAGCGCCGCAGCGAGAGGAGCTCGGCCTGATGCAGCTGTTCGAGCTCAGCTTCGTGGCGGCGGTGCTGCTGGCCGCCACGCCCATCCTCTACGCCGCCCTCGCGGGCGCCCTCTCGGCGCAGGCCGGCGTGTTCAACATCGCGCTCGAGGGGCAGATGCTGTGGGGCGCGTTCGCGGCCGTCGCGGGCAGCTACTACACGGGGAGCGCCTGGGGCGGAGTGCTCGTCGCGCTCGTCAGCACCGCGCTGTTCGCCGTCATCCTTGCGGTGGGCTCGGCGCGCTGGAAGGCCGACCCGATCATCATCGCGATCGGCACGAACCTGCTGGCCCTCGGACTGACGGGCTTCCTCCTGAGCGTGCTGTTCGACGTGTCGGGCTCGTTCGCTCCGCGCGGGCTGCAGGGCCTGCCGAAGATGGCGTTCCTCAGCGACATCCCCGTCATCGGCCCCATCTTCGCCGGCCAGACCGTGCTCGTGCCGCTCGCCTTCGTGGTGATCGTCGCCGCGGGGTTCTGGCTGAAGCGCACCCCGGCGGGGCTGCGTCTGCGGGGCGTCGGCGAGCATCCGGATGCGGCGACCGCGCTGGGCGTGAACGTCGCGTCGTACCAGACCTGGACCACCATCGTCGGCGGTGCCCTCTGCGGCGTCGCGGGCGCCCAGCTGGCGCTCGGCAACGTGACCGTGTTCACCGAGAACATGACGGCGGGGCGCGGCTGGATCGCCGTCGCGGCCGTGATGCTGGTCGCCGGGCGGCCGTTCTGGCTGCCCGTGGCCTGCCTCGGGTTCGGTGCCGCTGAAGCGCTCGGGTTCCGGCTGCAGGGCATCGGCGCCCCGCAGCAGCTCACCGACGCCGCCCCCTACGCCATCACGCTGGTGGTGCTGGTGCTCACCCGCATCGGCTTCGCCCGCCGCAACCGCTCCCGCACCCTGATCGACTCGTGAGGACCACCCGATGACCGACTCCGCATCCGCTTCCGCCGCATCCGCCGCCGGCTCGGCCGCCGCATCCGCCCCCGCCGCGTCGCCGGTCGGCGCCACCGCCGCATCCGCCCCCGCCGACGGCGTGCGGCACATCGTGCTCGACACCGACACCGGCATCGACGACGCCCTCGCGCTGCTCTACCTGGCCGGGCGCGACGACGCCGAGATCTCGGCGATCACCTCGGTGTACGGCAACACGCCCGTGGAGGCGGCGCTCACCAACATCGCGCGTGTGCTGAAGGTCGCCGGTCTCGAAGACACTCTCGTCGCGCGCGGCGCGGCAGGCCCGATCGACGGCGAGCCGCGCATCGCGTCGCACGTGCACGGCGTCGACGGCCTCGGCGATCTGTGGAGTGACCCGATCGAGCCGAAGAACCTGTCGCCGCTGTCGTCGGCGGAGCTGCTCGTCGAGCTCGGCCGCTCGCGCCCGGGCTACTACGACCTGCTGCCGATCGGACCGCTCACCAACCTCGGGCTGGCGCTCGAGATCGAGCCGAACCTGCTGACGCTGTACCGTTCGGTCGTCATCATGGGCGGCTCGGGCCCCTTCCCGCCGCTCGGCACGGTGCAGATGGTGGATGCGAACATCCACAACGACGCCGAAGCATCGGCCCGGGTGTTCGCCGCGCCGCGCAACCAGCTCGTGATGGTGGGCGTGAACGTCACCGCCGGAACGATCGTCGACGAGCAGGCCGTGCAGGCGCTGCACCGCGCCGGCACCGAGTGGGGCACCTTCTCGGCGCAGGTGCTCGAGGCGTACATGGACTTCTACCAGTACTCCTGGGGCCGCCGCGTCTCGCCCGCCCACGACGGCCTCGCCGCCGCGCTGCTCGTGCAGCCCGAGTGGATCACCTCCTCCGTCAGCGGCCCCGTGAACATCACCTCCGACGGCTTCTTCACCCGCGCCCACCTCATGCAGACCGCGAACGGCCTCCCCGTCTCGTGGCCCTCCGACCCCGCCCCCGACACCCTCGTCGTACTCGACGTCGACCGCGAGGCCTTCCTCACCGACTTCGTGCGCGTGCTCTCCGGCCGCTGACCCCTCGCACGCAGAGCGCGCTCGCGCGGGCATGGGTGCGCGCAAGCGCGCGACCCGCGTTAGTCGCGCAAACTGCTCCTCTGGGGCGCTTCAAGAGCACTCTGTGCGACTGACACGCGGGACAGGATGCGCGCGAGGTCGGGGGTGGTCGCACGCGCGGGGAGGCTGCCTGGGTTAGTCGCACAAAATGCTCCCTCGGGGCCCTTTAGGAGCACTTCGCGCGACTAACGTGCGGGGTTGGATGCTCGCGCAGCTGAAGAGGGAGGCCCAGAAGGGCGGGCTGGCTGCTTTGGTCGGGCAAAGTGCTGCTTTGGCGCGCTGAAGGAGCACTTTGTGCGACTAACGCGCGGGGCCCGAGGCGCGGGACGCGGGGCCCGAGGCGCGGGGGCGCGGGGGCGCGGGGGCGGGCCCGCTTCAGGCTGGCTTCAGCGGGGGTGGGGGATCGTGGGGTTTCACCGAGACGATTCCTCAGGAGGACGAGATGCGGAAGAAGACCATGATCATCGGCGGAGCCGTGGTGGCGGGAGTGCTGCTGCTCGGCGGAACCGGGGTGGCGTACGCCGCGACCGACGGGTTCGAGTTCGACGGGAGCGACGACCGGGCGGGCGGGCAGGGGTCGGTCGAGACCGTCGACGCCGCCGACGCGCTGACGGGGCCCGACCTCGAGCGGGCCAGCGAGGTCGCGCTGGCCGAGATCGACGGGGGTTCCGTCGTCACCGCCGAGCGCGACGACGACGGGTTCGAGCTCGAGCTGCGGGCCGACGACGGACGGTACTGGGAGGTCGACCTCGACGCGGCGTTCGCCGTGGTCAAGGTCGAGCTCGACGACGACGTCGTCGCTCCCGCTCCCGCGCCCACCCCGGCGACCACCACCGCCCCCTGAGGGGGTGCGAGGGGCGGGCGCGCACGGGCGCACCCCGCCCCTCGCCGGTAGCGTGAGAACGGCGGAGGGAGGGAGATCGGATGCGCATCCTCGTGATCGACGACGAACTCAACCTGCTGCGGGCCGTCGAGTCGGGCCTCGAAGCCGAGGGTTTCGCCGTCGACACGGCGACGAACGGGGTCGACGGGCTGTGGCTCGCCCGCGAGAACTCGTACGCCGCGATCGTGCTCGACATCATGCTCCCCGGGCAGAGCGGATTCCGCGTCTGCGAGGAGTTGCGGCAGGCGGGCGACTGGACCCCCGTCATCATGCTCACCGCGAAAGACGGCGACCTCGATCAGGTCGAGGCGCTCGACACCGGCGCCGACGACTACCTCACCAAGCCGTTCTCGTTCCAGGTGCTGCTCGCCCGGCTTCGCGCCCTCATCCGTCGCGGGGCCACCGAGCGGCCCGTGGTGCTGACGGCGGGCGACCTCTCGGTCGACCCGGCGAGCAAGCGCGTCGAGCGCGCGGGCACGCCGATCGAGCTCACGACCCGGGAGTTCAGCGTGCTCGAGTTCCTCGTCTCGCGGGCCGGTCAGGTGGTGTCGAAGGCCGAGGTGCTCGGCGCCGTCTGGGACTTCGACTTCGACGGCGACCCCAACATCGTCGAGGTCTACGTGCGACACCTGCGCAACAAGATCGACCGGCCGTTCGGGCGCTCCACCATCGAGACCCTGCGCGGGTCGGGCTACCGGCTGCGGGCCGATGGCTGAGCCGCGGGAGCGCGCGGCCGAGGCGCGCGGCACGCAGGGCCCGGGCGCCCCGCACACCCAGCGCGACCGGGGGCACCCGCGCCGCCCCCGCACCCGCCCCCGCACCCTCCGGGGCCGCATCACCCTCATCACCACACTCGTCATGGCCGCGGCAGTGGCCCTCGGCGGCAGCGGCTTCGCCGTGGCGCTCTCGCTCAGCCTCCACCAGCAGGCCGTGCAGGCCGCCGAGACCGAACTCGACCGGGTCGAGTCCCTGCTCGAGCGCCAGGGCCCGACGGCCCTCGCCGAGACCGACGGATGGGCGCAGCTCCTCCGCGAGGGCACGGTCGTGGCCGCGAGCGAGGACCTCGACGACACCAGGCCCCTCGTCGACACCGACGACGGCTCCACCGACCCCGACGACCTCCTCGGCCGCACCGTCCCCGTGCCGGGCGACGACGATCGCCTCGTCCTCGCCGCCGGCTCCACCGACGACGGCCTCCTCGTGGTGGGCGTCGACGACGGCGTCCGCGCCGACGCCGTCGCGACCACCATCGTGCTGCTCGCCATCGCCGCGCCGCTGCTGGTGGCCCTGATGGCGGTCATCACCTTCGTCTCGGTGGGCCGTGCCCTGCGACCGGTCGACCGCATCCGTGCCGCCACCGACGGCATCACCGCCGACGACCTCGGCCGCCGCCTCGACGTGCCGCAGGGCTCAGCCGAGCTCGCCCGACTCGCGACCACCATGAATCGGATGCTCGCGCGACTCGACGAGGCCCAGTCACGCCAGCGACGCTTCGTCTCCGACGCCTCGCACGAACTGCGCTCCCCGCTCAGCGCCCTGCGCCAGACGGCCGAGGTGGCGCGGGACTACCCGGGAACCCTGCCACCCGACCGCCTCGCGCACACCGTCGCCGAGGAGTCCGAGCGCATGGCCGCGCTCGTCGACGGCCTGCTGCTGCTCACCCGCGCCGACGAGGGCGCGCTGCGACCCGACGCCCACGAGGTCGATCTCGACGACCTCGTGCTCGCCGAGGCGGCGCGGCTGCGCGCGGCCCACCCGGGGCTGCGCATCGACACCTCGGGCGTCGGTGCGGCACGGGTGCGCGGCGACTCGGGCATGCTGGGGCGGATGCTGCGCAATCTCGGCGACAACGCGGCACGGCACGCGCGCACGACGGTCGCGCTGGGGTGCCGGGGGGTCGACGGACGCGCGGAGGTGAGGGTGGCCGACGACGGCTCCGGCATACCTGTCGCCGACCGCGAGCGCGTGTTCGAACGCTTCGTACGGCTCGACGAGTCGCGCTCCCGCGACGCCGGCGGATCGGGCCTCGGGCTCGCGATCGTCGCGTCGATCGTGCGGGCCCACGCGGGCACGGTGTCGATCACCGACGACGAGCCGGCGGGCGGCGGCGCGGACGTGGCGAGCCCCGGCACGGTCTTCTCCGTGGTGCTTCCCGCGGTGTGAGGGCGCCGACCTACGATAAGGCGCATGGACGAACCCACCGAAGACCAGCTCGAGGCCTCCCCGAAGCTGGAGAAGCGCACCGTCGGCGACGAGATCCGCTACTACGTGAAGAACATCAAGGAGCACTGGCCCGTCGTGGTCGAGCAGAATCCGGATGCGGCGGGGCACGAGGCGTGGTGGACCAAAGACGGCAAGTTCCACGCCACCCACGACCAGCTGCGCCGCGATGCGATGGTGGGTGCGATCGTCTGAACGCCGAACCAGCGCCCGGACGCGGTCGCGATGCTGCGGCGGCGAGGCGCCGCGCTCAGCCGACCCGCACGACCGGACCTCAGTCGACCCGCACGACCGACAGCGCGTAGATCGACGGCGCCCCGTCGTGAACGAGCGTCGTGACGAGCCCCTGCTCGGGGATGGTCGCGTCGAAGGCGATGGTCGCATTGCTGCACACCGTCCCCTCCCCCGCCGACGCGCCGTCGACCGTCGTGACGCTCGCGGTGATCGTGCCCTCCCCCCGGCAGGCCAACTGCAGCTGGTAGCTCCCCGCCTCGAGCGTGGTGTTCGTCGAGGTGAGCTGCTGGGCCGAGTGCTCGCTCATCCAGCCCGACGAGGTGGTGCGATGCCCCGGCGACCCCGCCGCGGGCACGGCCTCCGCGGCCCACTTCGCGATCTCGTCGGCGGGCAACGGCAGCTGCGCCTCCTCCTCGTCGGCCCGCGGATCGATCGTCGGAGTGGGGCTCGCCGACGTCGGCGCCGCCGTCGCGCTCGCGGCGGACCCGCCCGCCTCACCCCCGTCGTCGCCCGGCCCGACACAGGCGCTCAGCGCTACCGCCGTCAGCACGACCGCGGCCAACGATCCAGCGGTCCGGACTGTGGTGGTTCCCGTGGTGGCAGTCATCCCGGCACGCTATTCGACGAACGTTGAGACCCCATCCGAGCGGATGCGCCCCGACGGTGCTAGGGTCGGCGCCCGCTGGTGGCCACGAACGCGAGCCCCGTGGTCGTCACGTCGACCGAGCCGGAGTCGGGCGACACGAACACCGCCCCGCCCGGCGCGAGCTCGCGCGTCGCCGACGCGTCGGTGACGGAGGTCGCGCCCTCCACCCCCAGCACGATCGCCGCCTCGGGCAGATTCACCCGCGCGGTGCCGGGCTCGAGTCGCAGCAGACGGAAGTCGTCGAGCGGCACCTCGTACTCACTGAGCACCCCGCCCCGTGGCACCGCGGGGGCGAACGGCACGGGCATCTCGGCGAAGTCGAGCACGGCCAGCAATTCGGGCACGTCGACGGGTTTCGTGGTGAGGCCTCCGCGCAGCACGTTGTCGCTGGCCGCCATGATCTCGACACCGAGACCATCCACGTAGGCGTGGATGTTGCCGGCCGGAAGGTACAGCGCTTCCCCCGGCTGCAACCTCACCACGTTGAGCAGCACCGCTACCGCGATACCGGGGTCGCCGGGGTAGTGGCGCTCGAGGTCGGCGATCAGCCGCGTCTCGGCGCGCCACTCCTCGTCGTCGACGCACCCGGCCGCCGCGACCAACGCCCGAACGAGCGGCCCCGAATCGCCGAGCAGCACCGCACCGACCACCTCTCCGAGGCCTCCCGTCGCCAGCAGCTCGCGCTGGTCGGCGATGAGGCGGGCACCGGCATCCTCACCCGCCGCGGCGGCGGCGAGTTCGAGCCGCCGCAGCAGCTCCAACGTGCGTGCGACCGGCCGGAAGCCGCACATCGCCGTGAACCCGGGGCGCAGCGCCACCATGAGCTCGGGCTTGTGCCACTCGTCTCGGTAGTTGCGCCTCGCAGAGTCGCGCGGAACCCCTCGCGCCTCCTCGTCGGCGAACCCCGCCCTGGCGCGCTCGAGCGTGGGGTGCGCCTGGATGGAGAGCGGCTTCTCCGCCGCGAGCAGCTTGAGCAGGAAGGGCAGGCGGGTGCGGTCGCCGCCGAGCGCGCGCTGCGGATCGCGCGCGATCCAGTCGTTCAGGGTGTCGGGGAGACCGTCGACCCGTTCGGTGAAGGTGGTGGTGCTGTCGGGATGCGCACCCAACCACAGCTCGGCCTGCGGCTCCCCGGTGGGCTCCTCGCCGAACAGCGCGGGCAGAGCGGTGCGAGAGCCCCAGTGATAGTTCTTGGGCGCGGCGGAGACACGGATGAGCATGGTGACGATCCCGTCGTCGGGCCGGCTGTGCCGGCGGAGGAGGAAGAAGAGGAGGGGCAGCGCGTCGTCAGCGACGACGGATGACGTTGAACGCGATCTCGCTGCTGCGGTGGTAGTCGAGGGCGTAGAGCACGCGCCGGCCCTCCCGGGTGAGGCAGGTCTCCTCGACCAGGAGCCACGGGTCGTACCGCTCGAGGTCGTGCTTGGCCGCGTACTCGGCGGGGAGGTTCGCGGCACTGATGCGGGCGATCGACGATCCGATGCTGTGACCGTGGCCCTCGAGGGCGCTCGTGATGGAGATGCCCCAGTCGCGGTAGGCGAGCGGCCCAGGCAGGCTGTCGCGGCGGATGATGTTGATGCTGAACACCATCGGCTCGTCGTTGCCGAGCCGCAGCCTCACCAGCCTGATGACGGGGTCGCCCGGCTGGAGGCCCAGCTGGTCGGCGATGTGCTCGTCGGCGACGTCTTCGGAGACGCTCAGCACCACGTTCGTCACCGCGTAGCCGAGGCCCTCGAGCATCTCGGTGATGCTCTCGTAGATCGTCACCGGGCGTTCGATGCTCATCGCCCCGAGAGCCGACAAGAACCGGCCACGGCCCTGGATGGCGTTCACCAGCCCGTCTTGCTCGAGCAGCTTCAGTGCCTCCCGCACCGTCGACCGCGAGGCGCCGAAGCGCTCGGCGAGCTCGGGCTCGGTGGGCAGCTGGTCGCCGGGGGTGAGCTCCTCGGCCGCGATGAGCTCGAGCAGATCGTCTTTCAGCTTGTGGGCAAGGGGAGCCCGCTTCGCCTCCGCGTTCTTCGCAGCGTTCACGGCAGCCCTCCTCCGCGGCGCCGACAGCGCCCGTGCAGACCCAGTGTAGGGGTCATTCGTCTGACAACCATGGCAAATGTCCTACCTGTTGTCGATGCGCGCTTCAGTGCCCGCTTCGCCGGCCGCTCCGACACCGCACCAGTCGACGGCGGCGCGGGCGATCATCCGGGCCGCCAGGGCGATGTTCGCAAGCGCGACGCGCTCGTCGGCGGCGTGCGCCACCCGCACGTCGCCCGGGCCGCAGACGAGCGCCGGAATGCCGTAGGCCTCGTAGAAGTTGGCGTCGGACTGCGCGGCGGCGGTGACGGGAGCGTCGAGCTGAGGCACGGCCGACTCGACGGCGGCGAGCCCGGTCCGGCTCGCCATCACCGATCTCGCGAACTCGCCCTCGGGGTCGGTGAAGGCCGGGGGCCAGGAGTCGATCCAGGTGAACTCCACCGGATGCTCGCGCAACCACGGATCGAGTCGCGAGGCGAGCGCGATGTGCTCCTCCACCTCGGTCGCGATCTCGTCGGAGGTGTACCCCGGCGGGAACGACAGGAGATAGTCGATGCGCGCCCGGTCGGGGAAGTAGGGAGCGGCCTCCACCCCGATATCCGCCCGCAGCACGCCGGGGTGGATGATGAAGGCTCCGGCGGGGAAGCTCGGATGCGTCTTCGTGAACGCCCACTGCTCTTCGAGCTGGCGCATCGCACCGTAGACGTAGACGACCTTGTCGATCGCGTTCACGCCGATCTCGTCGCCCGGCCCGCCGGCACGGATCGCCAGGTTGCGCGAGGCCCAGTGCGTGGATTTACCGCGCACCGTCACGGAGAAGAGATGGTTCCCGGCCGCCGCGTTGGCGACGCGCAGCAGATCGGGTGCCGTCGAGGTGGGCTCGGGAACGATGACCCCGTCGACCAGATAGCCGGCCTCGAGCACGGCCGTGGTGCCGATCTCATGGCTCATCGTCTCCTCGCCCACGACGGAGTGGATGTGCAGATCACCCGCCAAGGTGACGCCCGCACTCCGCAACGCCCTGGCCGCGAGCCACATCGCGGCATGGCCCGCCTTCATGTCGGTGGCACCGAGACCGTACAGCCAGCCGTCTTCGATCACCGCCGTCCACGGGTCGTCGAACCGGCCGGCCTGGGGCGAGACGGTGTCGATGTGCCCGTTGAGAGCGAGGGAGCGCCCGCCACCGCTCCCCGGGAGCACCGCGACGAGGTTCGGGCGGCCCTCCGCCGCGTCCACCCAGTCGATGGTGAAGCCGAGCGGCCCGAGCGCATCGGCGAGCACCTCGTTCGCCCGCTTCTCCTCACCCGTGTAGAGGCTTCCGTCGACGCCCGGTTGGAGCGGGTTCACGCTGCGCACGGCGACGAGTCGCGTGAGCAGATCGGTGGCCTCGTCGGCGAACTCGTCGACGGCGGCGTCGATCGCGGCGTAGGCCTCGGCTGCAGCCTGCTCGGTCATCGGGTCTCCTCGGTGGTCGGTGTGGTGGGGTTCGGGGTCGGAACCGTCGTCTCGGGCGGGTGCGGCCAGCCGGCCGGGTGGGTGCAGGTCTCGGCGGCGTGCGCGGCCCCGCCCGCGAGAGCGTCGGCGACCCCGCCTCCGCCGACCCGCCGGGCGATGAAGCCCGCGATGAAGCTGTCACCCGCCCCGGTGGTGTCGACGACCGTGGTGGGCACGGCCTGCTGCACCCAGGTCGACTCGCCGTCGAAGCCCAGCGCGCCCTCGGCACCCCGCGTCACGACCACGAGCGGCACGCCCTCGGCCGCCGTCGCCGCGGCGAGCGCCGCCGCATCCGCCCCCTCCCCCGCCGAGAGGAACGCGACGTCGAGGTGGTCGAGGCCGGCGGCAACCGCGCAGTCCTGACTCACCGTGCCGCTGCCTCGTCGGGCCAGTTCGGCACGCAGCTCGCTGGCACGCGGGAGCATGCCGAGGTGCACCCAGTCCGCCGAGGCGATCGCCTCGAGCGCCGCGGGGTCGGGGTAGTAGTCGGCGGTGACCCCGAAGTCCTCGCGCTCGAAGACGCGGTCGCCGCCCGGGAGGAGCCGGATGACGGTGACGGCGGTCTCCCCCGGCAGCACCGCGAGGTCGTCGGCCGGGATGCCGTTGACGGCGAGTCCGCGCTCGATGATGCGCGCATCCGGGTCGTCGGCGACGGCGCCGAAGTAGCGCACCGGCACGCCGAGGCGGGCGAGTTGCACGGCGACGTTGAACGCGTTGCCACCCGAGTACTCGACGGTGGAGTCGGCCAGGTAGCGGTCGACGGTGTTGTCGCCGACGACGGCGACCCAGGGTGCGCTCGTGGGGCCCGTCATGCCGCCTGCGCTCCCGTCATGATGGCGACCGCCTCGGTCATCGAGTGCGACTGCGGGGTGATGGTGGCGGCGCACTTGCCGAGGCGCTGGATGTGGATGCGGTCGGCGACCTGGAACACCTGCGGCATGTTGTGGCTGATGATGATGACCGGGATGCCCCGCTCCCGGAGCGCCTCCACGAGGCCGAGCACCTGGTTCGACTCGCGCACGCCGAGGGCGGCGGTGGGCTCGTCGAGCACCACGACCTTCGACCCGAAGGCCGCAGCTCGAGCCACGGCGACGGCCTGGCGCTGGCCGCCAGAGAGGTTCTCCACCGGCACGGTCACGTCTTGCAGGGTCGAGATGCCGAGTTCGGTGAGCTCGCGCTTGGCCTTGTCGCGCATCCCCTTGGTGTCGAGCACGCGGAAGAAGGAGCCGAGTATCCCGGGCTTGCGCTCCTCACGGCCGAGGAACAGGTTCGACGCCACGTCGAGCGCGGGCGAGACAGCGAGGTTCTGGTACACCGTCTCGATGCCGGCGAGCCTGGCGTCTTGCGGCCGCTTGAAGCTCACCGGGCTGCCGTCGAGCAGCAGTTCGCCGGTGTCGGGCGCCTCGGCGCCGGTGAGGCACTTCACCAGGGTCGACTTGCCCGCACCGTTGTCGCCGATGATGGCGAGCACCTCGCCCGGGTAGAGCTTCAGGCCCACCCCGTCGAGGCCGACGACGCGCCCGTAGGTCTTCACGAGCCCGCGCGCCTCGAGGATGGGAGTAAGGGTCGATGAGGGGGTCGGGGTCATGAGCGGGCCTTCCTGATCCACTGGTCGACGGCGACGGCGACGATGATGAGCACTCCGACGGCGAGCGTCTGGTAGAGCACGTCGAGGCCGGCGAGGGCGAGTCCGTTCCTGAACACTCCCACGATGAGGGCGCCGAGGAGGGTGCCCCAGATGGCGCCGCGACCGCCGAACAGGCTCGTGCCGCCGATCACGACGGCGGTGATCGAGTCGAGGTTGAGGTCGATTCCCGAGTTGGGGCTCGCCGCGTTGGTGCGGCCGATCTGGATCCAGGCGGTGATGGCGATGATGACGCCCGCGGTGAGGTACACCGAGAGCAGCACGCGGTCGACCCGGATGCCGGCGAGCCTCGCCGCCTCCTTGTCGTCGCCCACGGCGTAGACGTGCTTGCCCCAAGCGGTGCGATTGAGCACGAAGGCCATCACCACGTAGAGCACCAGCATGATGACCACGCCGACCGTGAGGCTGATGCCCGCGACGCCGAAGCTCGCGCCCGTGACGGTGAGGAGCGGGGGCAGGTCGGAGCCGCGCACGGTTCCGCCGCCGGTGTAGAGCAGCGTCACGGCCGTGAAGATGCTGAGCGTGCCGAGGGTCACGATGAACGGTGGGAGCCGCAGCCGGGTGACCAGCAGACCGTTCAGGCCCCCGGCGGCGAGGCCGACGACCATGCCGAGGAGAAGACAGAGGAAGGTCGGGAGGCCCGTCGTCGCCGCGGTCTGCGCCATCACCATCGCGGAGAGGATCATGACGGCCCCCACCGACAGGTCGATGCCCGCGGTGAGGATGATGAGGGTCTGGGCGATCGCGAGCGTGCCTACGACGGCGACCTGCTGCGTGATGAGCGAGAGGTTCTCGGGCCTCAGGAAGCGGTCGTTGAGCAGGCCGAAGACGATCACGGCGATGACCAGCACGACGGCGGGACTGATGGCGGGGTGGCGGTGGAGCAGGCTCCGGATGCGGGTGGCGGGCGTCGTGCGGTCGAGGAACTCCTCGGCCAGGTCGACTGACCCGGTGGGGCGTGCGGTGTCGGTCACGGTGGTCTCCTGGTTGGGGACGGGAGGGAGGGGCGGCCCCGCGGGGAGCCGCCCCGAGCGGCGCGCTCCTCGGTGAGCGCGCCGCCGGTGGGTCAGAAGCAGACCTCGAGCCCTTCCGTCACGTCGATGCTCGGCACGCCGGGCATCGGGTCGTTAGTGATGAGCTGCACTCCCGTGTTGAAGAAGTCCTCTCCGTCTTCGGGCTGCGGCGCGGTTCCCGTCGTCACCAGATCGTAGATGGCCTGCACGCCGAGCTCCGCCATCTTGAGCGGGTACTGCTGGGCGGTCGCCTGCAGGATGCCGTCTTCGACGTACTGGGCGCCGTCGCACGAGCCGTCGATCGAGACCGTGATGAGGCCCTCGGTCTTGCCGGCCGCTTCGAGCGCCTGGTAGCCACCGTAGGAGGCCGGCTCGTTGATGCCGTAGATGACATTGATGTCGGGGTTCTTGCTGAGCAGGGTCTCCGCTGCGGTGCGGCCGCCCTCCTCGGTGCCCTGGGTGGCGAGGTTGCCCACGATCGTGTAGCTGCCGCCCTTGCCGCCGGTGTAGCTGCCGGTGGGGGCTTCGTCGCCGTTCACCGTCGGGTCGGCGACGTCGATGCCCATGCCGTCGAGGAAGCCCTGGTCGCGGTCGTAGTCGACGGTGAGCACCTTGTCGTCGAACAGGTCGAGCAGCGCGATGACGGCGTCGCCGCCGTCGAGCTTCTCGGCCGTCCACTGGCCCACCAGCTGACCGGCGAGGTAGTTGTCGGTGGCGAAGGTGATGTCGACCGAATCGGCGGGGTCGGGAACCGTGTCGAGGGCGATGACGTAGAGCCCGGCGTCACGCGCCTTCTGGATGGCGTCGAAGACGCTGGGGCCGTTGGGGGTGATGAGGATGCCCTGGTCGCCTCGCGAGATGGCGTTCTCGATGGCCTGGATCTGGGTGTCTTCGTCGCCGTCGACCTTGCCGGCGGCGACCGTGAGGTTCACGCCCAGCTCGTCGGCCGCCGCCTCGGCGCCGTCGGCCATCTCCTGGAAGAACGAGGTGCCCTGGGTCTTGATGATGAGGGTGACCGCGACATCGTCTCCGTCGGCGGCGGCGGTCGAACCCGTGTTCGCGGAGCCCGACGAGCATCCGGCGAGGGCGAACAGAGCGAGCCCGGCGGTGGCCGCGGTGGCCAGGCGGAGGGACGTCGCTCGTCGGAAGGGGGTCTTGATGATCATGTGGGTTCCTAACCCGGCGGCGTCAGCCGCGCGATGGTGAGAGTGATGGGGACAGGTGGTGTGGTGTTTCGGAGGTGCATTTCGGTTCTGATGGAGCGCGCCGCGCGCAGGTCGGTGATCGAGCGGGGCGGGGGCGCGGCAGCCCCGCCCCGCTGTGGCGTCAGTAGTCGAGACGGCGGTAGTACCGCCGGGTGGTGAGGGGGTGGTCACGAGCGATCTCGAGGTGAGCGCTGTAGCGCTCGAGCACGGTCGCGAGCACGATGTGCGAGATGAGCCCCCGCACGCGGTCGCTCACCCCGGGCAGCTCGAACTCGGCGGAGTCGATCACCGTAAGACTGTCGGTGACCGTGGGCGCGAACGACTCCACGCGGTCGGCGAGCGGACGGCTGGCGTCTTCGCCCTTCAGCAGGAACACGCTGACGCCCTTCTCGACGAGCTCGAGCGTGCCGTGGAAGAAGTCGGAGGCGTGCACCGGGCGGGTGCGCACCCACTGCATCTCCTCGAGGATGCAGGTGGCGAAGTACCACGCCTCGGTCCAGGCCTCGCCGGCGCCGGTGAAGATGTGGTAGCCGACCTCCTTGGTCGACTCGGCGAGTGCCGCGGCGCGGTCTTCGAACGACCGCTTGGCCTCGACCAGCAGAGCCGGCAGGAGGTCGAGCTCGGCGAGGGTCTCGTCGTACTCGGCGAACTCGCCGCGGCGGCGGAGGATCGACAGCGCGAGCACGAGCGACTGCAGGTAGAACGACTCCGACGAGGTGTCGTCGGCGGCGAAGTTCACGAAGGTGTGGTCGGCGGCCCGGGCGACGGGTGTGTCGTCGTGGCCGACCAGCGCGATCGTCACGGCACCCCGGGTCTTCGCGAACTCGACGACCTCGACGGCCTCCTTCGTGGTGCCGGAGAGCGAGGGGACGACGACGATCGAGCCGGCGCCGAGGTTCGACGAGCCCACGGCCATCATCTCTGCGGCGTTCTCGAGGTAGGCGGGGAAGTCGGCGTTGCGGTTGATGAGCTGGGCGGCGGGCTGCATCAGCACACCCGCGCCACCCGCTCCGAGGAAGAAGATGTTCTTCGCTCCGCCGTCGAGCAGATCGCCGATGAGGGAGTCGAGCGAACCGGCGAGAGCGAGGGCACCGGACTGGATCCGGATGAAGCGGGCTTCGTCGAAGTTGAGCATGTAGGAGCTTTCCGATTTCTATTGTCTGATGACTGAGGTTGTCATTGGGCATAAGTATGCAGTCATTGGTTTTTTGCTGTCAATCAGTAGTTGGTGGATTTAATATGTTCGACATCTGAACGACGTCACCATACACATGCACTTTTTCGTGTCAAGGGGCTGGCGCGCGCGTGCAAGTGGAGTTGGGTTGTCTGCGGAAAGCTCAAGAGAGGCGGATGCGTGCGGAGCAGTGCAGCACCCATCGGAGACCGCGGGGTCGCGATCGATCCCTTCTCGAGCCCGTCCGACGGCGGCGCGCACGTGCTGCTCGACTCGCTGCACGCTCGCGCCGTCGCAGCAGCGGGTGATCGCGCGGCGGAGTTCGCACTCGCGCGCGAGCTCGCGCGTGGGGCGGGCGGCCGGAGCGCCGGTGCCGCGTTCGACCTTCTCGCCACCCTCGCCGCAGCCGACGCGACCCTGGCTCGTGTCGTGGAGCCCCACCTCGACGCCGTGGGCATTCTCGCCGAGTGCCCCGAGCCGGTCGACCTCGACGCGGTCGCGGCGGGCGGTCCGAGCACGTGGGGAGTGTTCGCGGCCGAAGCTCCGGGCATGCGCCTCGAGGCGCGCGAGACCGACGGCGGGTGGCTGCTCTCCGGCACCAAGCCGTGGTGCTCCCTCGCCGATGAGCTGAGTCACGCCCTCGTCACCGCACACACCCCCTCCGGCCGGCGCCTGTTCGCTGTCGCCATGCAGCAGGCGGGCGTCACCGCGCATCCGGAGCTGTGGGCTGCACGCGGGCTGCCGACGGTGCCGAGTGGTCCGGTGGACTTCGACGGGGTGCCCGCCGTGGCCGTGGGCGCGGAGGGCTGGTACCTCCGCCGTCCCGGGTTCGAGCGTGGAGGCGTGGGCGTCGCCGCCTGCTGGTTCGGCGGAGCCGTCGGTCTCGCCCGCCGCGCCCGCGCCGCCGCACGCCTGCGCCCCGACGACGACATCGCCGCGATGCATCTCGGGCGCATCGGAGCGGCGCTTCTTTCCGCGCGGTCGGTGCTCGCTCACGCGGCCCGATCCTTCGACGCGAGCGACCACGGCGACCCGGGTCGCGACCTCGCCCTGCTCGCCCAGCTCACCCGCAGCGTGGTGCGGCGCGAGTGCGAGCTCGTGCTCCGCGAGTGCGGGCACCTGCTCGGCCCCGCCCCCTACGCCACCGAGTCCGAGGTGGCCGCGCGCGCCGCCGACCTCGAGCTGTACCTGCGGCAAGACCACGCCGAACGCGACGAGGCACGAGCGGGCCGGATGCTCGCCGCAGCCGGAGAGGACGAGCGATGACCTTCTCGCACCGCGACAGCGGCACCCCCGAACCCCTCTGGCGCGACGCCCTCGCCGAGCGCGGCCCCGCACCCCTCGCCTTCGCGCAGAGCGTGCTCGCCGAGGCCGATCACCTCCTCGTGGTCGCCGCCCACCCCGACGACGAGACCCTGGGCGCCTCGGGCGCACTCGCGCTCGCCTCGGCGGCCGGCCTGTCGACCACCGTCCTGGTGGCGACCTCGGGCGAGGCGTCGCACCCCGACTCCCCCACGCACCCGGCCGAGTCGCTCGGGCACCTGCGCGAAGACGAGACCGCCACCGCCGTCAGCGCCCTGGCACCCGACGCCGAGTTGCTGTTCACCCGCTTCCCCGACGGGCGGCTCGCCGAGCTGATCTCCCCGCTCGCCGACGACATCGAACGGATGCTGCGCCCCGGCGCCCGCACCGTGCTGCTGTGCCCGTGGGCCGGTGACGGGCATCCCGACCACTCGGCTGCAGCACGCGCCACCGCGATCGTCGCCGCCCGGCGGGGCCTCACGGTTCTCGCCTACCCCATCTGGCTCTGGCACTGGGCCCGGCCCGACGACGGCACCGTGCCGTGGGACGACCTGACGGCTCTCGCCCTCCCCGCCGAGGTCGTGGAGGCGAAGCGCGGCGCCCTGCGTGAGCACCGCAGCCAGGTCGAGCCGCTGAGCGACGCCCCCGGAGACGAGGTGCTGCTCGACGCGCCCATGCTCGCGCACTTCGAGCGCGACGCCGAGTACTTCGTGACCGTGCGTGTTCCCTCGAGGGCGACCGGCGCATCCGGAACCGGCGTCGGCACCCCCGCAGACACCGGCGTAGGCACCCCCGCCTCCGGCATCGCCCCGGGCCTCCGCGCCGTGCGCAGCCCCGCCGCGGCCTCGCGCGGCGCTGCGGACCCCTCCGACCCCACACCGCCCGACGACGACCCGGTGCCCGAGCTCGACGTCGTCGGCAGCGCCCTCGCCGCCGCCCGCGCCGCGGCCGCCTCCGACCATTTCGACGGGGTGCACCAGTCCGCCTCCGACCCCTGGGGTTTCGAGTCGCGCTGGTACGAGGAGCGCAAGCGCGGGATCCTGCTGGCGACCCTGCCCGAACGGCGCGTCCGGCGCACCCTTGAGGTGGGCTGCTCGACCGGGGTGCTCTCGCGCGAGCTCGCGGCGCGCACCTCGGAGGCGTTCCTCGGCCTCGACATCTCGTCGGTCGCGCTCGATCGGGCCCGCGCCCGCAACGCCGACCTGGCCCACGCCCGCTTCGAGCGCGCCTTCGTTCCCGAGGAGTGGCCCGAGGAGCGCTTCGACCTCGTGGTCATCTCCGAGATCGGGTACTACCTCGACGACCACGAGCTCGAACGGCTCGTCGACCGCAGCATCGCCTCGACGCGGGCCTCGGTCTCCCGCCCCGACGACCGCGGCGGACTCGTGGTGTGCTGCCACTGGCGGCACCCCGTCGAGGGGCGGCTGTTCAGCGGCGACCGGGTTCACGACGCGTTCCGGGTGCGGAGGGAGCTGGAGCTGCTCGCCCACCACCTGGAGGAGGACTTCGTGCTCGACGTGTTCGAGCATCCTCGCCCCGGAGCATCCGGAGCATCCGGAGCCGCCGGGCCGGCCGGGCACGCACGCTCGGTCGCGGCCCGGGAGGGGATCGTGTGATCGAGCGGATCGACGTCGTGATCCCCGCCCGCGACGAGGAGGAGGGGCTCGGCCCCGCACTCGAGGCGGTGCTCGCGGCCCGCGTCGCCCTGCTCGAACGGCAGCCCGAGGTGCACTGCCGGGTGGTTGTGGTGCTCGACGCCTGCAGCGACGCGTCGCCCGAGGTGGCGCACAGCTGGGCGCTCTCGGCGGGCGGCTCCGAACGCGACGGGCGGGTGATCGAGGTGCTCGAGGTGCCGTTCGGCAACGTGGGGCGGGCCCGCGCCGCAGGGGTCGAGCTGGCGCTCGACGAGGCCGGTGGTGTCGAGCCTGCCGGGCACTGGCTCTGCTCGACCGACGCCGACTCGGAGGTCCCCGAGAGCTGGCTGCTCGACCACCTCGACGCGGCGCGGGCGGGCGCCCTGCTCGCGCTCGGCCCGGTGCTCCCCGCCGAGCACGGGCTCACGGCCGAGGCCCGCGAGACCTGGATGCGCGAGCACGGCGGCACCGCAGAACGGCACGTCTTCGGCGCCAACCTCGGCGTGCGCGCCGACGCCTACCTCGCCACGGGCGGGTTCCCGGCCGAGCGGAGCGGGGAGGACGTGGCGCTCGCGCAGGCGGTCGAGGCCTTCGTCGCGCTCGCGGGCCGGCCCGAGCTGGTGGTCGAGCTCGACGCGCGTCCCGTCACCACCTCGGCCCGGCTGCAGGGTCGGGCGCCCGGAGGCTTCGCCGGCTATCTGCGCACGCTCGTGGAGGGGATTCCCCCGGAAAGGCTGTCAAGCCCGTAGCGCTACGCCTGAGCGGGAGTAAGCCGGAACCATGAGAGCACTCACCTGGCAAGCAACAATGAAGGTCGCCGTCGACGAGGTTCCCGACCCCGTGATCGAGCAGCCGACCGACGTCGTCATCCGCGTCACGTCCACCGCGATCTGCGGCTCCGACCTGCACCTCTACGACGTGCTCGGGCCGTTCCTGTCCAAGGGCGACGTGCTCGGGCACGAGCCGATGGGGGTCGTCGAGCAGGTCGGGTCCGAGGTGCGCAACCTCGCCGTGGGCGACCGCATCGTGGTGCCGTTCGTCATCGCCTGCGGCAGCTGCTTCATGTGTCAGCGCGGGCTCACCACGCAGTGCGAGACCACGCAGAACCGCGAGAGCGGCACGGGCGCCTCGCTCTACGGCTACACCGAGCTCTACGGGTCGGTGCCCGGCGGGCAGGCCGAACGGCTCCGCGTGCCGCTCGCCGACTTCAACGCCATCAAGGTGGGGAGCGAGCTGCCGGATGAGCGCTACCTGTTCCTGAGCGACATCCTGCCCACGGCGTGGCAGGGCGTGCAGTACGCCGAGCTGCCGGAGGGCGGGGTGCTCGGCGTGATCGGGCTCGGGCCGGTGGGCCAGTTCGCCGCGCGCATCGGGCGCTACCTCGGGCACCGCGTCATCGCCGTCGACCCGGTGGCGGAGCGGCGCGAGATGGCCGAACGCCACGGCATCGAGACGCTCGACCTCACCGACGACGTGCTCGATCGGCTGCGCGAGCTCACCGACGGACGCGGGCCCGACTCCATCGTCGACGCCGTCGGCATGGAGGCGCATGGCAACCCGGGCGCCGCGTTCGCGCAGTTCGCCGCCGGGCTGCTGCCCGACCCGCTCGCCAAGAAGGCCGCGAAGACCGTGGGCGTCGACCGCATGGCCGCGCTGCTGCTCGCGCTCGACGCGGTGCGCCGCGGAGGCACGGTGTCGCTCAGCGGCGTGTACGTCGGCGCCGCCGACCCGATGCCGTTCGTGACCATGTTCGACAAGGGGATCACGCTGCGCATGGGCCAGTGCAACGTGCAGTCGTGGATCGACACGCTGCTGCCGATCGTCGAAGACCCGGCCGACCCGCTGGGCGTCGAAGACCTCGTCACGCACACCGTGCCGCTCGACGAGGCCGCGCGCATGTACGACGTGTTCAAGAAGAAGGAAGACGGATGCATCAAGGTCGTTCTGAAGCCGTGAGCCCGTGGGACGAACCCGGCGAGGCCCACACCCGCCCGCCGGGTGTCGACGACGTGACGGTCGAGGCGCTCGGCAAGCTCTCGGAGGCGCTCGAGGTGGTGGAGCAGGCGCGCGGTGAGCTGTACGCGTTCCATCGGCTCACCGGGATGGCCGATCTGGCGCTCGGCGAGGCGGTGGAGCTGTTCCGCTCGGCGGGGCACTCCCATCTCGCCGACCGGCTCGAGACCGAGCTGGTGGGGCGCAACATCATCGAGGGGCGCTGGACCTTCCAGCTCGTCGAGGAGTACGACGACGGGTACTACGCGGCGTTCCGCGACGCCGAGCGCGACGCCCGCGACCGCCTCGTCGAGGGCCGCCGCCACCTCTTCGAGGCCGAGATGAAGGAAGACCGCCGCACCCACGGCCACCGCCACCACGAGGCGCGGCCCGCGCAGCACGAGTAGCCCGCGGCCTCGCGTCCACCCCACCCCCACCCTTTGGTCGCGCAAAGTGCTCGCTCGCGGCGCTGAAGGAGCACTTTGCGCGACCAAAGTCTCCGACGCGACCCCGCCCGCGCATCCTGCCCCACCCCGCCCGCGCAGCGCTGACCCACCCGCGCGCGCGTTGGTCGCGCAAAGTGCTCGCTCGCGGCGCTGAAAGAGCACTTTGCGCGACCAACACGAGGGGTCCCGCGCATCCCACCCTTTAGTCGCGCAAACTGCTCGCTCGCGGCGCTGAAGGAGCAGTTTGCGCGACCAACACGAGGGTGGCTGCCGCGCGCACCCCGCACCACGCGCGGGGCGCGCTAGCGGCGCGGGGTGGCGGTGGCGCGCACGCGCGAGCGCAGCGAGGGGCGGAGTGCCGCGAGCGACCGCCCGCGCCAGGCGCTCAGCCACACACCCGCGCCGTAGGCGATGTCGTCGAGCCGGCGGAGCACCGCGAAGCGCACCGGGTCGAGCTCGGCCCGCGTGCGCCTCCACTCGAACAGCGCGTCGACGACCGCGGCCACAGCGAGCGCGCGCCGCACCCGGCGCGAGAACAGCGCTGCCGCCACCGCTCCGGGCCACCAGTGCCGAAGCAGCAGCGCCGACGCCTGCACGAACGAAGCCCCGGTGCCGTCGGCCACGAGCCGCGCCGCCGAGGCCACGGGCCGCGAGCTCCGTGGCAGCCGGCGCGCCAGCCGCACGATCGTCGCCGTCACGATCACCCCCGCCAGCGGCAGCGACCACCGCCGCTGCGCCAGCAGCGCGAGCATCATCGCCGCGCTCCACGGCGCCAGCACCGCGGGCGCGATCTCCTGGGGGTGACGGAGGGCGAGCGGATGCGCACCCGTGCCGTAGAACGCCTTCCGCCCGAACCAGGCGCGCATCCCCGTTCTCAGTTCGTGCCGCGCCACCGCCGCCGGTTCGTAGCGCACGCGATGCCCCTCGGCATCGAGCCGCCAGACCAGGTCGACATCTTCGGCGACGCGCATCCCTTCGCCGAACCCCTCTCCGAGGGCGTCGACGCGGCCCAGCAGGCAGGTGCTCGACACCCACGACACCCGTGAGCGCGGTCGCACGAGCGCCGGCAGCCGCCCCAGGTCGAGCGAGGCCCGGGCCGCCTCGTAGCGCTCGACGGCGGTCGGCCGGTCGACCTCCAGCCCCACGATCCGCGGTGCCACGACGGCCACGGCGGGGTCGGCGAAGTGCTTCAGCATGAGCTCCACGGCCGCCGGCTCGAGCACAGCGTCGGAGTCGACGAACAGCACGAGCGGCGTCTCCACCAGCCCGAGCCCGTGGTTGCGGGCACCCGCCGGCCCGAGGTTCTCGGCGAGCGACGCGACCCGGGCGCCGTGCGCCTCGGCCACCCGCCGCACCGGCCCGGCATCGTCCGAGGCGTCGTCGACGACGATCACCCGGCCCGGGAAGGCCGTGCCGAGCCCCTCGAGCAGCCGCTCCAGCTGACGGGCGCGGTCGCGCACGGGCACCACGACGGTCACGTCGTCGCGCGCGAATCGCGACGGTGCCAGCCGCTCGATGACCGGATCGGCCACCCCCGTGCCGAGCAGCAGGTCGGCAAGCGCCGCGCTCGCGGCGTCGGAGACGACGAGCTCCCGGGCGTTCAGGCGGCGTGCCGCTGCGGGGGTGAGGTGCAGCATCCGGAGCGGTGCCCCGCCGACGAGCGTGCGACCGCCGTCTTCGACCCGCACCCGCCTGCCGAGCCGCACGATGAAGCCGTCGGGGAGCCTGTCTGCGGTCGCCATGCGTTCCTCCCACCCGGCCGGCACCGGCGCGGGGCTCGCTCTCGATGGTATCGATCAGGCACCGCTGCTGCGCAGTGTCGGGGGCTCGGCCTACGATGAGGGGGTCAGGCCGCGCATCCGGCCGGTGCTCGAAAAAAGGGCACGACACCGCCGCCGGCCGCGGCGCGAGACACACACGGAATCGAACCGTCACGTCTCGAAAGGCCCCGCCGTGCCCACTGTGTCGACCCATGTCGCCGTCACCCTCTCGCGCTTCGTCTCCGACATGTTCGGGGTGATGGGCAACGGCAACGCCCATCTACTCGATGCGCTCGACCGCCTCACCCCCGTCGTGTACACCGCCGTGCGGCACGAGAGCGGGGCGGTGGCGGCTGCCGACGCCTACCACCGGGCCGGCGGAGGTCTCGCGGCGGCGACCACCACCTACGGCGCGGGGTTCAGCAACACCCTCACGGCCCTGGCCGAGGCCGTGCAGGCGCGTTCGCCGCTCGTGCTGGTGGTGGGTGACGAACCCACCTCGGGCCCGCGCGACTGGGACGTCGACCAGATCGCGCTCGCCTCGGCCGTGGGTGCGCGCACCTACACGGTGGGGCGAACGGATGCTGCGGCCACGACAGCGATCGCCGTCGAGCACGCCCTCGCGTACCGCCTGCCGGTGGTGCTCGCGCTCCCCTACGACGTGGCGACGGTGGAAGCGGGTGCGGTGCCGCCCGCGCCCGAGCTGCGGCTGCCGCACCCCGTGCCGCCGAGCGGACCGTTCGCCGAGGCCGCCGTGCGCGATCTCGCCCGCGTGCTGCGTGAGGCGGAGCGACCCGTGTTGCTCGCCGGCCGCGGGGCGTGGCTGGCCGGGGCGGGCGACGCCCTCGGCCGCCTCGCCGCGCTCACGGGCGCGCTCACCGCGACCACGGCGCTCGGGCGCGGGGTGTTCCCCGACGCCCGCTACGACCTCGGGGTCACCGGGGGCTTCGGTTCGGAGGCCGCCATGGAGCTCATCGCCCGCGCCGACGTCGCCGTGGTGTTCGGGGCGTCGCTCAATGCCTTCACGATGCGGTTCGGGGAGCTGTTCGGTCCGGGTGCGCTGGTGACGCAGGTCGACCTCGCGGAGGCGGCGACGCATCCGCACGTGGGCCGGTACCTGCGCGCCGACGCGCGACTGGTGGCGGAGGCGCTCGTGGCCGAGCTCGAGGCGGGGGCTGCCGCTGCCGTCGCTGGCTCGAGCGCCGACACTGCCATGGGGATGGGCGCGCGCGTTAGTGCAGGCGCGGATGCGGATGCGGATGCGGGCATCAGCGCTGGCACGAGGGTGGGTGCCGGCGAGGTCACGACGACGAGTGCGGGCGTGGCCGTGGGCCTACTCCCGCCCCACCTCGGCCGCTCGATCGCGACTGCCCCCGACCGGCGCTCGTGGCGTGAGAGCGCGCCGCTCGACGGGGTGCACGACCGGCACGAGGGCGAGACCTTCGCCGATGACGGCCGGCTCGATCCGCGCTCTGCGGCGAAGCGGCTCGGCGAGTTGCTGCCGGCCGACCGGGTCGTGGTCTCCGACGGCGGGCACTTCATGGGCTGGGCAAACATGTACTGGCCCGTGGCCTCACCCGACCGCATGGTGATGGTGGGAACGGCGTACCAGTCGATCGGCCTCGGCTTCCCGAGCGTCGCCGGCGCCGCCCGCGCGCGGCCCGAACCCGTGGTGGTGCTGAGCACCGGCGATGGCGGCGGCCTGATGGCCCTCGCCGATTTCGAGACCGCGGTGCGCACCGCATCCGGTCGCGGCATCGCCGTGGTGTGGAACGATGCGGCCTACGGCGCCGAGGTCAACCTGTACGGGCTGAAGGGTCTGGCGCAGCATCCGATGCGCATCCCGGAAGTCGACTTCGCATCGATCGGCGAGGCGCTCGGCGCCGAGGGGGTCGTCGTGCGGCACCTCGACGACCTCGACGCGGTGCGGGTGTGGGCGGGGCGGCCGGTGGCCGAGCGGCGGTTCCTCGTGGTCGACCTGCGCATCAGCGCCGAGGTGCGGTCACCGCACCAGGAGGAGATCATCCGGTCGACGCGGTGAGGCCGCGGGGGCGTGCGGGCCGGGGCGGATCGAGCCAGAGTGAAGAGGTGCCCGACCTCTCCTTGCCGACCGCTCCGCCGCACCTGCGCCTGTTCCACTCCTCGCCCGCGCAGGCGGCGGCCGACGGCGAGCGCGTCGTGCTCACGATCGGCAACTGCCAGGCCGAGTCGCTGCGGGTGGTTCTGCCGCGGGAGGCCGGTCTGCTCACCGTGCGCACTCCCCCGGTGCACGAACTCACCGAAACGGATGCGGCGCAGCTCCACGCCTGGATGGCCCGCGCCGACCTCGTCGCCCTCCAGCCCGTGCGCGACGACTACCGCGGTCTGCCCGTCGGCACCCGGCAGCTGCTGCGGGCGAACGCGGTCCGGGCGCGGGTGGCGGTCGTGCCGATCATCCGCTTCGCCGGGCTCTACCCCCGGCAGCTCATCGTGCGCCCGCCGTCGGACACCTCGCTCACCCCACCCCTCGTGCCCTACCACGACGCCGCGGTGCTGCTCGAGGCCGCCGGACGCTCGCTGCCCCCGCTCACCCGTAGTGCCGTGCGCGCCGTGACCGACCTCTCGCTCGCCGAGCTGCGCACCCGCGAGCTCGCCCACGGCACGGTGCGCGCCTCCGACCTCTTCGACGCCCCGAGCTTCGAGCTCATGCGCACCATCAACCACCCCGGCAACCCGATCTGGGCGGCCCTCGCCGCCCGCGTGCTCGAGACCTGGGGCGTCGACGCGCCGCCCCACGACCCGGGCCGGCCGCTGCTCGACTCGGTGCACGCCCCGCGGGAGCAAGCGGTGATCGACGCCTTCGACCTGCAGACGGATGCTCGCGCCGACTGGATCGTCGACGGGACGCCCGTGCCCACCGAGCAGGTGAGGCGGGCGCACCTCGCGTGGTACGCCGAGCATCCGGATGCCGTCGCCGCGGGCCTCGCCCGCCACGAGCCGACGCTGCGCGCGCTGGCCGCCGCATGAGCGCGATCACGACCGCGACCTCCACCGCCCCGGGCCCGGTGCGGAACAGGCAGCCGCTGCTCCCGCCCTCGGCGCCACCCGCCGACGACCCGCACCTGCTCATCACCCGCGACCCGCGCCACGGTGTGACGCTCTACGCCCAGCAGATCGCGGATGCGCTGGCCGGCCCGACCGGTCACCTCACGAAGGAGCTCGACGGCTCTCCCACCCCGGCTGAAGACCGGGTGCACCTGCACTTCACCGACCGGCTCTGGGGCGACGACCCGGCGAGCGCCGCCGCCGCCATCGAGCGGATCGCCGAGCGCGCCACGGTGACGGTGACGCTGCACGACCTCCCGCAGCCCTCCGACGGGGCGCGCGGCCTGCCCCGCCGCGCCGCCGCCTATCGCCGCGTGGTCGCAGCGGCGGCGGGAGTGGTGTGCAACAGCGACCACGAGGTGGCGCTGCTGCACAGCTTCGTGTCGGCGTCGGTCGAGCCCGCGGTCATCCCGCTGCCGGTCGACCCCGCCCCCGCTTCCCCGGCGACGACCGTGGGCGAGGCTCCGGTCTGGCTCGGCGGAGCCGGCGGCTCCGCGAGCGACCGCGCCGTGGGCGACCGCGCCGTGGGCGACCGCCACCACCACTACCGCCCGCCCTGGCCCACGGTCGGTGTGCTCGGCTACATCTACCCCGGCAAAGGACACGACCGCGTGCTGCGGGCCGTCGGCACGCTCGGGCGCTGGCCGCGGCCCTCGGTCGAGGCGCTCGGCCGGGCGTCGGAGGGCCACGAGCACGACCTGCAGAACCTGCGCCGACACGCGCGCTACGCCGGTGTGGCGCTCACGGTGAGCGGGTATCTCGGCGACGCCGAGCTGCTCGCCCGATGCCGCGGCACCGACGTCCCCGTCATCGCGCACGCGCACGTGTCGGCCTCGGGCTCACTCGGCTCGTGGCTCTCGGCCGGCCGCCGACCTGTGGTGCTGCGCAGCCCGTACATGGAGGAGATGGCCGAGCTGCATCGGGACTCTCTCACCCTCGTCGACCCCCGCGAGCTGACCGGGGCCATCGAGCACGCACTCCTCCATCCGGAGTCGACCCGGCTCGCCCCGAGCGCCCTCCTCGGGCCCAGCCTCGCCGAGGTCGCCACCCGGTACCGCTCGTTCTGGGCCGGGGTGGGGTGGTGAGCGGCGTCGATCACGCGGTGCCCGCGAACGACTGGACGGTCCTCGACGGGCTCGTCGCCGACCCCGCTCCGCTCGTCTCCGTGATCGTCGTGCACTACGAGCAGCCCGCCGATCTGGCGCGCACCCTCCACGCGCTCGGGCGGCAGAGCTACGACGCCGCCCTCGTCGAGGTGATCGTGGTCGACGACGGCTCCGCGCATCCGCCCGCCGTGCCCGAGGGCGTGCGGCTCGTCGTGCAACCCGACCGCGGGTTCCGGGTGGCGGCGGCGCGCAACGCCGGCGCGGCGCTCGCGCGCGGCGAGGTGCTCTGCTTCCTCGACGCCGACACCTCGCCCGAGCCCGGGTACGTCGAGGCGCTCACCCGGCTTCCGGCCCTGTGCTCCGACGTGGTGACGGTGGGCCGCCGCAGGCACGCCGAGTTCGCCGCGAGTGCAGGCGCCGGTGCGTCTGCTGCCGCGGCGCGGGATGATGCAGCGGCAGGGGATGCTGCCGCGGCGGGCGAGCGTGTCGAGCCCGGTGAGCCCGTCGAGATCGCCGGGCCGCGAGCCGAGCTCACCGAGCCGCAGTGGCTTCGCGAGGCGTACGCGCGGTCGCGCGACCTGCTCGAGGCCGACCAGCGCTCGTACCGCTTCGTCATCTCGGCGGTGCTCGCCTGCTCGCGACGCATCTTCGAGCTCACCGGAGGATTCGACGAGAGCTTCGACGCTTACGGCGGCGAGGACTGGGAGTGGGCCGACCGCGCCTGGCGCCTCGGCGCCGTGTTCGCGCACGTTCCTGAGGCCGTCGCGTGGCACGCGGGGCCCGACCTGGCCGAGCGGTCGGCCGATCGCGACGAGCTCGTGCGCCGCAAGAACGCCGAGGCGCTCGTGCTGCTCGATCGCATAGCGGTGGTGCCGGCGCGGCGCGACCGCGGTCTGCTCAGCGCCGCCGTCGACGTCGTGGTGGAGGTGCCCTCGGGGTCGGCGGCCGCATCCGTCGTCTGTGCGGACGTGGTGCTCGCCGCGCTGCCGGCGGCACGGGTGCTGATCGACGACGACCACGCCGCTCGCCTGGCCGGCGATGCGCGGGTGCTCGGCCGCCACTCGGCCGCCGCCGAAGCGGCGCGGACCTCGGCCCGGGTGGTGGTGCGCGCCTCGCACCTCTTCACGGTGCCGCGGGATGCGCGCCCCGCCTTTGCCGACCAGCTCACCACCGCGACCGAACAGGTGGGCACAGGCACTCTCGGCTGGCGCGAACTCGTGACCGCCCACCCAGCCGACGCGGCGGTCGACGACTCCGCCACCGATATGGCCGCCGACCCAGCCGACACCGCTGTCGACAACCCCGGCACCGATGCGGCCGCCGACTCAAGCGACGCGCCCGGCGCCCCCGCTGCCGATATGACCGCCGACCCGGCCGACGCCGCGCCCGGCGACTCGGTCGACGCCCCCGGCGACTTCGCCGACACGGTGGCCGACGACGCCCCCACCGACCCCACCGCATCCGCACCCGCGCTCGTGATCGAGGTGGCCGCGGCCCGCGCCGAGCACCGGCGGGCGCGGCGCCCCGACGCGCACGGGTTCGTGCGCGACCGGCAGCCGTGCGCGGCCTCGGCGCTGCTGCACGAGCCCGACCTCGAGGCCCACCTCGCCGGCTGGGGTGGCTGACCGCCCCTGACCCGGCACGAAGTGGTTCGAAAGTGCACGTATTTCGGTGACCGAGCCGCATATGGGGTCGGTCGTCGGAATACTTGCGGTTTCGAACCGGGAGCAGCGCGCGAACGCGCCCGCGCCGCGCGAGCTCAGTGCCCGTCGGCGATCGCCGTGCGGAACTCCTTCGCGCCCCAGCGCACGCACTCCGCGATCTGCGCCTTGTGCTCGTCGGAGAGCCGGTAGTCGGGCGCGACGATGGTGAGCGCGCCCACGGTGATGCCGTTGGTCTGCACGCTCGCCGCCGCCGCCCACACGCCGCGGTCGACCTCGCCCGCGCTCTCGGCGTAGCCGGTCTCGCGCAGCGGTTCGAGGTCGCGCTCGAGCTTCGTCTTGGCCTGCTTCGACAGCACGGGCCCGAGCCGGTTGAAGTACTGGGCGAGCTTCGGCGGGGGCAGCTCGCTGAGCAGCAGCTTGGCCGCCGCACCGCCGTAGAGCGGCATGAGCGTGCCTGGCTGGAACGAGATGGAGATCGGGTGGTCGCTCTCGGCCATGGCCAGACACACCGCCGAGTCGTTCACCCGTCGCAGGTACAGCGCCGTCTCACCGGTCTCCTCCGCCATGCGGTTGAGGATGGGCTGCACCTGACCCCGGAAGTCGATGGTCGTCTCGGCGGCCCTGGCGAGCCGGAAGATCTGGGGCGAGAGCACGAAGCGCCCCTTTTCCCGCTCCTCGATGAGGTCGAGCTCACGCAGCAGCGAGATGTAGCGGTAGGCGCTCGGCACCGAGATGTCGTGCTTCTCGAGCACGTTGTCGACGGTGAGTTCCGGCGTGCTCTCGCTGAACTCCAGCAGGATCTGCAACGCCCGCCGGGCGCTGTCGACGCCTTTTGTGCGCTGCGCCTCGGCGGGTGCGGGCGCCGGCGCACCCATCTCGTCGAGACGACCCTCGTCGGCGTCGTCGATGTTCTCTGCGGCGTTCATCATCGGCTCCGATCGATCCTACCCGCGAGTTGCGCGACATCCGTCGTCATCGAGCACCGCGGGTGTACGGCGTGCCCAGGGCGGGCGGCACCACGGAACTCCGCGCGAAGACGATGAGCATGAGGATGACGATGATGAACGGCAGCATCTTGATGATGTCGGCGGGCACGGTGAACCCGATCACCTGGAGCGCGGGGCCGATGGCTACGGCGAGACCGTAGACCAGCGAGGTGATCATGACGACGAGGATGCGCCCCCGCGACAGCATGGTGATGACGATGGCGATGAAGCCGAGACCGTTGGTGAGCATCGGGCTGAACGTCGCGGTCGTGATGAGCGACAGGTAGGCGCCGCCGAAGCCGACCAGCGCGCCGCTCAGCAGCACGGCGATCGAACGGGTGCGCATCACGCTGCCGCCCGCCGCGTCGAGCGACGACGGCTTCTGCCCCGCCGACCGGGTCGACAGCCCCCAGTTGGTGCGGGCCATGGCGAAGGCGAGGCCGAGGGCGACGATGACGGCGATCCAGAAGATGCCGGTCTGGCCGAACAGCGACGGGCCGATCACGGGGATGTCGGAGAGCCCCGGGATGGCGAGCTTCGGCGCAGCGCCGAGGCTCGCCGGCGACTTGGTGTAGTTCTGCAGGTACAGGACGCTCGTGATGCCCTCGCCGATGAGCGTCACGGCGAGACCGATGACGATCTGGTTGAGGCCGAGCCACACGTTCAGCACCAGCATGGCGAGGTTGCCGACGATGCCGCCGACGATGCCGGCGAGCACGCCGACCCAGAAGCTGCCCGAGACCAGGGTGGCGACGAAGGCGGAGTAGGCGCCGATGAGCATGACGCCCTCGATGCCGAGGTTGAGCACACCCGCCTGTTCGCCGATGGTCTCGCCGACCGCCGCGAGCATGAGCGGCATGGCCTGGGAGAGCACGGTGGCGATGAAGACCGTGACGAAGGCGGCCGTGAGCATGTCGCTCATACCGGGGTCCTTTCCGATGCGCTGCGGTTCTCGGTGCCCGAGGTGCCCGCCGAGGAGGAGGCCACCGAGGAGCCGAGGAAGGGCTTCAGCACCGTGCGGCGGAGCCCGGCCGGCACGTAGCTCTGCCCGAGCCGTCGCCGGTCGCCGATGTACTCGGTGATGGTCATGAACAGCAGGATGAGGCCGACGATCACGAGCAGGAAGTCGACGTTGAGCCCCGCCTGCTGGGCGGCGAGGGTGCCGCCGGTGGCCAGCACGGCGTAGAACGCCACGAACGGGATGGCCGCGACCGGCCGGAACCGGGCGAGGAACACCAGCGGCATGACGGCGTCGCCGTACCGCGGGTCCCAGTCGGCGCGCTGGTAGGTGAACTGGCCGAGGATGTCGATCGATCCGGCGAAGGCGATGAGCCCGCTCGACAGCGCGAACAGCAGGATGACCATCCAGGTCGAGTTGAGGCCCACGTGGCGGGCCGCCTTCGGGCTCGCCCCGAAGATGTCGACCCGCAGACCGAACGAGGTGCGGCTCAGCACGAACTGGGCGACGACGGCGAGCACGATCGCGATGACGAAGCCGATGTGGATCTGGGTGCCCGGGATGTAGGGCAGCAGCTCGTCATCGGGGATGACCGCGGTCTGCGGGGTGGTCACTCCGGGGTCTTTGAAGATGCCCTTGATGAGCAGGTTCACCACGCCCACCGCGATGAACGACATGACGAGCGAGGTGATGATCTCGTTCGTGCCGTAGCGGGCTTTGAGAATGGCCGGGATGAGCGACCACACCGCCCCCGCGAGCACGGCCACGATGAACACGACGATGGTGGCGAGGAAGGCGGGCATGACGTCGAACAGGATGGGCCCGAGACCCGACGCGACGACGGCGCCGAGGAGGTACTGGCCGTTGTAGCCCAGGTTCCACAGCTGCCCGCGGAAGGCGACGATGAGGCCCACCGCCACGATCACGAGCGGCGCCATGAGCACGAGGCTGCGCTGCCAGTTGTTGCCGGTGATGCCGTACTTCCAGACGCCGGCGAAGAACTCGAGCGGGCTCGCGCCGATGGCCATCATCACGAAGGCCGACACGATGAGTGCGAGCAGCACGGGCACGACGGCCCTGATGAAGCCCTCCGCGAAGCGACGCGCGGCAGATGTCTCGGTGTTCATTCGGTGCCCTCGATCGCTCCGGTCATGTAGTGGCCCACCTTCTCGGCCGTTCCCGGCCCGTCGTTCACCACGCCGCCGACGAGGCGGCCGCGGGAGATGACCTCGATGCGGTGGGAGAGCTCGATGAGCTCGTCGAGGTCGGTGGACAGCAGCAGCACGCTGCCGCCCGACGCCGCGAAGTCGATGAGCAGCTCGCGCACGAGGTGCACGGTCTTGAGGTCGAGCCCGTAGGTGGGCTTGTTCACCACCACCAGCCGGGCGCCGTTCGTGAGCTCGCGGGCGAGCAGGATCTTCTGGATGTTGCCGCCCGAGAGCGTTCCCGCCCGGGTCGCCGGCGACGGGGTGCGGATGCCGTACTCGTCGATGAGACGGCGGGCCTCCACGTCGACGGCCTTGGGCTGGATGCGCCCCGCCTTCCAGAACGGGGCCTGGCCGATGCGCTTGATGACGAGGTTGAGCGCCACCGACATGGAGCCGATGGTGCCCTCGTGCAGGCGGTCGTCGGTGACGTAGCGCACGCCCTGCTGCTGCCGGCTGCGCACGCCCGAGCGGGTGATGTCGGCACCGTCGAACAGCACGGTGCCCGACGAGGCGGGCCGTTGCCCGGCGACGAGTTCGGCGAGCGCCTGCTGGCCGTGCCCGTCGATGCCCGCGATGCCGAGGATCTCGCCCTCGTGCACGGTGAGCGAGACGTCTTCGGCCTCGACGTCGCGGCCGAGACCCTTGCTCGAGACCCCGCGCAGCTCGAGCCGCACGGGCCGTGCCGAGAAGTCGATCGACCGGGTCTCGCGGGTGGCCTCGGTGGCGCCGGCCAGGTCGGCGAGCTCGGCGGTGCTGGCCGACGAGGCGACCAGCTCGTCGCCGAACATGGCGGCGAGGATCGCATCCTGCGCCTGCTGCTCGGTGTACGAGGCAAGTTCGGCCTCGGAGATGTGGCCGACGTTGCGGCCGCCGCGCAGGATGGTGACGCAGTCGCCCATGTCGTAGGCCTCGCGCAGCTTGTGGGTGATGAGCACGACGGCGAGGCCGTTGGCCTTGACCCGGTCGATGCTCTCGCCGAGGTGCTCGATGGCCTGGGGGGTGAGCATCGAGGTGGGCTCGTCGAGCACGAGCAGGCGGCTGCCCTTCCACATCGCCTTGGCGATCTCCACCTGCTGCTGCTGGCCGAGACCGAGGTCGGAGGTGAGGGCGTGCGGGTCGATGCGCACGCCGAGGAGCTCCGCGAGCTCTTCGAGCCGCTCGGTGGCCCGCTTCTTGTTCTGCATTGCGCCCGACTCGCCGAGCATGAGGTTCTCGAGCACCGTGAACGCGGGCACGAGCGTGGAGTGCTGGTGCACCACGCCGATGCCGTAGTCGACCGCCACCTTCGGCGAGGAGATGTCGACCGGCGCTCCGCCGATCGAGATGGTCCCCGAGTCGGGCTGCTGCATGCCGGCGAGGATGCTGATGAGCGTCGACTTGCCGGCTCCGTTCTCGCCGAGCAGGCAGTGCACCTGTCCGCCGACGATGTCGAGCGAGACGTCGTTGTTGGCGATCACCCCCGGGAAGGCCTTGGTGATGCCCCTCAGCGAGATGACCTCGCTCGTGGCCGTTGTCGTCACGGATGCTCCTTGTGTGTGGCGGGTGGGGGGCCGGCTCCCGGGAGAGCCGGCCCCGTCGAGGCGTCGGGTCAGTTGCCCTTGGCGGCGATGACCGCGGCGACCTCGTCGGCCGACGTGGCGATCGTGGGCGTGATGCTCCCATCGATGATGCCCTCGGAGGCCTTGTCGACGGCGGCCTTGATCTCCGGGGTCATGGCGTCGGTGTCCTGAAGGTACATGCCGCCGTTCTCCACGTCGACCGGGTAGGTCTTGGTGCCGAAGGTGCCGGCGTCGACGTCCTTGATGGCCTCGACGTAGGCGGGCTCGTAGTTCCAGCGCACCGAGGTGAGCAGCTTCGACGGGTCGCTGAGGCCCGGGGTGACGTCACCGATGTCGGCGATGTACTTCACGTTCGACGCGGCGTCGATGGCCTGCAGGTAACCGTGGGTCGCTCCGTCGCCCATGCCGAACACGACGTCGGCGCCCGAGGCGATGATCTGCTCGGTCGCGACCTTGCCGCCGGCGGCGTCGGCGTAGGCCGCCGGGCCGACCGAGGTGTAGAGCACCTGGATGCTGGGGTCGACACTGTAGACGCCCTCGGCGAAGCCGGACGACATGGCGAACCAGTTCGCGTTGTCGGCCGAGACCACGATGCCGACCTTCTTCGAGGTGGTCGCCATGGCGGCGGCGATGCCCGCGAGGTAGCCGCCCTCCTGGCCCTCGGGCTTGGCGGCGGCGATCTGGCCGGGCACGTTCTCGTCTTCGCCGGCGTCCTGGATGAGGATCGGCACCTTCTTGGCGGCGGCGGTGGCCGCGGCACCCACGTTGTAGCCGGAGGCGTGGGCGACGATGAACTGCGCTCCCCCGTCGGCGACCTGGGTGAGGACGGTCTCGATGTTGTCGTAGCCGGCGTCGGGGACGATGGTCACCTCGATGCCGAGTTCCTTCGCCGCCTCGTTGGCGGCCTCGATACCGGCCTGGTTGTAGCCGTAGTCCGACTCGTTCTCGGGGGCGACGAGGGCGAACTGCGTGACCTCGGTGCCTCCCGACGCGGTCGAGTCGTCGGTGGGGGCGTCGCCGCCGCGGCCTGAGGAGCAGGCGGCGAGGCTGAGCGCGAGTGCGCCGGAGACGGTGACGACGACCAGTCGCGACGCTGTGCGCCGCCGGCCACCGCTGGTGAGAATGTTCATTGCCAGAATCTTCCTCTCAGGATGATGGGCCCCGGCTTCTTTGCTTCGGATCCTCTTACATTGTGCAGGGGTGACGCTACGATATGAGAAGAATCCGAGCTTGCCAAGCCCGAAATCGAGTTGTTACTTGTCCGAAACACGCGGAGTCGACGATGACGCCAGGAGGTTCTGCCCGTGACATCACGCCCTTTCATCGCCCTTCTCGCCGTCTCCGTGCTGGCGCTCGCCGGCTGCTCGAGCGCTCCGGCGCTGACTGACGACGACGCCGCGGCCCTCGCCACGCTAGCGGAGGTGGCGGGCCCGACGTCGAACGTCGACCCCGCCACGATCACCCGCACCGAGTGCTGGCTGCCGTCGGAGCACCTCATCGACGACCCCTCGGTGAGCTCGACCACCTGGAAGGTGCTCTGCCGCACCCACTACGTCGACGACTCGGGCGACCGCTACCAGGACGCCACCTGCGTCGGCGACTTCGCCCTCACGCCCATGCTCGATCACTGCTACCGCTGGGCGTTCTACACCGGCATGCCCCACTTCGAGGACTTCCCCGGCGTCGAGGCCGGCGGCTGAGACCGTGTGTTTCGAGTCTGTGAACAGTGCGGCGGATCCTTGACACCGCTCGCAGCGTTCTCATAACGTGATCGACAATTACCGAATGATGATAAAGATCGGAGCATCCCGATGACGGATCCGAAGGTGTATCTGCTCGACGGAGGAACTCTCGTCATCGACGAGTCCGACGTGCACTGGCACATCAACGCCGGCAACCCCGTGCGCTTCCCGGTGTACAGCGTGCTGATCGAGCATCCGGATGCGCTCATCCTGTTCGACACCGGTTTCGACCTCGACCACGTGAACCGGGTGCTCCCGTTCGAGCTGCCCGAGCAGACCGAGGAGCAGACCATCCCCGCCCAGCTGGCGAAGTGCGGCTTCACACCCGAAGACGTCGACATCGTGGTGAACTCGCACTTCCACTTCGACCACGTGGGCGGCAACAAGTACCTCACCAAGGCCACCACGCTCGTGCACAAGGAGGAGCTGCGGCACGCCAAGGTGCCCGAGCCCTTCGAGCGTCTCGGCTACTCCGACCTCTCGTTCGACCACGAGGGCGTGAGCTACACGCCCATCTCGGGCGACTACGAGATCGTGCCCGGTGTCTGGCTGTTCGAGACCCCGGGTCACACGATCGGCCATTACTCGCTGCTCGTCGAGCTCGAGAACGATCGCAACATGCTGTTCTGCGGCGACGCCGCCTACACCCGCACCACTCTCGAGAAGGAGTGGATCGCCGGCTTCCACCTCGACCCCACCAAGTCGGTCGAGGCGATCCGCCGCCTGAACTACCTCGCGCGCACGAAGGACGCCGACGTGTACCCCTCGCACGAGCTCGAGCCCTACCTCACCTGGAAGCTCGCCCCCGCCTACTACGGCGGCGGCGAGGGCCAGGCCTGACACCTCCGATCGACAGTTGCGATCGACAGCTATATATAAGGAGCACGACATGACCGACCAGACCCGACGGGTGGCCCTCGTCACCGGAGCAGCCCAGGGCATCGGAGCCGCGATCGCCGACGAGCTCGCCGGCGAGGGGATGACCGTGGTCGTCGCCGACGTGAACCTCGAGGGCGCGGAGGCCGTCGCCGCTCGCAACGGCGGGGTGGCGAAGAAGCTCGACGTGAGCGACCCGGAGCGGGTCTCCCAGGTC
Organism: Herbiconiux sp. SALV-R1; assembly: GCF_013113715.1. Lineage (GTDB taxonomy): Bacteria > Actinomycetota > Actinomycetes > Actinomycetales > Microbacteriaceae > Herbiconiux. Next base: position 3,071,609 of record NZ_CP053344.1, read on the forward strand.
GTCGACGAGATCGTCGCCGAGTTCGGCCGCATCGACGTGCTCGTGAACAACGCGGCACTGGTGCCGCTCACCCCGTGGGCCGACATCACCTTCGAGGAATGGCGCAAGGTCATGTCGGTGAACCTCGACGGCCTCTACCTCGTCACCCACGCCGTGACGCCCGTGATGGGCAAGGCGGGCTACGGGCGCATCGTCAACATCGCCTCGAACACCTTCGTGGCCGGCACCCCCGACTGCGCCCACTACGTGGCGACGAAGGGCGCCTCCATCGGTCTCGTGCGCGCACTGGCCGGCGAGCTCGGCCGGCTCGGCATCACCATCAACGCCGTCGCCCCCGGCATCATCGCGAGCGAGGGCGTGCTCTCCGGCCCGCACCAGGCCGGCTTCGACTACGTCGTTCCGATGCAGGCGTTCGACCGCCGGGGTCTCCCGCAAGACGTGGCGCCCGCCGTCGCCTTCCTCGCCAGCGAGAAGGCCGGCTGGGTGACCGGGCAGACCCTCGTGGTCGACGCCGGCCACACGCGCAACTGACGCCGGCATGGGTTCCGACGTCCTCATCATCGGCGCGGGCTCGGCCGGCAGCGTCGTCGCGCGTCGGCTGAGCGCCGACCCGTCCCGGCGCGTCACCGTGCTCGAGGCCGGCGAGCGTGTCACCGACCCCGAGATGCGACGGCCCGAGCTGTGGCCGTTCATCCACCATCGCAGTTACGACTGGGACTACCGCACAACCCCGCAGAAGGGCCTCGCCGGGCGATCGCTCGACTGGGCCCGCGGCAAGGGCCCGGGCGGTTCGAGCCTGGTGCACGCCATGGCTCACATGCGCGGCTGCCGCGCCGACTTCGACCGCTGGGTCGTGCTCACCGGCGACGCCCGATGGGGGTGGGATGCGCTGCTCCCCGCCTTCACACGGTCGGAGACCTTCTCGGGTGGCGCCGATGCGGTGCACGGCGACGACGGGCCGCTCCCGGTGCTGCTGCCCGGCCCCGAGCTCTCCTCCCCGCTGGTGCAGGACTACCTGGCCGCCTGGGAGGCGCTCGGCGTGCCGCGCATCCCCGACCACAACGGCGGCGAGATGCTCGGGGCGACGCCCAACTCGCTCACCATCCGCGACGGCGAGCGGGTCACGGTCTCCGACGTGTACCTCGACCCGGTGCTCGATCGCCCGAACCTCACACTGCTCACCGGTGTCGACGTGCACCGGCTCCTCATCGGAGGAGGCCGTGTCACCGGCGTGGCCGTCACCCGCGACGGCGTCGACGAGGTGCTGGAGGCCGGCGAGGTCATCCTCTGCGGAGGCTCCATCGGCGACCCGCTGCTGCTCATGCGTTCGGGCATCGGAGACCCCGCGGTGCTGGCGGCGGCGGGCGTGAGCACCGTGCTCGAGTCGGCACAGGTGGGGAAGAACCTCCACGACCACCTGCTCGGGGCCGGCAACCTGTATGCCTCGCGCATCCCGGTGCCGCCGACCCGGCTGCAGCTGTCGGAGTCGATGACCTACCAGTCGCGTCACGGCCTCGAGCAGAGCGCGGGAGCCGTCGACATCGTCGTGGGCTGCGTGGTCGGCCCCAGCGCCTCGGAGGCACTTGCCGATCAGGCCGCCGACGTGGTGCCCGGCGAGGGCTACACGCTGCTGTTCGGCGTGACCAACCCGACCAGCCGCGGCTCGCTCGCCATCTCGGGCCCGTCGCTCGCCGACGCCCCCGTGATCGACCCGAACTACCTCGACACCGAGCACGACCGCGCGATGTTCCGCCTCGCCCTGGAGCGGGCGCGCCTGGTGGGCGGCTCGGAGGGCCTCTCCGCCTGGCGCGACCACGAGGTGCTCCCGGGCACGGCGGTGCAGAGCGACGCCGAGGCCGACGCCTTCATCGCGCGCGCGGCCATCACCCACCACCACCCGGTGGGCACGCTGAGCATGGGCTCCTCCGATGAGGCACCGGTGACCCCGGACCTGCGCTTCCGCGGGCTAGACAACCTCCACGTGGTCGACGCCTCGGTCATCCCCTCCATCACGGCGGGCCCGGTTCACGCCGCAACGATAGCGATCGCGGAGTCGTTCGCAGCGGAGTACACCCGCTGACCCCTCCGCATCACGCCGTCACGCACGAACGCCGCCCCGGAGCATCCGGAGCGGCGTTCGTGCTTCGAGGGTCGGTTTCAGCGGCTGAACAGACCCACGTAGCGCGCCTGCTCGATGATGTCGTCGGCGTAGCGGGTGAGGAACTCCTCGCGGGTGGGCTCGCCCTCCACCTTCGTGCCGAGCGCGTAGACGAAGAAGTAGTAGTGGTGCTCGCCGTGCCCGGCGGGCGGCTGCGGGCCGAAGTACGACGCGACGCCCGCGCCGTTCGGAGCCACGCGCACGCCCTCGGCCTCGAGGTCGAGCGTCTGGGCGTCGGGAGCGATGCCATAGACCACCCAGTGGGTGAAGCCCTGCGCGAGGGGCGCATCCGGGTCGTTCACGATGAGGGCGAGCTCGACGGTGCCCTCCGGCGCGCCGGTGAACTCCACGACGGGGGTCTTGTTGCCGCCGTCGGCGCTGAACTCCTCGGGGATGCGGCCGAGGTTGTTGAAGTCGGGGCTCGAGACAGCGAGCTTGTCGATGAACAGGGGCATGGTGTTCCTTTCGTTCGGCGTCAGAGGACGCGGGCGATCTCTGCCGCGACCAGGTCGGGCAGTTCTTCGGGGATGTAGTGGTCGGCACCCTCGACCTCGACCCAGCGGTCGCCGGGTCTGGCCTCACGCGCCGAGCGCCACGCGCTCTCGCTCACGATCTTGCTCGCATCTCCGCGCAGGTGCACCATCGGATGCGGAACACCCTGGAACTCCTCGGCGAACGGCGTGCGGAACCCGTCGATGAGCTGCGCCATGGCTTCGGCCGAGGCGAGGGGCTCCCAGGCCCCCTCGGCCACTTCGCGGTAGCCCCAGCGGGCGCGCCGCGACACGGCACCGGGCAGGATGCGCGGGTAGCGATCGGCAAGGTAGGCCTCGATCTCGGCGGGCCCGGTGAAGCGCCGGAAGCCCATGGCCACCCGCACGTCGAGCTCGTCGAGCACGGCGGCCTCGACGAAGGGCGTGTAGTCGACCACCACGGCGCGGGTCACCCGCTCGGGGTGGCGGGCGGCCGCCAGCCACGCGTTGCGGCCGCCGAGCGAGTGCCCGCCCACGACCGCCTGCTCGATGCCGAGGGCGTCGAGCACGGTCACGACGTCGGAGGCGAAGTCGTCGCCGCGATACCCGGTGGCGGGCTTGTCGCTGCGGCCGTGCCCGCGCTGGTCGAGCGCGATCACGGTGGCGCGCCCCTCGAGCAGGTCGCCCACGGGCTCCCACACGGCGTGGTTCGCCGAGGTGCCGTGCAGCAGCACCACCGCGGGGCCCTCGCCCCGCACCCGGAACGCGATGTCGACATCGGCGCCCCGGGTGCGGCTGAGACCGTCGCCGATGCTCTCGACCGTCACCGGCGCCGGCGAGGTCGCCGGGCCGGTGTGCGAGACGGCGCCCGCCATCAGACGTTCGGGATGGAGGAGAGCGTCTTGCGGGCGGCGATGAGACCGGTGATGATCTCCTTGCGCTTGGCGTCGACGTCGCCCTCGCCGTACTCGTACATGCCGCCGTTCGACTTGAAGCCGAGCTTGCCCTCCGCGATCTTCTCCTTGATGAACTCGGGGGTGTCGGTGCTGTTGTCGAGGTCTTTGTTGAGGTAGCTCGAGACGGCCTGGTAGATGTCGAGCCCCGCCATGTCGAGCAGGCGCGTCGGGCCGATCACCGAGAGCTTGTAGCCGATGCCCCACTTCACACAGGCGTCGAGGCCCTCGGGCGTGACGATGCCCTCTTCGAGCAGCGCCATGCACTCGCGGAGGATGGCGTAGAGCACGCGGTTCTCGACGAAGCCGGGGATCTCCTTCTCGAGCACGGGCACGTAGTTGAACGCCTTGACGATCTCGGTGAGCTTGCCGACGAGCGCCTCGTCGGTGGCCTTGCCGGGGATGATCTCGATCATCGGGATGAGGTGCGGCGGGTTCGACCAGTGCATGCCGATGAGGCGGCCGGGCAGGGTCATCGACTCGGCCATGGTGCTGATCGGGATGCCGGAGGTGTTGCTGGCGATGATGACCTCGTCGCCGATGCGGGCCTCGAGGTCGGCGAGCACCTGCTGCTTGAGCTCGAGCTTCTCGGGCACGGCCTCGATGACGAGCTCGGTGCCCTCGAGGGCTGCGTCGAGGTCGGTGCCGAAGCTCACCGAGCCGCCGGGGGCCGACGGCGAGTCGACGGCCTCGAGCACGTTCTGCACGACGCCGTAGGCGGCCTCGGCACGCGCGATCGCGTCGTCGGAGATGTCGTAGAGACGGACGGTGGCGCCGGCGCGGGCCAGGGTCGCGGCGATGCCGGGGCCCATGGTGCCCGAACCGATGACGGTGGCGATGGTGGGGAGACTGCTCATCTTCGTGCTCTCTTTCGCGGTACGTGGGTGGGGTCGATGGGGTCGGTGGGCTCAGATGCCCGGGGGCAGCGCGATCGGCGAGATACCGGTGCCGAAGGCGCCCTCGACACGGTCGAGTCGGCGGTTGAAGAAGGTCCAGAAGTTGTGCTGGGCCTTCGCCGGGTAGATGCGGTCGAACTTCTCCTTGGTCTCCTCCGCATCCGGTTCGATCGGGGCGAAACCGGAGGACTTGAGGTCGACCTGGAAGCGCGCGGCCTTCTCGAGGAAGATTCCCGTCAGGGTCACCTCGGCCACGGTGCTGCCGACGAAGGCCACGCCGTGGTTGGCCAGCAGGATCGCCTGCGCGTCGCCCAGGGCCTTCGCCGCGGCCACGCCGAGCGGAACCGTGGTGATGATGTGGCTGGTCTCGGCGAAGCGGGGCACGCCCTCGTAGGCGAACCACACGCCGTGGTTGTTGTAGGGCTTGAGCTCCTCCTCCGAGGCGCCGAGCACCGTCGAGTAGTGCGCGTGCGAGTGGCCCACGAAGTTCACGTCGGGGCGCGCCTTCATGATCTCGGCGTGCAGCGGCCACTCGAGGTGGCGGAGCCCGGTGCCCTCGAGCACGGTGCCGTCGAAGTCGATGAGGATGAAGTCGTCACCCTCCACCTCGCTGAGCGCGAGGTTGCCGCGCTTGAGCCACAGCCCGCGGCCGAACGGGTCGCGGAACGACAGGTGACCCATCGACATGTCGCCGTGGCCCTCGAGCTCGAGGATGCGGTGCGCTCGCGCCACGTCGGCGAGGATGCTCGCGATGGACTGGTCTTCGTAGTACTGGGTGTGCGAATAGCTCATGATCTCCTCCTGGGTCTACTGTGCGCCTGCGCGCACCTCGGCCACGGTCATGCCGCCGACGCGCGCGTTCACGCGCCCTCCGGTGGCGACGGCGGCGATGATGACGATCTCGTCGGGGCGGGGTGCGTCGGGAAGGGCGAGGGTGATGGCGTCGTAGTGCGACCTCACGTACACCTCGTCTTTGAACGCGAGCGGGATGTCGATGGTGGCGCCGGTCGGGGCGACCTTGGTGGCCGAGGAGATCCAGGCCTCGCCGCCGCCGACGGCGTCGCGGAGCGCGTTGCCGAACACGGTGGTGACGCAAGCCACGATGTGCTCCTGCTCCCCGTTCACGCCCACCATGCCGCCCTTGCCGTAGCTCTCGACGGGCCGGCCGCCGAGCAGCGCCGCCGCGCGCTCGCCGAGCTCGGTGCCGAGCGAGGCGCTCGCGTCGGTGAGCGGCGACAGGTCGTCGACCCAGCGACCGGAGAACGGGTTCTCGAACACCACGGCGACCGCGGCCTTCACCAGGGGCTGCTCGGGTGCGGGGCCGAGCTCGTGCACGGTCTCCTGCACGAAGGAGTGCCAGGCGCGGACCTTGTAGATGGAGTCGATGCTCATGCTGCGTGTACCTCGTGTCGGTGGGGGTCGGTCGGATTGTAGAGGGCGGTCTCGACGCTCTCGCCCACGAACTGATTGCCCTTGGCCATCTCGCGGGTGTCGGCGTACCACTGCGACCGGTTCTGGGCCAGGTCGGTGACGGGGCGCTCGAGGCGCTCCCAGTCGCGCAGGGCGGTCGGCAGGTCGTCGCCCGCGGCGAGCGCCTCGGTGGCCTTGACGGCCAGGGTCCAGGCGTTCTGCATCGCGGTGCCCGCACCCTGCGCGAGCGCCGGGCACATGGCGTGCGCGGCGTCGCCGATGAGGGCCACCCGCCCCTCGGTCCAGTGGTCGAGCCGGGTGGTCTGGTAGCCGTAGTACCGGCCCTGGATGCCCGCCGCATCCTGCAGCACCGGTGCCAGTTGCGGGAACACCGAGGTCCACAGCTCGAGGTCGATCGGCACCCGCGAGCCTGCGGCGTCGGCGGCCGGTGACATGAGGGCGATGTAGAGCTCTTCGTCGTTCGCCGGGGTGTAGAGCACGCGCAGCACGCGAGGCTCGAGGTTCCAGAAGTCGATGACGTTGTCCCACTCGGTGTCGGGCTCGAGCGCCTGAAGCTCGGCCTTGCGCCGGGGCACGAGGAAGCGGGTGATGCCGTCGCGCGAGCGCTCGCGCTTCAGCGGGATGCCGAGCGAGTCGCGCACCGCCGAGCCGACGCCGTCGGCGCCGACCACGAGCTCGGCCTCGGCCGTGGAGCCGTCGGCGAAGCTCACGACACCCTCCGCCGTGGCGCCCGTGACCTCGGAGTCCGCGACGATCTCGACGCCCGACTCGCGCGCCGCGGTGAGCAGGCTCTGGTGCAGGTGCGGGCGCGTCATGGTGCGCCAGCGGATGCCGTCGAGCGTCTCCTGCGACTGGATGACGTTGTTCATGCGGGTCTCGTACGCGGGCGGGGTCATCGAGCGCGAGTCGAGGTCGGGAGTGGCCCCGATGCGGTCGAGCACCTGGAGGCTGTTGTTCCAGAGCACGATGCCCGCGCCCTCGGCCCGGAGCTCCGCTGCTCGCTCGTGAACCCGCACGCGCCACCCCATCTGGGCGAGGGCGGTGGCCGCGGTGAGTCCCGCGAAGCCTCCGCCCGAGATCTCGGCGCGGCGTGGGCTGTCGGTCATGAGCTGGTCCTGTCTGTTCTGTGCATGGCTGTACGTGGGGCCGTCGACGGTCTGCGAGCGGAGGCTCACAGATCGCGTGCGGCTCCGATCCTGAGAGCGGCGAGGCCGATCACCTCGGCGATGTCGAGCGCGTTGCGAGTGCCGGCGGGCCCCGCGAACTCCTCGCCGCCGGTGGGCGTGTGGTAGCGCCAGCCCTCCTCACGGCCGACGCCCACGATCGCGGCGCGCACCACCTGGGTGACGTTGCCGAAGTCGGTGGCGAAGCCGAGCGCCGGGGGGTCGGCGATGAAGTCGCGGCCGGCCGCCGCGAAGGCGTCGGCGACGAGGGCGGTGACGGCGGCATCGGGCCGCACCTCGGCGATCGCCGCCGAGCTCGACCAGGTGCCCTCGCCGAACTGCCCTCTGAGCTCGGCGGCGAGGGCGTCGAGCTCCTGCTCGGTGTCGGCGAAGAGCAGGAAGCTCGCGTCGATCACCATGCCCGCCGACTCCTCGACGTCGCCGTCGAGGAGCACGGTCTCGACCATGAGGCGGGCGGGGTCGAAGGTGGAGGGGATGCGCGCGATGACGGCGAGGGCATCGAGCGGGCTGGAGACGACGTCGCGCTTGAGGGTGCGGATGCCGACGATGCGCACCGACTCCCGCCGCATCCAGAGCGACGACGGCCAGACGGTGTCGATGAACTCGGGGTGGGGGTAGAGGGCGACGTCGATGTCGTCCCACAGGCCGCGCGCGGCGCTCAGCGCCTTGCCGCTGCCGAGTTCGCGGGTGCGCGGGGAGTGAATCTCGTCGGCGGGGCAGCCGACGATCACGACGGTGCCGCTCAGCTCGTCGCGCACCGCGGCGAGGGCGAGCGCGGCGCCGATCACGCCGCCCGACTGGGCGCCGTGGCCGCAGGAGTGCACGGGAGCGACGTCACCCTCGGGGCTCTTCGCGGCGACGGCGTCGTACACGGCGACGACGCCGACGGTGGAGCCGGGCGCACCCCCGACGAGCTCGGCCCGGAAGGCGGTCGGCATGCCCGCGACACCGGTGGTGACGGAGTAACCCGCGTCGCGGAGACGGGCGACGAGGTGCTCGGAGCTCTCGACCTCTTCATGGGCGAGTTCGGGGTGGGCGGTGATGAACTCCACGATCGCGGCGACGTCTGCCGCCCGCTCGTCGAGAGCCGCCTTGAAGCGTTCGTCGACCTGCTCCGGTGCCATCGAGGTCCTCCCCAGTGATTCGCCGATTCTTACAATATGGATCGCAGTGTCAGCATATGATGCGCTGCAGTGAATTATTCATGACGAGGCGAAATGTAACAAGGCCTTAATATCCGGGGTCGACGATGACCCGCCGGAGCGGGTGAGGCGACCACGCGGATCGGCGCCGCGGACCGGCGACTCAGCGGGTCAGCGTGCGGGTGTCGGCGCCGGGGTGGGAGTCGGGCACACGAGCGGGCCCGCGTTCGCGGGCGGGGTGCTGAGCTCGCAGGCGTTCGGTACCAGGGTCTGCACCGCCAGCGCCCACACGACGCAGACGGCGAGGATCACGACGGTGACCGCGACGGTGGCGCGGCGGGCAGCTCGGGAACGCCACATCTCACACCATCCCGAAGCGCTCGGAGCGGATGGCATCGCTCGGCACACCGGCGGTGGAGAGCGCCGCCTCGATGTCGTCCATCATCGCGTCGGGCCCGCAGATGCAGAAGGTCGAGCCCGGTGCCACCTGCGGCAGCCTGCTCGTGACGAACGCGGCGTCGACCCGTCCGCGAGGGCCGGCCCACGCATCCGTCGGTCGTGACAGCACGTGCACCACCTCCAGGTCGAGCCGCGCGGTCAGCTCCTCGAGCTCGGCACGGCCCGGAATGCTCGTCTCGTCACGGTTGCCGAGCCAGATCTCGCAGCGCCGGGTGTCGCGACGGTCGGCGAGGGTCTCGAGCATGCTGAGCAGCGGGGTCACCCCGACTCCCGCGCCGATGAGCACGAGCGGGCCGGTGGGCGGCAGCACGAAGGCACCGAAGGGGCCGTCGACGAACATCCGGTCGCCCGGCTGCAGGTCGGCGATGTCGCGGCTGAAGTGGTCGTGCTCCTTGATGGCGAAGCTGATGCGTTCGGGATGCTCGGCGCTCGAGGAGATGGAGAAGGGGTGGTAGGTGAGGGCGAAGGCCGAGCGGCGCGCCTGCAGCCAGGCGAACTGGCCGGGCTCGAAGCGGAAGGGGCGCGTCGCCAGCCCCGAGGCCATCTCGGAGCGGCTGCCGCCGTTCTCACGATCGTGCTCGTGCGGATGCTCGTGCGGCACGCCCGGGGCGAACTCGGGAACCCGGTCGCGCGGGTGGATGGTGATGGTGGTCACGCCCGCCTCGCGCTCGATCGACTCCACCACCCAGGGGCGGCGCTGCCGCAGCGCGGGCTTCAGCAGCCGCACCCACACGCCCAGGCCGATGAAGGCGACGCTCAGCACGATCCAGAGCAGCTGCTCCCACCACTCCCGCACGTAGTAGCCGACGAGCAGCACGTGCAGCAGGGCGGTGATGACGACGGCCACGGCGAGCACGGCGTGCGTGATCTGCCAGGTCTCGTAGCGGAGGCGCAGCCGCTGTCTGAAGACGGAGAGCGCGATCAGCACGAGCAGCAGCACGCACGACGACACCGCGAACTTCGCCCGCAGCGGCGAGGTGAACACGTCGAGGAGGCCGAGGAAGCGCGAGTCGACCAGGAACAGGATGATCGGATGCGCGAACACCAGCAGCGTCGCGAGGTACGCCATCTGGCGGTGGAAGCCGAGCACGAGGTCCATGCCCACCGGGTGCACCACCACGAAGGTGCGCGCCACCATCACGAACTGCAGCCCGAACATGGCGAGCCCCACGAAGCCGAACGCGATCGACAGGTTGACCCAGAACCCGCGGCCCGGGTCGAGACTGATCAGCGCGAGCGGCAGCGGAAGCACCGCGAGCAGCGTGTACATCGCCACCCACACCGCGAAGGCGGCGCGGCTCCGCCGCTCCACCAGCCCCCGCACCGCGCTCGCCCGCATCGCCTCCCCCGCCTCCGGAGCGACCAGTGCTCCCTGCCGAACAGTACACCGCGGTCGGCAAGGAGCACTGCGCCGCGCGCCGGAGCGCGCCCGCTACTTCGCGAGGGCGGCGTTCGATTCCTGGACGGCGTCGTCGAGCGCGCTCTGAGGGTCGCCCTGGCCCTGCAGCACCTCCGAGATCGCCTTGCCGGCCGCGGTGGCGACATCGGCGAAACCGTCGGCGGTCGGGAGGGCGTTCTCGATGTTGCCGAGGTTCTCGACGAAGACGTCGTAGCCGGGGTAGACCGCCGACTGCTCCTTCACGGCGTCGGTGTCGAGCTCGGAGGTGCGCAGCGGCAGGTTGCCGTTCTCGACATTGAACCGCGCATCCTGCTCGGGCTGGGTGAGCCAGTTCGTGAAGTCGGTCGCCCAGTAGGCACGGTTCACGTCGTCGTGGTCGAGCAGCGCCCACATGTCGGGCCCACCCACGGTCTGGTGGTCGCCGTCGGTGCCGGGCAGCTGCACCACGCCGTAGTCGGTGCCGGCGGCTTTGAAGTCGGTGAGGTTCCAGGGGCCCGAGGTCACCATGGCGATGCGGTCGCTGGCGAACAGCTGGAGGTACTGCGTCTCGGTCTGGTCGAGGTAGATGCTCTTGTCGTCGATCGCCATGGCCTGGAGGTCGGCGAGCGCCTCGACCCCGGCCGCCGAGTTGAAGGCCGCCCCCTTCGAGTCGTCGTCGAGGATCTGCCCGCCGTTCTGCCACAGGCGCGGCCAGAACTGGAAGGCGGTCGAGCCGGTGCCCGAGACCGTGGTGCCGTACCCGAACACCTGCGTCGCAGGGTCGGTCAGCTCTCTGGCCGCCTCGCGGAAGTCGTCCCAGGTCCAGTCGTCGGTGGGGTAGTCCAGGCCCGCCTGGTCGAAGATCGTCTTGTTGTAGATGAGGCCGATGTTGTCGATGACGGCGGGGAACCCGATGATCTCCTCGCCGGAGGGCTGCACGGTCTGGCGGGCGGCGGCGGGGAAGTCGTCCCAGCCGACAGCGGGATCCTCGACGGCCTCCGCGATGTCGAGGGTGCGACCCGAGTCGTGGAGCTCGCTCGCCCAGCGGCCGTAGGCGTAGGAGACGTCGGGGTACTGGTTGGCGGCGAAGCCCGAGAGCAGCTTCTGCAGCAGCAGGTCGGCCGTGGGCGCTCCCGACGAGAGCTTGACGGTGACGTTCGGGTGGGCCTCGTGGTACTCGTCGGCGAGCGCCTGCAGAGTCTCTTGAACCGCGTCGACCTGCCCCGACCACACCTCGATGGTGACGTCGGCGTCGGTGTCGAGTTCGGTGACCGGAGCCGGGCCCGCGCAGCCGGCGAGAGCGGCGGTGAGGGCGGAGGCGGTGAACAGGGCTGCTGCCGCGACGATGCGGCGGTGGTGCTGGGTCATGGTGATGCTCCTTCGCAGGGGTGCAGGGGTGCAGGGGTGCTGTGGTCGGTGCGGTGGGGTCGGTGGGTGGGGTCAGCGGGGTGAGGGGACGTCGACGAGCTCCGCCTGCCCGCCGAGCTCGACCGGCAGGTACGCAGCGTGCAGCTCGGTGAGGCGGTCGCAGAGACTCCAGATCTGGGCGGGTGTCAGCACGGCTGTGGCGAGGGGATCGGCGAGCACCGCCTGCCGCACCTTCTCGCGGTCGCCGGTGAGCGCCGCCTCGAGGGTGAGTTCGGCGAGCGACACCGCAGAGCGGTTGAGTGCGGCACCGGCGGTCGGGATGCGCCCCATGCGGATCGGGGTCACCCCCGATCCGTTCACCATCGCGGGCACCTCGACGACCGCATCCGCCGGCAGGTTGTCGATCAGTCCGTCGTTCACGACGTTGACGTGGATCTCGCGCTCGCTGCCCGTCACCAGGGAGTGGATGAGCTGCGGTGCGTACTCGGTCGCCTCGTCTTCGAGTGCGAGCTGCCGCCCCTCGGCGAGCGCGGCCCGCGCGTCTTCGTAGGCGGAGAGGTTCTGCTCGTCGGAGGCGATGTGCCAGAGCGGGACGAGGCGGTAGCGTTCGATCTGCTCGGGCGTGCGCAGGAACCACGAGGTGTACTCGGCTGAGTGCTCGCTGTTCTCGGTCGGGTAGGAGCCGATGCGCCGGAAGATCTCGACCCGCACCCGTCTCTCGAGCTCGGGGTCGGCGGCGATGCGGTCCCGTAGCCGGGGATAGAGGTCTTCGCCGTCGTGGGTCCACTCGGTGAGCCAGGACTGGTGATTGACACCCGCCGCGCGGAACCGTGTGCCCTCCAGCGGAACCCCGACGAGCTCGCAGAGGTCGTGCACCGTCCAGTAGATGCTGTGGCAGAGCCCGTAGCTCTTCAGCCACGGCGCGACGGCGGCGAGCCACCCGACGTTCATGGCCATCGGGTTCGTGTAGTTGAGGAAGAGGGCAGTCGGGCACAGCTCGGCCATGTCGCGGGCGATCGCCGACAGCAGCGGGAAGGTGCGCAACGCCCTGAAGACGCCGCCGATGCCCGTGGTGTCGGCGACGGTCTGCAGCAGACCGAGCTCGGCGGGCACCTCGAGATCGATGCGCCCGGGCGCCGCCCCACCCACGAGCACCACGTTGACGACGAAGTCGGCGCCCTCGAGCGCGCGGCGCCGATCAGTGGTGGCCGAGAACGCGGCCACCCGGCCGAACCGCTCGGCGAGCTGATGGGCGGTGCCGAGCGCGACGTCGAGGCGGTCGCGCGAGATGTCGTGCAGCACCACCTCGAGCGGGCCGAGGTCGTCGAACTGGAGCAGGTCGGCCAGCAGCTGTCGGGTGAAGACGACACTGCCGGCACCGATGAAGATGATTCGAGTCACAGCCATATTGTTGCGCCTTGCTGCGAGTTTCTGCAAGCCCTGTCATCGGATTCATTCCCTCCGGTGAACAGGCACCGCGCGTGATCAGCGGCCTCCCTCACGAACGCGGCGCCGAGCACGCCCCGACGCTCCTCCTCCACCACGAGATCGAGCAGACCCTCGACGACCGCGTCGACCCGTCGCTGCGACCGGCCCACCAGTTCAGCGAGGGCGGAGGCCAGCGGGTCGTCGAGATCACCGCCGGTCTCCACCTGACGCAGCACGAGCGCCGCCCAGGCCCCGACGGCGAAGGCACCGGCTGGAGCCTCCCGACCCTGCGCGCGCGCCTCCAGCACGGGCTCGAGGATGCGCATCCCGACCTTCTGGGAGGTGTCACGGGCGATCTGCGCCGTGGTGTGGGTGAGGCCCCGGTTCGAGAAGCGGCCCCGCACCTCCCGGGCGTAGTCGCCCCAGTCGACCCCGTCGAGTGCGGGCAGGGTGCGCTGCGCCTCCTCCTGCCAGCGGAGGCACCAGCGCAGCAGACGGGGGTCGCCCATCGCCTCGACGATCGTGGCGTGGCCGAGCACCGCGCCCGCGCACGCGATGAGCGTGTGAGTGCCGTTGAGCAGGCGCAGCTTGCCCGCCTCGTACACCTCGACGTCGGCGACGAAGACCGCCCCGGCGAGCTCCCACGGCGGGCGGGAACCGGCGAAGTCGTCCTTGATCACCCACTGCCCGAAGGGCTCGGCCACCACGAGCGCCGCGTCGGCGAATCCGCTCAGTGTGCCGGCTTCGTCGCGGTCGACGGCGGTCGTGCTCGGCGTGATGCGGTCGACCACCGAGCACGGGAAGGCGACGTCGTCGGCGAGCCACCGTCGGAATGCGGCGGGCGCCCCACGCGTGACGTGGCGCACGAGCCGCTCGAGACGGCGACCGTTCGAGAGCAGGTTGTCACAGCTGAGCACGGTGAGCGGCGCCCCGCCGGCCTCGTGGCGTCGTCGGAGGCCGTGCGCGAGCAGCCCGAGCGGAACACTGTCGGGCGCGTAGGCCTTCTCGGTGACGGTGAGCGTCACCACCCGCGTCTGCTCGTGGGCGATCGCCGCCGTGACGCGATGCCGTTCCGACGAGGCGGCCACCCCGGTGAGCGATCCCACCCAGCGCAGGCGGGACTCCGCACCCTCGCGGAACAGCACCCCGTACAGCTCCTCCTGGGCACGCAGCACCTCGGCGCTCTCGGGCCGCCGGCCGGTGACGCCGAGGATGCCCCAGGCAGCGCTCCCCGCCCGCTCGGCGGCGAGTTCGGTGTAGTGGAAGGTGTGGGCGCGCGCGAACGCCCCCACCCCGAGGTGCACGACGCCCGTCTGCGCCGGCCTCGCCACGGGCGGGCTCACCGAAGCCCTCGGAGCGCGCTCGACCGCGCGCCGCGTGACGCGCGCGGTCATGCGTGCGCCCCGTGCGCCCGGCGGCCCGTGACTACACTGACTCTTGTGACGGTCCGGAACGAGGATGCGGCGGTGACGCTCGCGCAGATCGCCGCCCGCCTGGGGCTGTCGGAGTCGACCGTCTCGCGGGCCTTCGCCGACCCGGGCAAGGTCGCGCCGCGCACCCGCGAGCTCGTGCTCGCCGAGGCGACAGCGCTCGGGTACGAGCACCCCAGCACCAGCCGCCCGCGCGCCCAGCCGACGGGCATCGGCGTGATCGTCCCCGACATCGCCAACCCGTTCTTCCCGCCCATCATCCGGGCGATCCAGGCGCGCGCGGGGGCTGCGGGCATCCCCGTGCTGATCGCCGACACCGACGAGCACCCGCGCGACGAACTCGCCAGGGCGCGCTTTCTGCACGACAAGGTCGACGGCCTCGTCCTCATCTCCCCCAGGGCCGACGACGACGATCTCCGCGAGATCGCGCTGCTCGGGCCGACGGTCGTCATCAACCGCGACGTGCCGTTCCTGCCGCAGATCACCCTCGAACCGCACGAGGGCATCGCCATGGCTGTCGAGCACCTGTGGGCGCTCGGCCACCGGCACATCGCATACCTGAACGGCCCGTCGAGCTCCTGGTCGAACGACCAGCGGCGCACCGCGGTGCGCAAGGCCATGTCACGCCTCGGCGGCGAACTCACCGAGTTCGGGCCGTTCGAACCGACCATGACCTCGGGCGTGCACGCCGCCGACCTCGTCTCCGCCTCCGACGCGACGGCAGTGCTCGCGTACGACGACATGATCGCCCTCGGGCTGATGGCTCGCATGCAGTTCCGCGGGCTCCGCATCGGCGATGACGTGAGCGTGGTGGGCATCGACGACAACCCGCTCTCGGCCACCGCGTACCCCTCGCTCACCACCATCAAGATCCCGGGCGACCGCGCGGGACGGGTGGCGGTCGACGAACTCACCGCGCACATCACCCGCCCCGGCGAGCCGATCAGCCGGGTGCGCCTCGACGTCAGTCTCGTGGTGCGGGAGTCGACCGGGCCGGCACCCCAGACCTCACGCCGCACTGCCCAGTCCTGACGCGGAGGCGGCGTCGAGATAGAGGGTCGCCCCCGACACCCGGCGCAGGAAGGTCGACGGCACGGCCTCGGAGATCTCCTCGTGCAGGGTGGCGCGCACCGCATCCGCCTTACGGCTCTCGGGCGCGCAGATCTGCACCCATCGCGCCGAGGTGAGCGCCGGGATCGTCAGCGAGATCGCCTGGGCGGGAACGTCGTCGACCGTCGGGAAGTGGCCCTCGCCCACCTGCTGCGACCGCGACTCGGGCGTCAGGGTGATGACGCGCGCCCAGCGGTCGTCGGAGAAGTCGGCGTCGAACGGCTCGTTGAACGCGAGGTGCCCGTTCTCGCCGATGCCCATGCACACCAGGTCGAGGGGCGCCGCCCGCAATAGGCTCTCATACCGCGCGGCCTCGGCCTGCGGGTCGCCGAGTCCGCTGATGTACTCGACCTGGAAAGGGTGCACCCGGTTCTGGATGCGCTCCCTGATCCAGCGCTGGAAGCTCGCCGGATGATCGGCGTCGATGCCCAGGTACTCGTCCATGTGGAACACCGTCACGTGCCGCCACGGCACCTCCTGGTCGACGAGCGCATCGATGAAGGCGTACTGCGAGTTGCCCGTGGCGATCACCACTCTCGCCTCCCCCCGCTCGGCGACCGCTTGCCGCAGGCGTGCGGCGGCGTCGGCTGCAGCCGCCCGCCCCATCGCCGTCTCGTCGTCGAAGACGCGCACCTCCAGCTCGTCCGTCGTGAACTCGTGCATCTCGTACCTCACCTCTCGTGGAACGCCGGGGAATGCCCCCGGCAGTGACTTGCAGGACTAGTATGCATCTTGCTGCAAGTTGATGGAGGAACTATGACCTTTGTGCGAGCCCTCGTGCTCTCCCCGGCAGACGACGTCGCCGTCGTGACCACGAGCTGCGACGACGGCAGGCCGATCGACCTGTCCGACGGATCGAGGGTCGTCGCCGCCGGCGCGATACCCGCCGGGCACAAGGTCGCGGTGCGCGACCTGCCCGCCGACCACCGGGTGAGGAAGTACGGGCAGGTGATCGGCGCGACCACCTCCCCGGTGCCGCGGGGCGCGCACGTCCACACCCACAACCTCGTCATGGACACCGGCGACCGCGACCACGAGTTCGCCATCGACGTCGTGCCGCCCGCGCGGCCGCCGGGCCCCGAGCCGACCTTCCAGGGCTACCGGCGCGCCGACGGCAGGGTCGGCACCCGCAACTACGTCGGCATCGTCACCTCGGTGAACTGCTCCGCCACCACCGCCCGGCTCATCGCACAGCACTTCACCCCCGCGGTGCTGGCCGCGCATCCGCAGGTCGACGGCGTGATGGCCCTCACCCACCAGAGCGGATGCGGCATCGTCGGCGACTCGGAGGGAGCGCGCATGCTCGTGCGCACCCTGCGGGGCTATGCCGAGCATCCGAATTTCGCGGCGATCCTCGTACTCGGGCTGGGCTGCGAGATGGTGACGCTCGACCTGCTGAGCGGCTCGCTCGGGAGCACCGTGATCGATCGCCTGAACATCCAGGAGAGCGGAGGCGTGCGCTCGACGGTCGCGCTCGGCATCGAGCGGATCACCGCGATGCTGCCCGCCATCGACGCCCTCGGCCGCGCGGCGGAACCCGTCAGCGAGCTCGTGCTGGGCCTGAACTGCGGCGGCTCCGACGGCCTGTCGGGCATCACCGCCAACCCGGCGCTCGGCCTGGCCTCAGACCGGCTCGTCGCCTGGGGCGGCAGCTCGGTGCTCGCCGAGACCCCCGAGATCTACGGGGCGGAGCACCTGCTCACCCGCCGGGCCGTCGACGAGCAGACGGGCCGCCGGCTGCTCGCCCGCCTCGACTGGTGGCACGACTACCTGCAGGAGGGCGCGGGCACGCTCGACAACAACCCCTCGCCCGGCAACAAGCAGGGCGGCCTCACGACCATCCTCGAGAAGTCGCTCGGCGCCGTGGCGAAGGGTGGCAGCGCACCGCTCGTCGACGTCGTCGAGTACGGCGAGCGGGTGACCCAGAAGGGGTTCACCTTCATGGACACCCCGGGCTACGACCCGGTCTCGGTCACCGGGCTGGTCGCGGGCGGCGCGAACGTCGTCGTGTTCACCACGGGGCGGGGCTCCGTGTTCGGCTGCAAGCCCGTGCCGAGCATCAAGGTCGCCACGAACAGCGCGCTGGCGCGCCGCATGCGCGACGACATCGACATCGACGCCGGCATGATCGTCGAGGGTCTGCAGAGCCTGGGCGAGGTGGGTGAGGCGATCTTCGACCGCATCCTCGCCGTCGCCTCGGGCGAGAAGACCGCGAGCGAGGAGATCGGAGCGGGTCAGGAGGAGTTCGTGCCGTGGCACATCGGGGCGGTCACCTGACCGGAGGGGTCACCCGGCGGGCCCGACGCGGAACCCCGCCCGCGGCGCTCACGCCGCCGGGGTCTCCTCGCCGGCCGCGACGACGATGATCTCGACACCGGACGCGCGCAGGCGGTCGAGCTCGGCGGGGTCGGCGGAGTCGTCGGTGATGAGCACGTGCACGAGGTCGGCGGGGCACATCTGCGCGAGGGCGGTGCGGCCGATCTTCGAGCCGTCGGCCACCACGATGGTGCGGCGCGCGCTGGCCACCATGGCGTGGTTGGTGCGGGCCTCCGTCTCGTCGTGGGTGGTGATGCCGGCCTCGGCGGAGACGCCGTCGGCGCCCAGGATGGCGGTGCCGATGTTCACCGCCGAGAAGGTGCCTTCGGCGAGCACGCCCACGAGCTCGAGCGACTGGGCGCGCAGGATGCCCCCCGTCATCACCACCTTGAGTCGCGGATGCGGTGCCACCAGCGAGGCGATCGACAGCGAGTTGGTGACCACCGTGAGATCGGAGTGGTGGGCGAGCTCGCGGGCCACGCCCGCCGTCGTCGACCCGCCGCTCAGGGCGACGGCGTGCCGTTCTCGCGGCACGAGGGCAACCGCGGCGCGGGCGATCCTCCGCTTCGCCTCCTGGAACCGGGTGTCGCGCAGGTCGACCGGGAGTTCGAGCACCGAGCTGGTGGCCTTCGCGCCACCGTGCGTTCTCACCAGGAGCCCCTGGTCGGCGAGCACCGTGAGGTCGCGGCGCACGGTGGCGATGGAGCCGCCGACCAGCTCGCGCAGGCCGTGCAGGGAGATCTCGCCCTGCTCCGCGACGGCATCAAGGATCGCTGCGAGACGACGGGAGCGCTTGCGCGACCCGGTCAGTTCGGCGACGGAGGTGGTGCTGGATGCGGTGGCCACGCACCGATCATGACAGGTGAGCGATTGAGCGTCAATTCGCGCATTCTGTTGCCGTGTTCGCGCACTTCTCGGGATGATCGGTGTATGCCCACCATCGTCTTCCTCGGAGCCGGCAGCGTCGTGTTCACCCGACAGCTCGCCACCGACCTCCTCCGCTTCTCCGACCTCCCCCGCCTCACCCTGGTGCTGCACGACATCGACGGCGAGCGCCTCGACGTCGCGCGAGGCACCGTCGAGAACATCTCGGTTCAGCTCGGCACACCGGTCGACGTGCGCGCCACCCTCGATCGGCGCGAGGCGCTCGACGGCGCCGACTTCGTCGTCAATATGATCCAGGTGGGCGGCATCGCGGCCACCCGCGTCGACCTCGAGCTCCCCTTCCGTCGGGGACTCCGGCAGACCATCGGCGACACCACTGGTGTGGGCGGCGTCTTCCGCGCCCTCCGTACCTTCCCGGTGCTCAGCGGCATCGCCGCCGACATGAAGGAGCTCTGCCCCGACGCGCTGTTCCTCAACTACACCAACCCGATGGCGATGAACGTGTGGTGGATGTCGGTGGTCGCCCCCGAGATCCGCACTTACGGTCTCTGCCACAGCGTGTACTGGACGGTGCACGACCTGTGCGAGCTGGTGGGCGTGCCCGTCGAGGGAACGCACTACCGCGCCGCGGGCGTGAACCACCAGGCCTGGCTCACGGAGTGGAGCCGCGACGGCGTCGACCTCTACCCGCGCCTGCGCGAACGCATCGCGAGCGACCCCGAGCTCGACCGGCGGGTGCGTGTCGAGATCCTCAAGCGCATCGGCTACTACCCCACCGAGACGAGCGAGCACTCGGCCGAGTACCTCGACTGGTTCCTGCGCTCGGATGCTCAGATCGAGCGGTTCCGCCTGAAGCCGTTGGAGTACATCGGCATCTCGGAGGAGAACGTGCGCGAGTTCGAGCACGCCCGCAACATCCTCGCCGAAGGCGGCGACCTGCCCCTCCACGACGCCGCCGACGCCGCCGAGTACGCGCCGCAGATCATCCACTCGGTGCTGACAGGCACGGTGCGGGAGATCCACGTCAACGTGCCGAACGCGGGGCTCATCGCCGAGCTGCCGGAGGGCGCAGCGGTCGAGGTGCCGGCGACGGTCGACGCGACCGGCGTGCATCCCGAGCGCTCCGGGCCCCTGCCGGCGGCCGGTGCCGCCCTCAACCGCACGTACCTCTCGGTGGCCGAGCTGACGGTCAATGCAGCGCTCGAGGGCGACCCCGAGCTGGTGCGACGCGCGGTGCTGCTCGACGGCAACGCCAGCTCGTCGCTCACGCCCGACGAGATCTGGGAGCTCTGCGACGAACTCACCGCGGCTCACGCCGCATTCCTCCCCCGCGCACTCGGCGGAACGCTGGCGGAGGCGCGGTGACGCTGGCCGGAGCAGCGGCGCTCATCACGGATGCGGAGGCACGCGGCCGGGCCGTCCCCGCCTTCAACGTGGTGAGCCTCGAACAGGCCGAGGCCGTCGTCGGGGGCGCCGAAGACGCCGGGGTGCCGGTGCTCCTGCAAGTCAGCCAGAACGCCATCGTGTGGCACGGCGGCTTCGCCCCGCTGCTGGCCGCCTGCCGCGAGCTCGCGGTGGCGGCGTCTCTCCCGATCGGCCTGCACGTCGACCACGTCGAGGATGCGGAGCTCGCGCGCTCGGTGATCGAGCGCGCCGCCGAACTCGGTGTCGGGTCGATCATGTTCGACGCGGCACGGCTCGACGACGACGCGAACACGGAGCTCACCGCGCGGGTGGCCGAACTCGGTCACGACCACGGCCTCTGGGTCGAGGGGGAGCTCGGCGAGGTGGGCGGCAAGAACGGCGCCCACGCTCCCGGCGTGCGCACCGCCCCGGGTGACGCCGGCCGCTACGTGGCGGCGACCGGGGTCGACGGGCTCGCCGTCGCCGTCGGGTCGGAGCACGCCATGACCGACCGCTCGGCCAAGCTCGACCTCGACCTCATCGTCCGGCTGCGCCGGGCCGTCGACGTGCCCCTGGTGCTGCACGGCAGCTCGGGTGTCCCCGACGAGGCACTCCGCGCATCCGTCGCCGCGGGCATCAGGAAGGTCAACGTCGGCACCGCCCTGGGGGTCGAGGGCACGGCACGGCTCCGCGCCGAGCTCGCCGCGCGGCCCGACGCCGTCGACCCGCGGGGCTACACCGGCCCGGTGCGCGATTCGACCCGGCGCCTCGTCGCCCACCTCGCCGACGTCGTCGGCTGACCGACCTCGACGCGGCCGGCGGCCGGGGCGAGGTGCCGAAGCGAGGCGCCGCCGGCCGGAGCGAGGCGCCGCGCAACCTCACAGACCCAGCAGGCGGCGCGCGTTGTCGCGGTACACGCCCCGCAGGAGCGCCGGGTCGAGGTCGGCCGCCGACACGGCCCACCGCCCCTGCGGCGGAACCGCCTCCTCCGGCGCGTACGAGAACCCCTCGTCGGCGCTCTCGAGGAAGCGGTAGTGCAGCGCGTACTGCTCCGCGGTGGCCGGGTAGATGTCGGTGCCGAAGAGCACCCGGTCGGGATGCTCGGCGACGAGTCGCGCGAACCGACGCGGCTGCCGCCCGAGCTCGGCCAGCCGGCCTGCGATGTCGACGTGGTAGTTCGGCGCCGACCGGAGCAGCGCATCCACCCGGTCGAGGTCTTCCGCGGCGCACCCGACATGGGCACCGATGAACGACGTGCCGGGGCAGGCCATGACGAGCCGGGCGTGCGCCGCGAGCAGCGTGTCGAAGTCGGGGTGACGGCTGCGGTCGCCGAACCACCACTCCGGCATCGCCCCCAGCTCATCGAGCCGCTCGTTGCGCTCGTCGAGCGGCTCGAAGAAGGCGATCGGGTCGGCGGTGTGGATGAGCACGGGGATGCCGTGCTCGCCGGCCCGCCGCAGCACGGCGACGACCCGGGGGTCGTCGGGCGCGACGAGCCGCCCCTCGGCATCCACCACCTCGAGGCCCAGGTTCTTCCACACCTTCACCCCGCGGGCTCCCCGCCGCACGCTGTCGTCGAGCTGGCGCAGCAGGGCCGCGCCGCCGTCGGGCCGGCGCAGCAGCTCCCAGTCGAGCTGGCAGAAGGTGGCGAAGCGACCGGGGTGCGCCAGGTCGTAGCGGGCGAGGTTCTCGTCGAGCTCCTCACCCCAGCGACCGTCGAGGTTGACGACCAGCTCCACGTCGCAGGCATCCATCACGGCCAGCAGCGACCCGACGTCGTCGATCATCCACTCCCCCTCCGACAGCCAGCGGCCGAGGTGGTTGTGCACGTCGATGCAGGGCACCGCGGGCCGGGGCACCTCGGTGCGGGCGGCGCGGAGCTGGGAGACGGGTGCCCAGCGCCGCAGCGGGAGGTCGGGGGTGACGGGAGTCGAGGAGGTCATGTCGTCAGCCTCACCGCCGAGCTCGACCGAGAGCAAGCAGGTACGCATTTGAAATGAGCGATTCGGTCAATTCATTTCACGTTCGCTCACGAGCGGGCATCATGGCCTGAAGCTCACCGCACTCCCACTGCAACGAACGCATCTGGAGGTCTCCGTGCACCGCATCATCCGATCCACCGCCCTGCTCGCCGCCGCAGCGACTATTCTCGCCACAGCCGGCTGCGCCGCCGGCGGCGGAGCCACCGAACTCGACCCCGAGGCGCCCGTCACCCTCACCTGGTGGACGGGCCAGGCCGACGAGGCCGAGACCATCCTGGAGGGTCTCGCCGCCGAGTTCGAAGAGCTCCACCCCAACGTCACCATCGACGTGTCATCGGGCGCGTCGTCGACCGAGGAACTGCTGCAGAAGCTGTCGGCCGGCTTCGCGGGCAACAACTACCCGAACATCTCCTACTCCTTCGGCTCCTGGGCCAGCGAACTCGAGTCGTCGGGGCGCACCCTCGACATCACCGAGCAAGTCGACGACCCCGAGGTCGCGTGGGACGAGTTCCCCGAGGCGGCCCGCAAGACGGTGCAGCCCACCGGCGAGAAGACCATCGGCTTCCCCGCCGTCGTCGACAACCTCTCCCTGCTCTACAACACCACGGTCTTCGACGCCGCCGGCGTGGAGTACCCGACCGACGACTGGACGTGGGACGACTTCCGCGACGCCGCGGCGAAGCTCACCGACCCGGCGACCGAGACCTTCGGCTACGCCTACTCCGTCTCGGGCTCCGAGGAGACCACCTGGCAGTTCTGGCCGCACCTGTGGCAGAACGGCGGCGAGATCCTCGACGACGAGGGCCGCGCGGCGTTCAACAGCAGTGCGGGCGCCGACGCCCTCGAGTTCCTCCGGCAGATGGCTCAAGACGACAAGAGCATCTACCTCGACCAGACCGACACCCGCTTCGGCCAGCTCTTCGCCGGAGACCGCATCGGCATGATCACCTCGGGCCCCTGGCAGCTCAACGACCTGAAGATCGCGGGCACCTCCTACGGCGTCGCCCAGCTCCCCGGCACCGACGGCGACCACCAGACCGTGCAGGGCGCCGACCTCTGGGCCCTGTTCGACACCCGCGACGCGAACGAGAACCACTGGGCGTACGAGTTCACCGAGTGGCTCACCTCGGCCGAGCAGGACGAGAAGTGGAACGTCGCCTACGGCAACCTGCCCCTCCGCACCAGCGAGACCGACTCGGCCGCTTTCGAGGAGCAGGTGAAGGCACTCCCCGGCTACGACGTGATGGCCGAGAACGCCTCCAACGCGGTCAACCCGCGCCCCACCGTGCCCGGTTACGTCGGCCTTTCCGAAGCGATCGGCGCCGCCATCTCCCAGGTGCTGCAAGGCCAGTCTCAGCCACAGGATGCGCTCGACGAGGCCGCCCGGAAAGCCGACGAAGCGCTCTCCGACTGACCACAGCATCCTTCCCACCACCCCACCACGACCACCCCCTCTCCTGGAGACACCATGAACCTCACCATGCTCGAGATCGACAGCCAGCCCGAGGTCTGGCGCACGGCTCTCGACCTCACCGCCGAGGCGCGCCGCATCCTCGCCCGACCGGGCGAGCGGATGCTCGTGATCGGCTGCGGCACGTCGGCCTTCGTCGCCGAATCGTTCGCCGCCCTCCGCGAGGAGGCGGGCCTCGGCGAGACCGACGCCGCCTACGCGTCCGAGCCCCGGGTCTGGCGCCCCTACGACAGCGTGGTCGCGATCACGCGCTCCGGCACCACCACCGAGGTGGCCGACGCGCTGCGCCGGGTTCCCGCGGGCGTCACGACGATCGTCGTCACCGGCGTCGCCGACTCCCCCTGCGCCGAGCTCGCCGACGAGGTGCTGCTGCTCGACTTCGCCGACGAGCGCTCGGTGGTGCAGACCCGCTTCCCCACCACCTTCCTTATCCTCGCCCGCGCGGCGCTCGGCGAAGACGTGTCGCAGCTCCCCGCCGCCCTCGAGGCGTCACTCGCCGTCGAGGACTCCGTGGAAGAGCCCGTGTACGACCACATCGTCTACCTCGGCAGCGGCTGGACCTACGGTCTCGCGCAGGAGGCAGCCCTCAAGGTGCGGGAGGCGGCTCAGGCCTGGGCTGAGTCGTACCCCCTGCTCGACTACCGGCACGGCCCGCTCGCCGTCGCGCATCCGGGCTCACTGGTCTGGTTCCTCGGCACCACCGACGACGACCTCGCCCGCGACATCGAGACGACGGGAGCCACCGTGAGGCAGCGCGAGGGGGAAGACCCGCTCGTCGCCCTGGTGAGGGCTCAGCGATACGCTGTTCGGGCCGCGACGGCGCGGGGCCTCGACCCCGACAACCCCCGCCACCTGACGCGTTCGATCGTCCTGTCCTGAGACCAGCCAGGGAGTCAACGATGACGATGACACAGACCCGCCCGCCCGAAGACACCGCGCAGCGGCCCCCTGATATCCCCGGGCCGCGCAAGAAGCGGGGGCGACTCGGCGACCACCTCACCGGTTGGGGCTTCGTCGCCCCGGCGATGGTGATCGTGCTCGGGCTGTCGCTGTTCCCGGCCATCTGGGCCCTGGTGCTCTCGTTCCAGGACTGGAACGGCTTCGCCACGCCCGAGTTCGTCGGCGGCGACAACTACAGCCGGCTGATGAGCGACTCCGAGTTCTGGGACGCCGTCACCCACACCGCCCTCTACGTCGCCCTCTTCGTGCCGGCGTCGGTGCTGGCGGGTCTGTTCCTCGCCGTCGCCCTCAACCGCAAGATCCGTTTCATCGGGCTGTACCGCACGGCCATCTTCGTGCCGTTCGTCGCCTCGGCAGCCGCCACCGGCATCCTGGCCTCCTACCTGTTCAGCCCGCAGTACGGGCTGGCGAACAACGTGCTGCGCCAGGTGGGTGCCCCGGCCCAGGGGTGGCTCGAAGACCCGTCGCAGGCGATGGTGGTGGTCGCGATCATGTCGCTCTGGGGCCAGGCCGCCTTCACCACCGTCATCTACCTCGCCGCTCTGCAGGACATCCCGCCCGACCTCCTCGAGGCGGCCCGCATCGACGGCGCGTCGCGCTGGCAGACGTTCTGGCAGATCGTCTGGCCCGAGCTCGGCCCGATCACGGTCTTCGTCACCATCTGGCAGACCATCGGCGCCCTGCAGCTGTTCGATCTCGTCTACACCACCACCCGGGGTGGCCCGCTCGACGCGACCAAGACGATCGTCTACTTCCTCTGGGAGAAGGCCTTCCGCAGCCTGGAGTTCGGCTACGGCTCCGCCGCCGCCTATGTGCTGTTCGCGGTCACCGTCATCATCACCGCAGCGATGGTCGTCTACACCAGGCGGCGCAACACGGAGGCCTTCTGATGACCACCGCATCCCCGTCGCCGGCCACCGCATCCACGTCGCCGGCCACCGCGTCCTCGTCCGACGCCCTCACCGCATCCGCACCCCGCCCGGTCGCCCGCCGACGCCGCCCGCGCATCAGCGGCTGGCACTTCGTGCTGGCGCCGCTGGCGTTGCTGTTCGTCATCCCGTTCGCCCAGATGGTGCTCGCCTCCCTCTCCCCCGCCGGCGAGCTGGTGAAGTTCCCGCCGCCCTTCATCCCCTCCCGGCTCACCCTCGACGGCTTCGTGCAGCTGTTCGCCACGACGGATGTGCTGCGCTGGCTCCTCAACAGCACCGTCGTCTCGGCCATCGCCATCGTCGGCCACGTCATCCTGTGCTCGCTCGCCGGGTACGGGTTCGCGCGGCTGAGGTTCAAGGGCCGCAACATGGGCTTCTTCCTCATCGTGGCGACCATCATGATCCCGACCCAGCTGCTCATGATCCCCACCTACGTGCTGTTCTCCCAGATCGGCATCATCGACACCCTCGCCGCGGCGTTCGTGCCGTGGCTCGCCTCGGCGTTCGGCATCTTCCTCATGCGGCAGTTCTTCCTCACCCTCCCCACCGAACTCGAGGAGGCGGCATCCCTCGACGGCGCCAACCGGCTGCAGATCTTCCTGCGGGTGGTGCTGCCGCTGGCGCGACCGGCCATCGCGACCCTCGCGATCTTCACCCTGCTGAGCTCGTGGAACGACCTGATCTGGCCGCTCATCGCGATCAACGACGACAGCATCTTCACCGTGCAGCTCGGCATCGCGAACTTTCAGGGCGCCCGGCGCACCGACTGGTCGCTGCTCATGGCGGGCAACGTCATCGCGACCCTGCCGCTCGTGCTCTTCTTTCTCTTCGCCCAGAAGCAGTTCGTGGCCACGATGACCATGTCGGGCCTGAAAGGATGACCGTGAAGGTACTCGTCGCCGGAGATGCGAATCTCGACCTCATTCTGCGCGGGGACACCGTGCCGCGGTTCGGTCAGGCCGAGCAGCTGCTCTCGGGGGCCGACCTCGTGCTCGGGTCGAGCGCCGGCATCGCGGCGGCAGGCCTCGCCCGCCTCGGCGTGCCCACGGCACTGGTCGCCCGGGTGGGAGACGACGTGTTCGGGGCGCGCACCAGCGAGCTGCTCGCGGCTGCCGGGGTCGACGTGTCGGAGGTGCGCGCGGTCGACGAGCCGACGGGCCTGTCGGTCATCCTCTCCGCCACCGACGACCGCGCCATCCTCACCCTCACCGGCGCACTCGCCACCCTGACCGGTGACGATGTGCTCGCGGCGGCCGACGGGGCCACCCACGTGCACGTCGCATCCTTTTTCCTGCTGCCGGCGCTGGCCGCCGACCTCCCTCGCGTGCTCGCGACCCTGCGGTCGCGCGGGGTCACGACGAGTCTCGACACCAACTGGGACCCGGCGGAGCACTGGAGTGGTGTGGAGGAGTGCCTGCCGCACGTCGACGTGCTGCTCCCCAACGCCACCGAGGCGGTCGCGCTCGCGCAGAGCTTCGGCGAGGCGCCCGCCGACACCGAGCACGCGGCACGCCTGCTGGCGCGGCGCGGCCCGATCGTGGTCGTGAAAGACGGTGCCCGCGGCGGCCTCGCCGTGTCGGGCGACGAGGTGGTGCGCGCACCCGGGCTCACGCTCGACGTCGTCGACACCACCGGCGCGGGCGACAGCTTCGACGCGGGGTTCCTCGCGTCGTGGCTGAGCGGAGCACCTCTGCCCGTCGCCGTGCGGTGGGGCGCGGTGGCGGGCTCGCTCTCGACGCGAGCCCCCGGCGGCACCGGCGGCCAGCCCACGGCCGACCAGGTGGAGCAGGCGGCACGGTGATCACCTGTCTCGGGCTCGCGCCCGCCCTCGACATCACCTACGGTGTCTCCTCTGCTCAGCTGGGCGGGCTGCACCGGCCGGAGTGGCAGCTGTCGCTCCCCGGCGGAAAGGCGCTCAACGTCGCGAGGGCGCTCTCGGCTCTCGGTGCCGCATCCCACTCCCTCGTGCCCGTCGGAGGCCCCACGGGCACCGACCTGCTGAACCGGCTCGCCGCCGAGGGCACCGGCATCGGGTTCGAGGCGATCGACACCGGCGTCGACACCCGGCGCTGCATCACCATCGTCGACGAGAGCACCGGCGAGCTGACCGAGATCTACGAGCACGCCCCGCCCCTCCCGGATGCCGCGTGGGGCGAGCTCGTGGAACGGCTCAGGGCCGTCCCCGACGGGTGGCTCGCGGTGTCGGGCTCGGTGCCGTCGCACCGGGTCGACTCACTCGCCGCCGAGCTGGCGCTGCTCAGCGATCGCGGGGTCAGCGTTGCCCTCGACGTCACGAGGGAAGTGCTCGAGGCGGTGCTCCCCCTCTGCGGCGCCGACCTGGTGAAGGTCAACCGCCTGGAGGCGACGGATGCTGTGGGCGACGCCCCGGTGCCGGAACTCGCCGAGCGCCTCCGCGAGCGCGGAGCACGAACCGCGGTCGTCACCGACGGGGCCGACGGGAGCGTCGGTGCCGACCAGCACGGGCACTGGCGTGTGCGGCCCTCCCGCGGCGGCATCTACACCGTGGGTGCGGGCGACTCGTTCCTCGCCGGCCTCCTCCTCCGCCTCACCGAGGGCGCACCCCTCGATCGCGCCCTCCGCACCGCGGCGGCTATCGCTGCCGCCAACACCGAGACGCCGGGCGCCGCCGTCTTCGACACCACGCGCATCCCGCCCCTCGAGGAGTCGGTCTCGGTCTCGCGAGCTACGGGATGGTGATGGGGAAGGGGTAGCTGCGCGTCTGCGCACCGGGTGCGCTGATGGTGGCGGTGACGGTTCCCGTGGTGCCCGGAGGGGCAGCGAGAACGATCATGCACGGGCCCACCGGGGAACCCGCCGCGATCTCGTCGTTGGAGACGAAGACGTCGCCCGACCGGGTCCACGACGACCCGAGCCAGCCCGCGATCGCGAAGGCGCCGTGGTCGAGGCTGACCGTGAGTCGCGCGGGCGCGTTCGTGGTGTTGATCGCGTTCCACGTCCAGTCGACCGAGTCGGGGTACTCCTGGTAGAGCGCCGTCTGATACACGGAGCCGGCCGGAAGCGGCGAGACCGACGCGGAGGCTGATGGTGCGGCCACCGCCACGGCGACGACGGGCACCGACCACGCGCCGGCGCTGAGCAGGTTCCTGCGAGTGATGTCGGCCATGACGACGACAATAGCTGGTCAGGAGCTGCGCATGCCCTCCGCGATCGAACGGGCAAGACGCACGGACGCCGCCTCGAGATGCTGGTCGTCGCCACCGGTGAGCACGCCCTCGGTGAGCCCGTCGATCCCGGCCAGCACGACGAGCGACCACTCCCTGTGCTCCGTCGCACCGAGTTCTGGGCGCCACCTCGCCAACACGGCTGCGACCTGGTCGATGGCGCGCAGCCTGTCGGCGTGGATGAGAGGGAAGAGTGACTTGTCCGTGCGAGCGAGCACGGTGAGCTCCGCCGACACTCGAAACTGATCAGGATGCTGACGCACGCGCCGTAACTGTGTCGTGGTGGCCGAGGTGATCGCCCGGGTGGTCGCACCGGAGATGCCTCGCTCACCCATCACCTGAATGGCGGCGTCGAGCAACTGTTGCCTCCTCTCGAGAAGGCTCCGCCGCCCATTGCTGCCCGAGAGCCCGGCACGAGTCGCGGGCACTGGACTTGAGAAGAGGATGGGAATGAAAAGGTGGATCATCCTGGCGGGCGCGATCGTCGCGGAAGTAGCCGCAGCAATCGCGATGGGGGCCGCTGCCGACAATCTCTGGTGGGCAGCGGTGACGGTCGTAGGTTACGTAACGGCGTTCGTCGCGTTGGCGGCAGTTCTGCGCGCCGGAATGCCCATCGGCGCGCTGTACGGCAGATGGTCGGCGGTGGGAGTCGCGGCGACTGCCGTGCTGGGCACGGTTCTGTTCAGTGAACCGTTCACGATCGCGATCGGCATCGGCATCGGCATCGGCATCGGCATCGGCATCGGCATCGGCGTCACCATCGCCGGAGCCGAGGTGGTCGCGGCCCTCTCCCTGCGCGCCTCGGACGGCCTACGGAAGAAGGCCTGGGCAGCTCCGATCCTCATGCCGGTAGGGGCGCCTACGGAGTCTGGGCATAGCCCTGATCGCTATCGGTGTCCTCGTGATCCAGTTCGGCGCCACCGCCCACTGATCGTCGCAGAGACCGCGACACCCGCCTCGGGGCAGCAGTAAGCGGGGCACGCGGACCGCAGGGGTGTGTGCGAAGCGACATCCTTGCCCGCCAGGCTCGGGAGATCTCTCCATGGTGATCAGGCTGGCCATTCGAGAGTGTGGACGAGGGCATGTCGAGCTGACGGCCAGAAAAAGGAGTGGTCATGACGTTCAGGGGTCGCGAGCTGCGTTCCACGATGACTGACGACGGGAGGCTCTCGCTCACGCTCGAGGAGGTCGAGATCGCCGCGCCCGGTGACGACGACCTGGTGCTGCGCGTCGAGGCTGCGCCGATCAATCCGAGCGACCTCGGACTGCTCGTCGGCCCGGCCGACCCTTCCTCGGTCGCAGTCGTGCCCGACAGCGGGCCGGGGCTGCAGCTCACAGTCCCACAATCCCGGCTGCACGCGATGAGCGCCCGGATGGGCAGATCACTTCCCACGGGAACCGAGGGAGCCGGCACCGTCGTCGCCACGGGCCGGAACGCGGCAGACCTCCTCGGACGCCGCGTCGCGACCGGTGCCGGCGGAATGTACGCGGACTACAGGAAGGTGAGCGTCGACTCGGTCACCCCCTTGCCCGACGGCGCGACCGCGGCGCAGGGGGCATCGATGTCGGTGAATCCGATGGCGGCGCTGGGGCTGGTCGAGACCGCGCGGCGCGAGGGCCATCGCGCCATCATCCACACGGTGGCGGCGTCGAGTCTCGGCCTGATGCTGCAGCGGATCTGCCGGGCAGACGGGATCCCCCTCGTCAACATCGTCCGCCGGCCGGAGCAGGCCGAGCAGCTGCGCGCGTCGGGTGCCGAGCACGTCGTGCTGAGCTCCGCCGACGACTTCTTCGAGCAACTGGTCGACGCCGCAGAGAAGACCGGAGCCACGATCGCCTTCGACCCGGTCGGCGGGGGATCCTTGGGCGGCGACACCCTCGCGGCGATGGAGCAGGCCGCTCTGCGCCGGGCGACGGGGTTCAGCCGATACGGCTCGGGAGTGTTCAAGCAGCTCTACGTCTACGGCACCCTCGACCTTCAGCCCACCGTGCTGCACCGTCGCCCGAACGACTACGCATGGAGCGTGGGCGGCTGGCACCTCTACGCCTTCCTCGCCACGGTCGGAGCCGACGCCGAAAGACGGATGCGGGAGCGTGTCGTCGCCGAGCTGACCACGACGTTCGCGACCACCTACACGCGCACGGTCGGGCTCGCGGAAGCACTGCGACCCGAGGTGTTCGCCGCCTTCGAGCGGCGGGCGACAGGCGAGAAGTTCCTGATCGATCCCACCCGAGACTGACGAAGCAGTGCCTCGACCACGAGAGACCGTGGTCGAGGCACTGCTCGGGGGCGTCGGCTGGCTGTCAGTCGAGCGAGGCGACCCAGTCGATCACCACTCCGGAGAAGGTCTCCGGGTCGAACTGGTGCATCATGTGCATCGCCGTCGGGTGGTCCTGATAATCGAAGCGCTGTCCGGCGGAGGTGACGAGCTGACCGACGCGCCGCGCCTGGGCATCGGTCAGGGCGCCGGGCCCGAGGATGCCCGTCTCCTCGTTCAGGGCACGCATGTGGTGGGTCAGCAGCACCGGCGTCTTCACCTGAGTCAGCATGAGATCGTGCGGGCAGGTGAGCGACGCGGTGCCCGAGTAGAAGGCACGCGCCCATTCCGGGTCGTACTCCTTGATGTTCTGGGGCGCCTGGCTCGGATCGGGGAAGAGCATGCTCGCGGTGATGCCCGAGGGAGACGCGTCGATGGAGCGCACCAGGCCGTCCCAGTCCCCCACCGACCACTGGTCACCGAGGAACTTGTTCCAGGTCTGGAACATCACGCCCACCTCGTGTTGGCGCACGCCCGGCCCGAACGCGGGGGTGAGCTCCGAGGTGAACAGGGGCGCATCCTCGAGGATGACGCCGCGCACCTGGCCGGGCTTGGCGTAAGCGGAGAGCCACGCCGCAGTGACGCCTCCTGAGGAGCACCCGGAGACGACCGCCGGGCGCCCGACGACGAGGTCGAGGAACTTGACGATGTCGTTCCCGAAGTTGTCGATCGAGTAGCGGTTCGGCGTCCAGGTGCTTCGGCCCTGCCCTCGGAGATCGACAGCGAACACGTGGAAGTGCTCGGCTAGCGCCGCCATAGAGGGCTCGTAGCTCCACCACGAGCCGGTCTGCTCCGGGACGAGCACGAGTGCAGGTCGGTCGGGCGACCCTGCCTCGGCGTAGTTCATGGTGATCTCGCCGAGGTCGACCTGTGTCTCCGGAAAGTCGTGCGGAACGAAGATGTCCCTGTCGGCTGGATTGTCTGTCATCAGTGTTCTCCCTGTATCCCCGTCATTGCGGATCGTCTGTTCACCTGATCGGTCGCGCATGCTCCCTGATGAAGGCGGCTGCCTCCATCAGCTTCCGCTCGGCAGTCGGTATCCGTCCGGCGGAGGTCATGATCCCGTGCGAGTAGCCGCCGAGATGGTCGTAGTGCACCGTCGTGCCCGCTCGAGCCAACGCGGCCGCGTAGGCCGCGCCCTCATCAGCGAGCGGATCGTTGTCGACCGTCAGCACGTAGGCGGGCGCCATCCCTTCGGGCAGCTCTGCCCGAAGCGGGCTGAGATCCCCGGCTTCGCGATCGACCTCGGCCGGGACGTAGAGCCCCGCGAACCAGCGCATGGTGTCGGCGACGAACGGGAATCCGGCAGTGATGCGTTCATAGGAGCTGCCCTCTCCCGCGAGGTCGGTGACCGGATGTATGAGCACCTGGGCGCTGATCGGCACTCGCTGGGGGTCGCGCGCCGATTCGATCGCGAGCACGGCGGCGAGCTGCCCACCGGCGCTGTCGCCCGCCAGCACGATCGAGTCGACGGCGAGCCCGTGGCCCGCGTCGGGGTCGCCGAGCCACCGAAGAGCATCGCGGCAATCCTCGATGGCCGCCGGATACGGATGCTCGGGAGCGAGACGGTAGTCGACCGCCACCGCCGGCAGTCCCGTCGCGGTCGACAGTCGCCGGACCAGACGGTCGTGGCTCGACAAGCTGCCCATCACCCACCCTCCCCCGTGCAGGAAGAGGATGACCGGAGCGGGCACGTCCCCGGCATCTCGCGGGTCGTAGACCCGCACCTCGAAGTCGCCGACCGCGTAGTCGTCGACGCGGTGCACCTTTTCGGGCGCGAGGCCGTTCGCGGCACAGCTCGTCTCGTACCTGTCACGGACCTGATCGACCGTGTACTCGTGATACGGCCGTCCGCCGTCGTCGCGGAAGGCCTCCAGGAGCGGTGCGGCATCCGGGGCAACCATCCGGCCGCTGAAAGCGTCGGGCTTCGTCACGATCCGGCTCCGAAGTCCGCGAGCTCGAGCTTCCGCGTCTGCACGCGATACTCCTCGACCGTCCCTGACCAGTTGTTGATGACCCGTCCCTCGTCGTTCTTGTACCAAGATGAACACTCCGACGAGAACGCCGAGCGCTCGAGCTCGCCCTGGATGCGGGTGCTGAACTCCCGGAGAACCTGTGCGTCCACTTCCAGCACGTGCTCTGCCGACCGACTCAGGTGACGCACGCACTGAGCGATGTAGCGGTGCTGTGCCTCGAGCATCGATACGACGGAGTTGTGGTTGAGATTCGTGTTCGGGCCGTAGACCAAGAACATGTTCGGGAACCCGTCGACAGTGATGCCGAGGTAGGCCTCAGGCGCAGTGCCCCATCGATCGTCCAGCGTGCGCCCGGCTCTGCCGACCACGCGCATCCCGGCCTGGAATGCCTGACTCTTGAACCCCGTGGCGTAGACGATGACGTCGAACTCGCGTTCGACGCCGTCGACCGTCCGTACGCCCGTCGGGGTGATCGCGTCGATACTCGCCGTGACGACGTCGACGTTCGTCCGGTTCAGAGCAGGGTAGAAGTCGTCGCTACGAAGTATCCGTTTGCATCCGTAGTCGTAGTCCGGTGTGAGCTTGGAGCGCAGCTCGGGGTCGGTGACCTGTGCCTCGAGGTGGGCGCGGGCGAGCGCCGCACCCTCGTGCGAGGCCTCTGTTCCTCGTCTGATGCGCACGAAGCCGTCCTCACGCAGATCGTGGATCTCGTGCCGAAGTCGCATGTACGTCTGCGGCTTCGCGATGAACTCCCGGGTCTCATCCGCACTGAAGACCCGCTGCTCGCGCGGAAGAATGTAGTTCGCGGAACGCTGGAACACGGTGAGCTGCGACGCGAGGGGAGCCACCTCCGGCACGTACTGGACGGCCGTTGCTGCGGCGCCGATCGAGGCCACCCGCTGACCCCTGAGGTCGAGGTCGTGGCGCCACGACGCGGAGTGGAAGCTCTCTCCGGCGAAGTCGCCGGCCCCGGGGATGTCGGGGATAAACGGCGTGCTCAACTGCCCCCAGGCCGGGACGAAAGCGCGCGCCAGGTAGCTGCGGCCGGCGCTCGTGCGGATACGCCAGAGCCGCTCATCCTCGCTCCAGACGGCCTCCGTGACATCACTGCCCAGGTGGATGCGCTCCATCAGCCCGAACTCGTCGGCCAATCTGCGCAGGTACCCGAGCAGCTCCGCCTGCCCGGCGAACATCCGTGACACGCCGAGGTTCAGCAGGTAGCTGTAGCAGTAGATGACCGACTGGGTGTCGCAGGCCGCACCCGGATAGGTGTTGTCACGCCAGACCCCGCCCAGATCGTGTGCGCGCTCGAGGATGACGAAGTCGTCGATGCCATCCTGCACGAACTGGGCGCCCTGGCCGAGGCCACCGAAGCCGGCCCCGACGATGACGGCGGTGTAGATGTGCTCGGTGCTCATGCCAGGTGGCCCTTCGGGAAGGTGATGACCTGGCGCAGCGCCAGGCCGTCGGCGAGGGTGTCCATCGCCTCATTGATGTCCTCGAGCCCGATCCGTGAGGAGATCAGACCGTCGGCGTGGAGGGTGCCCGCTCGCCACATCGCCTCGTAGATGGGGATGTCGACGCGGGGTACGGCCGACCCGAGGTAGCTGCCCACGATGGACCGCGCCTCGGCCGTGAGCGCGAGCGGATCCAGATGCGACTCTCCACCCGGCGCCGGCAGGCCCACGGTGACGGTGACACCACCGGTCGCGGTGAGAATGATGGCCGTCTCGAGAGCACGCGGGTGACCGGCGGCTTCGATGACGGCGTCGGCCTTGACTCCCGCGGCCACAGCATCCGTCGGGGTGTAGACCTCAGTCGCTCCGAGGCCTACCGCCATGTCGAGCTTCATCGGCTGGGTGTCGATGCCGATGATGCGGCGCACGCCCCGGGCTGCGGCGGTGACGAGTGCCGCCATGCCCACTCCGCCCAGCCCGACGACGGCGATCGACGTGTCGGGTTCGGGCTTGACGACGTTGATGACCGCTCCCCCGCCCGTGAGCAGCGCGCACCCGAACACGGCGGCGATCTCGGGGGGTACGTCAGCGCCCACCTTCACCACAGAGCGTGTGGACACCACCGCGTGGGTGGCGAAGCCCGAGACGCCTAGGTGATGGTGAACCGGATGCCCCTTGCGACTGAGCCTGCGATGGCCACCCAGAAGCTCGCCGATGGCATTCGAACGAGACCCCTCCTCGCAGGGTATCCGCCCCTCGGTGCGGCACCCGGCACAGCGCCCGCATCGAGGGAGAAAGGTCATGACGACGCGATCGCCCACGATGAGCTCGTCGACGCCCTCACCCAGCTCCTCCACGATCCCGGCCGCCTCGTGACCGAGGAGCATGGGCAGGGGGCGCGGTCGATTGCCGTCGACCACGGAGAGGTCGGAATGACAGACCCCGGCAGCCTCGATGCGCACACGGATCTCATCCCGCCCCGGAGCATCGAGGTCGAACTCCACGATCTTCAGGGGACGGGAGCCAGCGTACGGTCGCGCTGCGCGAACCTCTCCGAGGATCGCGCCTCTGATGACAGTGGTCACGGCTCCGCCACCTCTCCACGGGCGGCGCCGGCCCGAACGTCGGCGCGTCGACCCGCGGAGTACCGGAACTCCGTCGCCTCGAGATCGACGGCGGGGATCTCGACGAGATCGGTCATGATGTCGTTGGAGACGTACCAGGGAGCCCTGCCGAGGTTCTTGGGCATGAGCGGCAGGCCGCGCAACCAGTACCCCGGACTCCACACCGCGGTGTCGATCCACTCCCGAAGCTCCGCCGCGCTCTCCTCCTCGGCCGGTGCGACGTCGACGCGCTCGTACCGCTGCTCGCGCATGTGGTTGAGCAGTCGCACGACGAACTGCGACACCAGATCGGCTCGAAGAGTCCACGGGGCGTTGTAGTGGCTCATGGTCCAGACCATGTTGGGAACGCCCGTGAACAGCATGCCGAGGTACGTGATGGACTCGTGGAACCGGAGGTCCTCACCGTCGATCACGAACCGGACGTCACCGAGCACGTTCATGTCGAAGCCGGTGGCCGTGACGACGACGTCGGCTTCCACCAGCCGGCCCGAGACGGTGAGGATGCCCTCGGGGACGAAGCGTTCGATCGCCTCCGTCACCACGCCGACGCGTCCCTCGTTCATCTGGGCGAAGAAGTCGCCATCGGGGACGATCACTGGTCGCTGAGTCATCGGTGCGTAGCGAGGGGTGAAGTGCTCTCGGGTCGTCTCCTCACCGACCAGGTCGCGGACTCCACGCAGAAGAGCCTCGCGCGCTTCGTCCGGATGGGCGACAGCCCACTGACGCTGCGCGTAGAAGGCCGCCAGGCCTTCACGTCGGCAGATCTCGTGGATCCACTCCGCGGGGATGTCGAGTGCGCGCAGCTTCTCCGCGGTCGCACTGACGTTGGGGATCGGGATGAAGTAGGTGGGCGAGCGCTGCAGCATCGTGACGTGCGCGCCCTCGCGGGCGAGTGCGGGGACGATCGTGGCGGCGGTGGCACCGCTGCCGACCACGACGAACTCGCGGTCGGCGATCGCGAGTTCGGGCGGCCAGTGCTGCGGATGCACGATCTCGCCGCGGAAGTCGTCCATGCCCTCCCAGATCGGCTGATTGGGGGTGGAGTGGCGGTAGTACCCCTGGCACATCCACAGGAAGGTGCAGGTGAAGACCACGATCTCGCCCGTCGCGATGAGACGGGTCCTGACGGCCCACACGGTGTCGGCGCTCGACCATTCGGCGCTGATGACCTCGTGGCCCAACCGCAGGGCTTCTCGGAAGCCGGCTTCGTCGACCGCCTCGTTCAAGTAGGCGAGGATCTCGTCGCGACGGGCGATCGGCGCGCCGGTCCACGGCTTGAACCCGAACCCGTACTGGAAGAGGTCGCTGTCGGATCGCGCCCCCGGGTAGCGGTGAGTCCACCAGGTTCCGCCGACCCCGCTGTTGCTGTCGAGGACGATGAAATCCCGGTCCGTGTCGGCTGCGAGATGGTGTGCCGCTCCGATCCCGGAGATCCCCGCCCCCACGACGATCACGTCGACGTGAAGCGTCTCACTGCTGCTCGTCATCGGGCTTCACCCCATCGGATGTTCGTGGTCTGCTTGCGGAAGAAATGGTCGAGACCGTGCGGTCCGTCGTCGCCTCCGACACCGCTGAGTTTGAAGCCCGTGTGGTAGCCGTTGAACTCCTCCGGGCCGACGCGGTTCACGAAGACCTCGCCGAACTCGAGCTCGTCTGCTGCGCGACGCGCTGAGCCGAGGTCTCGTGTGTAGACGTAGGCGGACAATCCGTACTCCGACGCATTGGCGCGGCGCATCACCTCGTCCCAGCTCTCGAACGACGCGATCGGGGTGACGGGCCCGAAGAGCTCCTCGGCCATCACCGGCCAGGTGTCGTCGTCGCCCGAGATCACGGTCGGTTCAAGCCAATAGCCGCTCGTGAAACCGGGACCCTCCGGCCGACGCCCGCCGGTGAGGATGGTCGCGCCGGCGTCGAGGGATCGGTCGATGATGGACTGGATCTTGTCCAGCTCGCCCGCGCTGATGCGCGGCCCGATCTGCGTGCTGGGGTCGGTGGGCGATCCCACCCGCAGGGCCCGTGCTGCGGCGACGTACTGTTCGGCGAAGGCGTCCTTGATCGATGCGTGCACGTAGACCCGCTCGGTGGATGTGCAGACCTGCCCGCCGTTGCGGTGGCGGGAGACGATGGCGTCAGCCACCGCCTGGTCGAGATCGGCGTCGGCCAGCACGATGAACGGGGCGTTGCCGCCGAGCTCGAGGGTGACGGGCTTGACGAGGTCGGCGGCGGCTCGGTAGATCGACCGTCCTGCCTCGGTGCTGCCGGTCATGGTGATGAAGGCCGTCCGCGGATCGCGGACGAGAGCGTCGCCGATTACGGCACCTGCGCCTGTCACGACGTTGACGAGGCCCTCGGGAAGGAGCCCTGACCGGGCGACGAGCGACGCGATCGCCAGGGCGGAGAGAGGCGTCTTCTCGTCGGCTTTGAGCACGATCGCGTTGCCGGCGGCCAGAGCCGGGGCGAGCTTGCGCGTGGTGAGGCTCGACGGGTAGTTCCACGGGATGATGGCGCCGACGACACCGTGCGGGCGTCGGCGCAGCCAGACCTCGTCGTCCTTCCGGGCCGTGTATCGGATCTCGTCGGTGAGCGTCTCGAGGAGGCTCGCGGCGGAGGTGAGGAACCCGGCGGTCCCGAAAGTCTCCCCTCGCGCCTCGGTCACGGGTTTGCCCACCTCGCGGACGAGGAGGTCGACGAGGGTGTCGCGCTCGGCGATCACGTGCTGAGCCAACTCACGCAGCGCGGCGGCGCGGGCGGCCGGCGGTCGATCAGCCCACTCGCGCTGAGCGGCGGCGGCCGCGTCGAGTGCTTCGTCGAGATCCGCGAGGCCGGCGTCGTTCACTTCGGCGAACGCGTCGGCGGTGGCGGGATCGATCACCGCCCGGGCGGGTCCTGTGCCCGGTCTGAGTGCGCCGCCGATGAGGAGGTCGGTAGGAACGGTCGTCATTGTCTGTCCTTCTGCGTTCGAGTACCCGATCGAGATCGGCACCGGTGCAAGTATTCCGATCAGGCACGCCTACGGGCATGGAGCGATTCGCATGCTTTGCCCGGATTGTGTAGGGGATCGTCCATGTTGATTTCGCCCGACATCGTGTCTCACGCGTGCGGCTCGCCGCAGATCAGCGTCGGCGGAGCAGGTCGACCAGGGCGATGACACAGGCGATCGCGACGAGGGTGATCGACACCATCGCCCCGTCTCGGAAGGCGAAGGCGCCGTCGCCGTCGCCGTCGCGACCCAGCGTCGCGTAGTAAGCCGCTCCTGCTCCGGCGATGCCGATGGCCGTCCCCACTCGTTGACCCACCTGCGTCATCGAGCCCGCCACCCCGGCTGAGGAGACCGGCACATCGGACAGCGTGAGCGTCTGGTTGGCTGAGATCACGAGCCCCCCGCCGGCACCGGCGAGCGCGAGCGCTGCCGCCATCCATGCCAGAGCCCACTCGTGCGGCGCGGCGAGAACCGCAAAGACCGTGAGGGTGAAGCCCGCGCCGGCGGTCAGGAGTCCCACGACGACGAGGACTCGTCCCGATTCCGCGACGAACCGCCCACCCCACACGGAGGCGGCCGCCGAGGCCATCGCGAAGGTGATGCCCACCGTGCCCGACAGGACGGGCGGGTAGCCGGCTCCCTGCTGCAGATAGAGGATGGAGAGCAGGAACACGGCAGGCATGGCCCCGAACCACGCTGTCGCCACGAGCAGGCCGTTGCGAAACGACGTGACGCGGAACAGCGCGAGCCTGATCGCGGGCGTCTTGCCCCGGCGCTCGTAGGCACGCTCCCAGACCACGAACGCGCAGAGGCTGACGGCGGCGCCTCCCAGCCAGATCCAGCGCTCCGGCGAATCGCCGAACCCGCCGGTGGTCAGCACGAACGGCGCCATGACGCCCACGATCGTGGTGCCGAGCAGCAGCACGCCGATCGGGTCCAGGTCGCGCGGGTCGGCTGGCCGCGACCGGGTGGAGGGGAGCAGCCACGCGGCGAACGCAAGTGCGACCGCACCGAGCGGCACGTTCATCCAGAACATCCACCGCCAGCCCTCGTCCGAGCCCGCTACGAGAATGAGCAGGCCGCCGAGGGTGGGGCCGATCGCGGTGGCGACGGAGACCGTCGCTCCGAACAGTCCGAACGCCCGCCCACGCCGTGTCGGCGGGAACAGCTGCTGGATGAGTCCGAGCACCTGCGGCATGAGCATCCCCGCAGCCATTCCCTGCATCGCCCGGGCCGCCACGAGCGTCACCACATCGGGCGCGAGGGCGCAGAGTGCGCTCGCGCCGGTGAAGGTGCCCAGCCCGATGAGGAACATCGCCTTCCGCGAGTACAGGTCACCGAGCCTGCCCGCGGGAACGAGCGTCAAACCGAACGCCAGTGCGTACCCGGCCACGATGAGCTGGAGCGCGGACGGGTCGGCGCCGAGCGATCGTTCCATCGACGGCAGGCCGACGTTGACCTTCGACAGGTCGAGGATCGTGAGCGCGGCCACCCCGAGGCAGACGATGAACGCCCGCCAGACGGCACTGTCACCGTGAGGGTTCGCTGAGGCCGTCACAGCGTGTCGTCGGCGTTCAGCCGCCCGGGACGATCACCGCACGGCCACGGAGCGTGCCGGCGTGCAGACGCTCGTATGCTCGGGCAGCATCATCGAGCGAGAAACGCTCGACCTCGACCTCGATCTGACCCCGCCTGGCGAGCTCGAAGACCTCGATCAGCTCTGAACGGGACCCCCAGTACGGCGAACGAACCGAAGCATCGTGCGGCGTGCCGATGAAGGAGACGCTGGCGCGGCCACCTCCGATGCCCACGATGGCCACCTCCCCCTCCATGGCGACGACTGCCATGGCGATGTCGACCGTCGCCTGCACCCCGACGAAGTCGAACACCGCGTCAGCTCCGCGGCCGGCGGTCAGAGCTCGCACGGCGGCCACCGCACCCTCGTCACTGACCACGGTGTCGTTGGCGCCCATCTCGCGCGCGAGGGCGAGCTTGGCCTCCGTCAGGTCCAGCGCGATGATGCGAGCCCCGGAGATCGCACGCAGGATCTGAATGCCCACGTGCCCGAGCCCGCCGACTCCCAGGACGACCGCGGTCGAACCGGCGCCGAGTCTCGGCAGGGACGACTTGATGGCGTGGTACGGCGTGAGCCCGGCATCGGTCAGCGAGACGCACGTCACGGGGTCGAGGCCGTCGAGGGGAACGAGGTGACGGGCGTCGTCGACCAGCAGGTACTCCGCCATCGCGCCGGGTGCGCCGAGTCCTGGCGGACGGATGCCGAGCGCCTCCGCATCCTGGCAGTAGTTCTCCTTGCCCTGGGCGCAGGAGTGGCAGCGGCCACAGCCCCAGGGGCCGTAGACGGCGACCGCATCGCCGACGGCGACACCCGTCACGCCTTCGCCGACCTCGTGGACGACACCAGCGCCCTCGTGGCCCAAGGTCAGGGGCAGCCCGAGCCGGTACAGCTCTGCGGGCAGACCCATGATGACCTCGTCGGAATGGCAGGCGCCGGCCGCGGTGATCTTCAGCAGAACCTGCCCTGGCCCCGGGGTGGGCCGAGGAATCTCGACGACCTCGGGGGGTGCGCCGATGGCGGTGTACTGAAGTGCTTTCATGGAGAACTCGCTTTCTGCACGCACAGCGATGCAGCTCGTGGACACGAACAGTATTTCGTGGCGGGAGTCGGAGTGTCATATGGTGTGCACCACACCACCGGGCTTCGCGATGGTGAATCCTCCATACGTGAAGCCCACTCGACGAGGACGCGAGCGACACTATGACGATCGAGGTCGAACCCTCCTACCCCAGCGACATGGGCCGCGACGACGATCGTCGGTGGCGGCGGATGGCCCATTCCGTCGCCCGACTCGCGGTCGAACTCGCTCGACCCCGAGAGCGGGAGCAGCTCCTCGAGCGCATCGCGGAACAGGCCCGCGATCTCCTCGGCGCCGACCTGGCCTACATCAGCCTGAACGACGACGAGCGCGGCGAGACCTACATCCACACGACGGTGGGGGTGATGAGCGAGGAGTACCGCAGCATCC
Source organism: Herbiconiux sp. SALV-R1 (assembly GCF_013113715.1). Classification (GTDB taxonomy): domain Bacteria; phylum Actinomycetota; class Actinomycetes; order Actinomycetales; family Microbacteriaceae; genus Herbiconiux. The sequence continues at coordinate 3,113,065 of NZ_CP053344.1, forward strand.
GCATGCCGCTCGGAGCAGGTGTGCTCGGCAAGGTGGCAGGCTCCAACAAACCGGCGCAGACCGCCAGCTACTTCGGCGATCCCGATCTGGTCCGTTCCCCCTCGATCGATCAGGCCGTCCGCACCGAGGGCGTCCACGCCATCCTGGGGGCGCCCATGCGCATCGACGGCACGGTCATCGGCGCGCTCATGGTCGCGGACCGGTACAGCCGCGTCTACGACTTCGTCGAGGTCTCGACCCTCGACACGCTCGCCTCGCTCGGAACCGTGGTACTCGAGACGAATCAGTTGATCTCGGATCTGCACGACACCGTGGGCCGCCTCCGCGTCGCTCAGGAGCAGAACCAGGAGTACATCCTCGAGCTCGAGCGCCTCGAGCACGCCGACGCGACCCTGCTCGCCGACCTCCTCCGCGACACCGACGGCGAATCGCTCGAGACGCTGCTGGCCGGTGAGCTGGACTGCGCGGTCGCCGTTAGGGTCGACCGCTTCGACGACGACTGGGGGAAGCTCGGTGCGAAGGCCTCGACCCTCGACGCGCTCAGACGAGAATCCGACCGCTCCGCCGATGTCGCCGTGGACCACGCGACCGGTGCGTCGGTCCTGAGTGTGCACCTGGGCGACCGGACGATCGGCGCGATCGCCGCCGAGCGCCCTCTGTCGCGCGTCGGCGTGCAGATCCTGCAGCGCGCGGCCACCAACCTGACAGTACGCGTGCTGTTCGAGGAGGCGGTCGAGAACGCCCACCGTCGCGAGACAGACGATCTGGTGCGTGCCCTCCTCGCGGGCCGCGCGACCGCACGCGACCTGACACGACTCGCCGAGTCCACGCGCCTCAACCTCACCGGTGCCGCGAGATGCCGGATCATCACGATCGACTGCGCCGAACGCAGGGTCACCGCCGACCTCCTGAACCGACAGCTGAGCGACTTCGGCTTCGCCATCGTGTACGACGATCACGTCTGCGCCCTCCTCGTCGAACGACCCGGGCTGGAAGCCGCGGTCGACCTCGCCCTCCGCCGGATGCAGAGTTCCACCCTCGACTTCACGGCGGGCTGGGAGCGGGCCGACCACGACGGGATCGCGGTGGCACACCGTCGTGCGCTGGCGGTCGCCCGCTCCCTGAGGCGACTCGGCCGCAGCGGCGAGTGCTCGACGCCGTCGCGACTCGGCAGCGTCGGGCTCCTACTCGGTCAGGGCCATGGCCACGTCGAAGAGATCGTCAGAGACACCTTGGGCCCGGTCATCGACTACGACGCGACCCACGCCTCTCACCTGCTACGGACCGCCTTGACGTACTTCGAGGCCGACCGAAACGTCACCCGCGCCGCGAAGGAGCTCATCGTCCACGAGAACACCGTGAGGCAGCGGCTCGAGAAGATCCGGGACCTGCTGGGCAACGAGGCGATGACCGGCAGCTACGCGCTCGATACTCATCTCGCCCTCCGGGCGTGGAGTCTCGGCACCGACCTCCCCCGGTTCTCTCCGGGAACCGCGTGATGATCTGAACGCGCGGTTCACGGCGCAACGAGAAAGGCCCCGAGACGGCGAGATCTCGGGGCCTTGTAGCGGGAGCGGGACTTGAACCCGCGACCCCACGATTATGAGCCGTGTGCTCTAACCAACTGAGCTATCCCGCCAGAGCTTCGGCCGGCGCCGCGAGGCGGCCGAGCCGGAAGCCGGAGCCCCCTGTGGGAATCGGACCCACTACCTCTTCCTTACCAAGGAAGTGCTCTACCAATGAGCTAAGGGGGCGTGTCGAACCGCGAGCGGTTTTTGGCACCAGTAGAGAATAGCATCACTCGGGGGCCGGTTTTGCCGCATCCGGCAGCGATATCGGCTGCCATTAGAGTTCTCCCCATGACTATCGAGACCTCTCCCGATCCCGAGACCCCAGAAGTACCCGAGACCGAGGCCGTCTCCACCCTGATCGGCACCGATGGCGAGTGGTGGCGTTCCGCTGTCATCTACCAGATCTACCCCCGTTCCTTCTCCGACTCCGACGGCGACGGCATCGGCGACCTGCCCGGCATCACGAGCCGGCTCGACTCGCTCGCCGAGCTCGGCATCGACGCCATCTGGCTCTCCCCCTTCATGACCTCCCCGCAGCACGACGCCGGCTACGACGTCGCCGACTACTGCGATGTCGACCCGCTCTTCGGCACCCTCGCCGACTTCGACCTCATGCTCGAGAAGGCCCACGCCCTCGGCATCCGGGTGATCGTCGACCTCGTTCCGAACCACACCAGCTGGGACCACGCCTGGTTCAAGGAGGCCCTCGCCGCCGCCCCCGGCAGCCCCGAGCGCGACCGCTACATGTTCCGCGACGGCAAGGGTCCGAACGGCGACGAGATGCCGAACAACTGGGAGAGCGTCTTCGGCGGCCCCATGTGGGAGCGCGTCACGAACCCCGACGGCACCCCCGGCCAGTGGTACCTGCACATCTTCGACAAGTCGCAGCCCGACCTCAACTGGGACAACCCGTGGGTGCGCGAGCGCTTCCATGACATCCTCCGCTTCTGGCTCGATCGGGGCGTCGACGGCTTCCGGGTCGACGTCGCCCACGGCATGATCAAGGAGGCCGGCCTCCCCGACTACACGCCCCCGGCCGACGCGGGCAGCATGGGAGGCGGCACCGCCGACGCGCTGGTGGGCCTAGAACCCGGCATCGACGCCGACGCCTCCGTCGACCCGCCCACGCCGCCCTACTGGGCGCAGGAGGGCGTTCACGAGATCTTCCGCGGCTGGCACGCCGTGCTCGAGGAGTACGACGGCGAGCGCGTGCTCTGCGCCGAAGCCTGGGTGGAGCCGCTCACGAAGCTCGCCCGCTGGGTGCGCCCCGACGAGATGCAGCAGGCCTTCAACTTCACCTATCTCTCCGCCGGGTGGGATGCTGACGAACTGCGCTCGGTGATCGACGGCTCCATCGCCGCCTTCGCCACCGTCGGCGCCCCGAGCACCTGGGTGCTGTCGAACCACGACGTGGTGCGGCACGCCTCCCGCCTCGCGCTCACGGCCGAGAACCTGCAGGGTGCCGGCATCGGGCCGAACTCCCCCGGCCTCCCCGACCCCGTCGTCGGACTCCGCCGCGCTCGCGCCGCGACGAGCGTCATGCTCGCGCTCCCGGGCAGCGCCTACGTCTACCAGGGCGAGGAGCTCGGCCTCCCCGAGGTCATCGACCTCCCCGACGAGGCCCGCCAAGACCCCACCTGGTTCCGCACGAATCACGAGAAGTACGGCCGCGACGGCTGCCGCGTGCCCATCCCGTGGGAGGCCGGCTCGCCCACCTACGGCTTCGGCCCCGCCGGCTCGACCGCGAGCTGGCTGCCGCAGCCCGGCGACTGGAACGACTTCGCCCGCGCCAGCCAGGAGGGCGTCGCCGACTCCACCCTCGAGCTCTACAAGCGCGCCCTGGCGCTGCGCTCGCTGCACGGGCTCGGCACCGGCACCCTCGAGTGGATCCCGGGCTATGGCCCCGAGGTCATCGCCTTCCGCAACAACGGCGTGACCGTCATCGCCAACCTCGGGCAGACGCCCGTCGAGCTGCCCGCCGAAGGCCCCGGCGAGGTGCTCCTCACCAGCGAGCCGCTCAACGAACCGGCCCTGCCCGCCGACACGGCGATCTGGCTGCTCTAGGGTCGCGCGCCGCGCATCCGTTCCTCCAGGCGAGCGGATGCGCGGTGCGGCCTCGCACGTGACGCCCGGTCAGCGGATGCGCGGTGCGGCCTCACGCGTGACGCTAGGTCAGCGGATGCGCGGGGTCAGTTGGCGTTGGCCTGCAGCCAGGCGAAGGGGTCGACGGGGGTGACGCCGTCGAGGCGCACCTCGAAGTGCAGGTGCGCGCCGGTGGAGGTGCCCGTGTTGCCGACTTTGCCGACCGGCTGGGCGACCTTCACGACCTGACCCTCGGTGACCTCGACGGAGCCGGTGAACATGTGCCCGTAGACGCTCGAGATGGCCTGCCCGTCGATGACGTGGTCGATGATGACGTAGACGCCGAGGCCGCCGTTGTCGCTCGCCTGCACCAGGCGCACCACGCCGTCGGCGATGGCCTGGATGGTCGTGCCCTGGCCCGGTGTGAAGTCGACGCCCTTGTGGTCGGTGCTGCCGATGCCCCCGGGCGACTCGCGGTGGCCGAAGCCGTCGCTGATGGGCACGCCGACGGGGAACGGCCACTGGACGGTGCCGTTCGGGTTGTTCGTGAACGTGTCGGCGATGCGGTAGCCGGCGGCGCGGAGCGCGGCCAGGTCGCGCACCCCGTAGCCGTCGCGGGTGATGTCGGAGGCGAGGGTCTGGGAGCCGGTGGTGAGCTCCTGGCCGGGCAGCGCTGCGGCGAGGTCGCCGGCGACGGAGGGTGCGATCGCTCCGGTGGCGATGGTGGCCGCGTGGAAGGCGGAGGCGGGCATGGTCGTGGCGACGGCGATGCCCGCGGCGAAGAGCATGGCGACGACGCTGAAGGCGCCCTTCGCGGTGTCGCCGCGGCGGCTGCGCCGCCCGCCGGGCGCGCTGCGCGGAGCATCCGGCTTGTCGGCGGCGCCGGACCTGTCAGTGGCGCCCGACTTGTCGGCGGCGCCAGGTCTATCGGTGGCGCCGGGCTGGTCGGCGGCACCGGGCTTGTCGGTGATGCCGGGCTCGTCGGTGGCGCCCGACGTGTCGGCGCCTGGGCCGTCGGAGGGAGCAGCACGGCGGCGCGAGCGCACCGGAGCGGTGGCGCTCCTGCTGGCTGCGTCGGTGGCGGCCGCGACGGTGTCGGATGCGGGGCCGTCGACCCCCGCGCCACGCAGCGTGCGGCGCGACACAGGCTTCGAGACGACCGGCGCGGAGACCGCCTCCACCTCGGCGACGACGTCGACGGTGTCGTGCCCGGTCGGAGAGACGGGCTCGACCTCGATGACGAGATCGGCCACGGCGGCGGGCTCGGCAGCGGCTGGCGACACGGGCGGAACCGGGACGGGTGCCGCTTCAGACGCACACTGCGCCGAAGAGGACGCAGCGGCAGCGGCGACAGCCGCCGCTTTCGCCCGGCGCCCGGCCGGGGTGCGCGAGGTCTCGTCGGAGAAGGTCTCGGCGGCACGTCGACCGCCGCGCTGCGTGTGAGGTCGGGGCGCGGCGACCGAGCTCGCGGCCACGACATCCGCCTGGGGTGCCGGCTCGGCGGCGGCCCGCGCTCGGCGCCCCGCTGCGCTGCGTACCGAGGGCGACTCGTCGTCGATCGCCGCAGCGCCGGCCCGGCGGCCCGTCGTCTTCGGAGCGGGCGCAGCCTCGCGCGGAGCGGACGGCTCGATGGGCGCCGACCCCTCGACGGGCGCAGCGCCCGCGCGGCGGCCCGCCTTGCGAGCCGGAGCGGTGGGCTCGTCGGCAACGACCTCAGGGGTGCCGGCACGGCGGCCGGTGCGCTTCGGGGTGGCGGCAGGAGCATCCGCTTCTGTGTTCACAGGGGCCGGGGTGCGCAGGCTCCTGCGAGAAGGGAGGGTGGAGGGCTGCTTCGTCGAACCGGGTGCCTCGCGAGGGGATGCGTCGTCATCCGGGCGTGAAGTCGTCCGTGCCACAGGTTCGGGTGTCTCCGTAGATCGTCGGGTCGGCGGGTCGTCTCGAAGGACGGGAGTGAGTGGGTGAGCCGACTCGGATCACGAGATTTCGGCTCCGTCAAGGGTATCGAGGCCCTCGCCGTAACTCCACCTCACGCAACAGATCCACAGCTGAGCGGAGTGTCACGCACGATCAGAGCGGCAGACCGGCATTCCGATGCAGCTCGAACACGAGCGGCTCGAGCTCGGCGAGCAGGGCGGCGTCGCCCGCGAGGGTCATCACCGAGCCGGGCGCCGCGCCCGCGAAACCGGCGGCCACGCCACCCGCCTCACGCACGATGAGGGCGCCGGCCGCGTAGTCCCAGGGGTTGAGCCCGCGTTCGGCGTAGGCGTCGAGCCGGCCCGCCGCCACCGAGCACAGGTCGAGGGCCGCCGACCCCGCCCGGCGGATGTCGCGCACCCGCCCCACCAGGCCCGTCACCACGGCGCCCTGCTTCACCCGCAGTTCGGCGCTGTAGGCGAAGCCGGTGCCCACGAGCGCCTGCGCCAGCGCGACATCCGTGTTCACCGCGAGGGCACGCTCGCCGAGGTGGGCGCCGCCGCCGTGGGAGGCCGAGAAGACCTCGCCGAGCACGGGGTTGACGACGCAGCCCGCGAGGGTGGTCCAGGTGGAGGGGTCTGCGGGGTCGCCCTCGACGGCGGCGATGCTGACGGCGTAGGCCGGGATGTCGTAGAGGTAGTTGACGGTGCCGTCGATGGGGTCGACGACCCACGTGATGCCGGAGCGGCCGGGGGTGGCGTCGGACTCCTCGCCGAAGAACCCGTCGTCGGGGCGCGCCTCGGCGAGCCGGCCGCGGATGTAGTCCTCCGACTCGCGGTCGGCGAAGGTCACGACGTCTTGCGGCGTCGACTTCGTGGCGGCGACGGTGACGCCCTCGGCGCGACGGCGCCGGATGAGCTCCCCCGCATCGACGGCGATCGACCGGGCGAGGGCGAGGAGTTCGGCGGGATCGGTGGCAGGCATGTCGTCTGTTTCCGTTCGATGGTGGCGGCTGGTCTCCGGAGCCCCGGAAACACGAGAACCCCCGCGGCCGCGAGGGTTCTGTCGGTGGCGGGTGAGGGATTCGAACCCCCGAATGCGAAGCAGTCTGATTTACAGTCAGATCCCTTTGGCCACTTGGGTAACCCGCCAGGGCGCACCCGACCACGTCGAACAACACAACCGAAGGCGCTGGACAAATATACCCGGGCCGGGCACCAGCGCGAAATCGCGGGCGCAGGTCAGTTCGAGGCAGGCGCATCCTCCGCCTCGGCGGCGTAGCGATCGGCGAACTCGAGCACCTCGTCGAGGTAGGCGGGCGACTCGTTGTACGCGGCGATGGCGTCGCGCCACCCCTGCTCGGTGCCGAGGTCGCCGCCGGAGTAGCAGAGGTACCCGGCCGCCGAGAGCGAGGAGTCGTCGATGTTGTGGATGTCGGGCACCCCGTCGCCGTTGGCCTCGGTGGCCCAGGCCGCCCAGGTCGTGGGCACGAACTGCAGGGGGCCGACCGCCCTGTCCCACTCGGTGTCGCCGTCGACGGCTCCCCCGTCGGAGTCGGGTATCTCCTGGAAGCCCTGCCCGTCGAGGGGCACCCCGATGATGAGGTCGCTGGTGCGCCCGTCGGGCTGGATGCTGCCACCGAAGATCGTTCCGTGGTGCGACTCCACCCAGCCGATGCCGGCAAGCGTGTTCCACCCCAGGTGGCATTCGGGCTGCTGCTCGGCGATCACGAGCGCCGCACCCGCGTAGCCCTGCAGGGCCCGCCGCGGAATGCCGGTGGCCTCGGCTACCCTGTCGAGCCACGCGGGGTCGGGCAGCTCGGCACTCGTGACCCCACCGACTCCGTCGCCGCCCTCGGCCCGGTCGCTGCCCTCCCCGAACTCCCCGACACCGGATGCGCGCTGCGCCTCTGCATACACCGCGAACGTCGCATCGGGCCCACCATCACCGCCGACGCGCCCCGTGCATCCGCTCACCACCCCCGCGACGACCCCCACCATTACCACCCCCACGACCGCTCTCCCCCACACACCCATCCCCCCACCCAACCAGACCCCCCTGACAACCCCCACCGAGTCAGAGCGAGACCATCTCCAGGCCCCCGGCAGCGGCAGCGAGCCGTCGATCATGAGTCCAGAAGACGGCACACTGGTGGTGCTGCGAGCCGTCGGCCGTTCGTCTAGAACGTCGACGTCGTCGTCTACGCGAAGCGCCGGACGTCATTCTCGCCCTTCCACCAGGCGACGAGGCTCTTGCCCGTGAAGTAGTCGGGTTCGGCTGACATCGAAGTTCCTCATTTCTCCCCCGATCGCTCGATAGTACAGAAGTCGAGTGATCGTCACAATGGGAGGGGCGGGGGAAGCCGCGTAAAATGAGGGCATGGCAGATTCATCGTTTGACGTGGTCAGCAAGGTCGACAAGATGGAGGCGGACAACGCCCTCAACCAGGCGCAGAAAGAGGTGGCGCAGCGCTACGACTTCAAGAACGTGGGCGCGTCGATCGAGTGGAGCGGCGAGAAGGTGCTCATGAAAGCCTCCTCCGAGGAGCGCGTGAAGGCCATCCTCGAGGTGTTCGAGTCGAAGCTCATCAAGCGCGGCATCTCGCTGCGGTCGCTCGACGCGGGTGAGCCGTTCCCCTCCGGCAAGGAGTTCCGCATCGAGGCGTCGATGAAGAACGGCATCGCGCAAGACGACGCGAAGAAGATCAACAAGCTCATCCGCGACGAGGCGCCGAAGAGCGTGAAGTCGCAGATCCAGGGCGACGAGCTGCGGGTGTCGTCGAAGAGCCGCGACGACCTGCAGGCGACGATGGCGCTGCTGAAGGGCGCCGACCTCGACGTGGCGCTGCAGTTCATCAACTTCCGGTGAGCAGCGAGACCCCGGTCGGCGCCGGCCGCCCCGGCATCGACATCCCCGACCGCCGCGGCCGCACCGGCCTCGACCAGACGGGCCGCGACCTCACCGGCAACCCGCGCGTGAAGGTGCTCGACGTCACCCTCCTCAGCTCGAACTGGTACGTCACCCGCACCACCCGCTTCGAGTTCGAGCACAGCGACGGCCATCGCTCCGTCGAGGAGCGCGAGACCTACGACCGCGGCAACGGCGCCACCATCCTGCTGCACGACGCCGCTCGCCGCACCGTGCTGCTCATCCGCCAGTTCCGCTTCCCCGCCTACGTCAACGGGCATCCTGACGGCAACCTGCTCGAACTCCCGGCGGGCCTGCTCGACGAAGACGAGCCCGAGGCCGCCATCCGCCGCGAGGCCCGCGAGGAGACCGGCTACGAGATCGGCGAGGTCGAGCACGTCTTCGACGCCTATATGAGCCCGGGTTCGATCACCGAGAAGCTGTTCTTCTTCGCCGCGCCCTACCGGTCGGAGGAACGAGCGGATGCGGGCGGCGGGCTCGCCGACGAAGGCGAAGACATCGAGCTGGTCGAGCTCGACATCGACGACGCCCTCTCCCGCATCGGAGACGACATCATCGACGCGAAGACCATCATGCTGCTGCAGTGGGCGGCACTTCGAGGGCCGTTCGCCGCGTGACGAGGTAGGAGCCCGAGAGCACCAGCGCGAACCCCACGATCGTCCACACCGTCACCGGTTCCCGCAGCACCAGCACCCCGGCGAGGATGGCGACCGCCGGGTTGACGTAGGTGATGGCCGTGGCCTTGATGGGGCCGATCTCCCCCACCAACGCGACCATGAGGATGAACGCGAGGGCACTGCACACCACCGCCAGCACCACGATGGAGACGATCACCTCGCTCGAGGGCCAGGCCGTCGGCCACGCCCCGCGCAGCAGCACGAACGGCACGTAGACCACCGCGGTCAGCGCCAGCGAGACCGCGACCACGCCGATGCCGGGGAGGTCGGACATGTACCGCGCGAGCACGGCGGGCCCTGCCGCGTAGCCGACGACCACGAACGCCATCTCGCCCACGGCCAGCAGGTCGCTGCCGCCGACGTCGAGGCCGACGAGTGCGGCGACGCCGAGCATCCCGACCGCCATCCCGAGCCAGTTGAGGCGTGAGAGCCGGCTCGGCCGCCCCATCAGGAACGCAACCCCCACCCCCGCGAGCGGCACCGCGGCGAGCAGCAGCCCCGCGGTCGAGCTCGGCAGCTTCTGCTCGGCCGAGCTGAGGAAGTACCAGGGGATGACGATCTCGAGCGCCGTGTACACGAGCAGCGGCTTCCACCGCCGCAGCACGGGCAGCACCTCGCGGCGGAGCAGCGCGACCGGCAGGAGCAGCACCGCCGCGAGCCCCGAGCGGGCGAGCACCACCATCTCGGGCTGCAACTCGCCGACGGCGATCTTGATGAAGAGGTACGGGATGCCCCAGGCGATGCCGAGGGCGGCGAAGAGCAGGATGCCGCGGCGAGTCACCGCTCCATTGTGCGCCCTCGGGTCCCTCGGTCGAGTCTCGGCCCGAACTAGTCGGTCGTACCGGTGAACGTCGCGCCGCTCATCGGCGCGTAGGCGACCCAGCCGGAGCGTCCGGCGAGTACTTCCGCCTCGCCCTCTCCACCCTCCGGCCCGGCGTCGCCCGCGCTCCCGAGCAACCGCCTGGTGAGGTGCGCACCCTCGGAGAGCAGCCCGTCGAGCGCCTCCGCGAGGTCGGCGTCGACGGGCTCCCGGCCCGCCTCCGCCGCCGCGAGCACAGCCCGGCGCATGAGCTCCTTCGCGAACGAGCCCGTGGTGCCGGCCGAGCGGTCGGCAGCGGCGTCGAGCGCCCCGTCGCTGAACTCCAGCCCCTCGGCGTAGCGACGGAACAGCCGCCGCCGCGACTCGTCGTCGGGCAGCGGTATCTCGACGGCGAGGTCGACGCGCCCCGGCCGCTCGGCGAGCGCGCGCTCGAGCACCTCCACCCGGTTCGTGGTGAGCACGAACGCCACGTCGGCGTCGCCGTCGAGCCCGTCGAGGGCGTCGAGCACGGCGAACAGCAGCGGCTGCGGCCCGTACATGCCGCGCTCCATCGCCACCAGATCGACGTCTTCGAGCACGACCAGGGCGGGCTGCATGGCCCGGGCGAGCTCGGCCGCCTCGGTGATGAACCGGATGCTCGTGCCGGTCAGCAGCACCGCCGTCGTTCCCGGCGTGCGGGCGAGCAGGTGCCGTACCGTGAGCGTCTTGCCGGTTCCGGGCGGCCCGTAGAGCAGCACCCCGCGCTTGAGGTGCTGGCCGGCGACGAGGAGAGCCTCCCGCTGCTCCCCCACCCCTACGACGTGCCGGGCGATGGCCTCGAGCACGCCAGGGGCGAGGATGACGTCGTCGGCGGCGACGCGGGGCCGCGGCAGGAAGGTGGCTCCCGCGGCGTTCGACTCGTACTGGTTGCCTGTGAACGACAGCACCTGCCCGCGCAGCACCGACAGCGACTGCATGAGCCGCACGAGCTCCTGCAGGAAGCGGCTCGCCGCCTCGGGGTCGGCGGCGAGCACCTCGACGGAGGCGTGCCCGCGGCCTCGCTCCGGCCGCGCGCCGCGCTGGAGAGCGACGAGAGGGGCACCCTCCCAGCGCATCAGGTAGAGCCCGAACGACATCACGCGGCGCACCGAGTCGGGCCCGTCGGGCACCGAGACATAGTCGACCGGGCCGGAAGCGAACGGGGTGTGCATCGCGCCGTTGAGCAGCTCGGGCAGCCACGACTGGTCGCGCATCTGCCCACCCGTGACACCGATCGGCGTCGCGCCGCTCGGTTCGGCGAGCGCCGCCAGCGCGAGGTCGGCGTCGACGAGCCGGTGCGGGGCGACGACCTGCTCCACGACCGGCAGCTCGGTCACGTCGCGCCCCAGGTGCTCCTGCACGAGCTCGCCGAGGGGAGTGAGCCCGTCGGCGGGCGGGCCCATCTGCTCCATCGCCTGCCGGAGGAAGCGGGTGAAGGTCTCGGCGAACTCCTGCGTCTGCTCGTCCACGAGCTGCTCCTCCCGGTCGGATGTCGTCGACTACTGTAGCCGGGGCCGCCGACAGTGCCGGCCGCGCATCCGGTTGCACCAGACGCGCGCGCGCTCAGCCGCGGACGCGGCTCAGACGGCGGCTCGCGGCGGGTACGGGAAGACGCCCGCGGGGTCGTAGCTGCGACGCACCTCGGCGAGGCGGCCGAAGACGTCGGCCGGCCAGGCGGCCTCGTACGCACCGGGCACCGAGAGATCGCCGGCGAAGTTGATGTTCGTCGAGGCCGAGATCCAAGGCCGCAGCAGCTCGGTGATGCCGTCGGCCACCCGCGGGAGCACGGTGTCGAACAGCCCGGGGTCGGGTGCCCCGATCATCACCATCGTGTAGCCGGCGTCACGACCGCCGACCGCGCTGCCCCCGGGCACGTCGCGGGAGGTGGCGCCGCCCACGTGCCGCAGTTCGGCGGCGATGAGCGGCAGCTCGCGCCCGGGCCCGAACGCCTCGAGGAAGGCGTCGACGAAGCCGTCGTCGACGGAGTCGAGCATCATGCCCCTGTCCCACACCGGGCCCGGCTGGTCGGGGTCGTTGTGCACCATCGCCACGGCGGCAGCGGGCATCACGTCGACGGCACCGAGGAACGCGGGAGCGACGTCGCGGAGAGGCTGGAAGACGGCAGCTCCCGCCTCCGAGTCGCCGAGGTAGGCGAAGCGCAGCGAGACGGCGGTCTTCCCCCGCAGCGGAGCGGGGATCTCGTCGAAGGGCGGGAAGCGCACCACGGCGACGGAGGAGGTCGCCTCCACCGGGGCGGTCTCGGTGAACGCGGCCCAGGCCCGCAGCACGGCGGGGATGTGCTCGGCGTCGAAGAACAGGGAGCCCCCGTAGAAGGAGGTGAGCGGCACCAGCTCGAACTCGATCGAGGTCACCACCCCGAGTCCGCCCTTGCCGCCGCGGAGCGCCCAGAACATCTCGGGATGCGACGACTCCGACGCCGTGACGAGCTCGCCCCCCGCCGTCACCACCCGGAACGAGCGCACCCAGTCGGAGGAGAAGCCGAGCGTGCGGGCGAACGGCCCGAGGCCGCCCCCGGTCGTGTAGCCGACCACGCCCACGCTGTCGCTCGACCCGGTCACGGGTGCGAGACCGTGCTCGGCCGCCGCTGCTACGACGGGGCGCCAGCGCAGCCCCGCCCCCACGGTCGCCCGACGGGTCTCGGGGTCGATGTCGAGCTGATCGAGCCGCGAGGTGGTGACGAGCACGCCGTCGACGACGGGGCTGAAGCCGCCGTGCCCGGTGGCGAGCACGCGCACGGGCAGGCCGTGCCGGGTCGCGAAGCGCACGGCGGCGACCACGTCGGCCTCGCTCGCGGCGCCGACGACGAGGTCGGGGTCGTGCACGACCGTGGTGTTGAAGCCGGCGACTTCTGCCGGGAGGGCGGCGTCGCCCCGGGCGAACAGCGGCCCGTCGAGGGAGGTGGAGAGGGTGTCGAGGTCATCTGCGGTGAAGGTCATGCCTGGAACAGTAGCGACGGGGTCTCGCCCGTCGACGGTGTCGCAGGGCCCTTCAACGTTCGCGCAATCGCTGCAATCCCGCGAGCTCGCGCGCCATGATGCGCACCGCCTCCTCGAAGCGCCCCGGGGCGGGCCCGGAGTAGTTCAGTCGCACGTGCGACTCCGGGTCCTCAGCCGGGAACCATTCGGGCCCCGGCGAGATGAGCACGCCCGCGCGGGCGCACGCCTCGACATAGGTGGTCGACTCGACGCCGTCGGGCAGGCGCAGCCAGAGGTTGAGTCCACCGCGGGGCACCGAGGTGAGGGTTCCCGGCGGCAGGAGTTCGTCGACGAGCCCGGCCAGGGCGTCGCGGCGGGTGCGGAGCTGTTCGCGCATCCGTCTGAGATGCGGGTGCCAGGCCGGCGAGGAGACGACTTCGAGAGCGGCGGTCTGCAGCACACCGCTCACGTAGAGGCCGTCGACCACGCGATCGGTGAGGATGCGCGACCGCGCCGCCCCGCGAGCGACGACGGCGGCGATGCGCACGGCGGGCGACACGCTCTTGGTGAGCGACCGCACCGAGACGACGTGCCCGTCGACGTCGCGGGTGGCCACGGGCCGCACCGGGGCGTCGAGGGCGAAGTCGTGGGCCCAGTCGTCTTCGATGAGGAACGCGCCGTGCGCCCGCACCACCTCGAGCAGCGCTGTGGCGTCGGCCTCCGTCCAGCTGGTGCCGGTGGGGTTGGCGAAATGCGGCATGGCGTAGAAGAGGCGGGCCCTGGTGCGCTCGAAGGTCTCGGCGAGGTCGACCGGGTCGACGGCGGCCCAGCCGTGGCCGGTCGACGGCGCGGGCGACGGCCGCCGCGGCACCGGCACCACCTCGAGCCCCGCCTGGCGCGCCGCGGCGATCGCCCCCCAATACCCCGGCGACTCCATCACGATCGCGTCGCCAGGCCGCGCCAGCGAGCGGAACACCGACGACAGGGCGCTCTGCCCGCCCGGCATCACCACGACGTCGGCGGCGGTGGGCGCCGACCCCGTGGCGGGGGTGGCCTCGGCGAGCTCTTCGGCGAACCACGAGCGCAGCTCGGCGAGACCGGATGCGGGCGGCCGGTCGAGCGCACTCCGCGTTCGGGCCGCCCGGGCGAGGGCGTTCTGCACCGCGCGCACGGGAAGGAGGTCGTCGACGGGGTACCCGCTGTGCAGCGCGATCACGTCGTCGGACGGCGTCTGCAACGTCGACCCGACCACCGCGCCCTGCGCCCGCGCCGCGCCGAGCGCCGCGGTCTGCCAGGAGAGGTCGGCGCGCGACGCGGGCCGCGCCCGCCGCACGAAGGTGCCGGCACCCGGCCGTGACTCGACGAGCCCCTCGCGCACCAGAGCCCGCACGGCGTGCTGCACGGTGACGGGGCTCGCGGCAAAGCGCTCGACGAGCGCGCGGGTGGAGGGCAGGCGGCTGCCCGCGGCGAGCCCGGCGATCTCGCGACGGAGCTCTTCGGCGATCCGCGCCGAACTGCTACTCTGACCCATGAAGCCTGATGATAGCGCTACTGCAGCGCCACCCCGACCGCTACCGCCCGCGCCCACCCGCGTGCGCGCCGCCGGAGTCGCGTGGGGCTTCGCCGGAGTGCTCGCCTTCTCGTTCACCCTCCCTTTCACGAAGGTCGCGGTCGAGACCCTCGACCCGCTCGCCGTGGGCGCGGGCCGGGCGGTCGTCGCCGCTGTGCTCGGTGCCGTCGTGCTCGCGGTCACCCGGTCGCCGCTGCCCGCCCGCCGACTGTGGCCGCGCATCCTGCTTGTGGCCGCCGGGGTGGTGGTGGGCTTTCCGTTCCTCACTTCGTTCGCCCTGCAGACGGCACCCGCGAGCCACGGCGCCGTCGTGATCGGGCTGCTCCCGGCGGCGACCGCCGTGGTCGCGGTGCTGCGCGGCCGCGAGCGGCCCAGCCGCCTGTTCTGGGTGGCGTCGATCGCCGGGGCCGTCGCGGTGATCGCCTTCACCGTCGTGGAGTCGGGTGGCTTCGGCGGGCTGCACGTCTCCGACCTGCTGCTGCTCGGCGCCGTCGTCGCCGCGGGCACCGGCTACGCCGAGGGCGCCCTGCTGGCGCGCGAGATCGGTTCGTGGCAGGTCATCTGCTGGGCCCTGCTCGCAGCCTCACCCGTGATGCTCGTGCTGACGGGGGTCTCGGTGCTGCAGCATCCGCCGACCGCACCGCTCCAGGGCTGGCTCGCGTTCGCCTACCTCGCCGGCGTCAGCATGTTCCTCGGCTTCTTTGCGTGGTACCGCGGCCTCGCCATCGGTCCGATCGCGTCGATCGGGCAGATCCAGCTGGTGCAGCCGGTGCTCACGCTGGTGTGGGCGGCGCTGCTGCTCGGCGAGCCGCTCACCGTCACCACGGCCGTCGGCGCGCTGGCGGTGGTGGCGTGCGCCGCCCTCGCGGTGCGGTCGCGCATCCGTCGTTCCTGAGCCGGCCCGAGCCGGCCCGACCCGAACCGAGTCGACGGATGCGCGCCCGCGCCGGCAGAAGCGTCAGGCTCGCGAGATGGTCACCATCTCGTCGCGGGGCACGACCTTCACGCGCACGCGTGGGTGCGCATCCGTCTCGCCGAGCGAGAGCTCGTGCTGGTCGAGCTTGTGCCAGCCCTCGAGGTCGGTGTACTCGACGCCGCGCGACTCGAGCAGGGCGGGCACGGCCTCCTCGGCGGGCTCGGCGGGAGTCCACCAGTTGGCCTGCTCGCGCACCAGGTGCCCGACGGTCTCCATGGCGTCGGACTTGGTGTGGCCGATGAGGCCGACCGGGCCGCGCTTGATCCAGCCGGTGGCGTAGACGCCCGGGATGATCGCGTTGTCGTCGCCCAGCACCTGCCCCTCGTGGTTCGGGATGACACCGTGGCGCTCGTCGAACGGGATGCCGTCGAGCGGCGAACCGAAGTAGCCCACGGCCCGGTAGATGGCCTGGATGGGGAGCTCGCGCACCTCACCGGTGCCGCGCACGCCGCCCGCACCGTCGGGCTCGGTGCGCTCGTAGCGGATGGCCGCGACGCGACCGCTCTCGTCGCCCACGACCTCGAGCGGCTTGGCGTAGAAGTGCAGGTGCAGGCGGCGCGAGGCCTCGCCCACGGGCCGCTCGCGCCACTGGTTCAGCACCTTGTTGATGACGAAGACCTGCTTGTTCGACTCGATCGCCGCCTTCGAGGCCTCGTCGAGCTCGAAGTCCTCGTCGTGGACGATCATGTCGACGTCGTTCATCTCGCCGAGCTCGCGCAGCTCGAGCGGGGTGAACTTCACCTGCGCAGGTCCCCGGCGGCCGAAGACGTGCACGTCGGTGACCGGGGAGGCCTTCAGCCCCTCGTACACGTTCGTGGGGATCTCGGTGACCAGCAGGTCGTCGGCGTGCTTGGCGAGGATGCGCGAGATGTCGAGCGCCACGTTGCCGTTGCCGATGACCGCCACCGACTGGGCCTCGAGCGGCCAGGTGCGCGGCACGTCGGGGTGGCCGTCGAACCAGCTCACGAAGTCGGCGGCGCCGTAGGAGCCCTCGAGGTCGATGCCGGGGATGGCGAGGGAGGCGTCGCGGATGGCGCCGGTGGCGAAGATGACGGCATTGTAGTGCTGCTTCAGGTCGTCGAGGGTGATGTCGACGCCGTAGCGCACGTTGCCGAAGAAGCGGATGACGCCCGAGTCGAGCACCTCGCGGAGGGCGGTGATGATGCCCTTGATGCGCGGGTGGTCGGGCGCGACGCCGTAGCGCACGAGGCCGTAGGGGGCGGGGAGCTGCTCGAACAGGTCGATCGAGACGTCGAACTGACGCTCGGCCTTCACGAGCAGGTCAGCGGCGTAGATTCCGGCGGGGCCGGCACCCACGATGGCCAAACGGAGCTTGGTCACAGAGTGTTCCTTCGGTCGGGGATCGGCGGCAGACGGCCGCCAGGGGTCAGCTGGTGCGTTCGACGACGGTGTCGGCGAAGCGGATGAGGGTCTTCTTCACGGTGCCCTCGGGCAGCGGGGCGAGCGCTTCGACCGCCTCGCGCGCGTAGCGGCGCGCCTCGTCGACGGTGCGCTGCGTCACGGGGTGCTCGCGGAGCGCGCGGATGGTCTCGTCGGAGCCCTCCGCACCGGCGGCCTCGAGGGCGTCGGGCGTGAGGCGCTCGAGCAGCGCGGTCGCCTCGGCGGCCTCCGCGGCCGACGTGCCGCCCCCGGCTGCGGCGCGCCGGAGGTACAGCACGGGCAGCGTGGCGACTCCCGCGCGGATGTCGGTGCCGGGCGTCTTGCCGGTGTCTTCGTCGGTCGGCGCGATGTCGATGACGTCGTCGACGAGCTGGAAGGCGATGCCGACCTTCTCGCCGAAGTCGCGCACGGGCTGCTCGTAGGCCGACGACCCGTTCGAGAAGATGACGCCGAGCTGGCCCGAGGCCGAGATGAGCGAACCGGTCTTGTCCGCGAGCACCCTGATGTAGTGGTCGACGGGGTCGTCGCCCTCGGCGGGGCCGATGGTCTCGAGCAGCTGGCCGAGGCAGAGGCGCTCGAAGGTGTCGGCCTGCAGACGGATGGCCCGCTCCCCGAGCTGGGCGAGCAGGGCGCTGGCCCTCGCGAACAGCAGGTCGCCGGCGAGGATGGCGACCGAGTTGCCCCACTTGTATTGGGCGCTCGGCACCCCGCGGCGCTGGTCGGCATCGTCCATCACGTCGTCGTGGTAGAGCGAGGCGAGGTGGGTGAGCTCGATGGAGGCGGCAGCGGTGACGACCTCGGGCGTGACGCCGTCGCCAAGCTGGGCCGTGAGGAAGGCGAGGGTGGGGCGCACCCGTTTGCCGCCGGCCTCGAGCAGGTACTTCGAGACGGCGTCGATGATGCCGCCGGCGAAACGGGTCTCCGCTTTGAGGCGCTCCTCGAGCTCGTCGATGCTGTCTTCGATGAGGCGGGCGGTGCGGCGGTCGTCGCCGGTGGAGAACAGCCGGTCGGCAAGGGTGAGAGGAGTCGACCGGCCGGGGGCACGGCGAAGGCGGGAGGGCACGGACATCAGCCTACTTTTCCCCGGCGCTGAGCGGTGCCGCAGCATCCGTCGGCTTCACGCCTCGGTGCAGGGCGACGATGCCCGCGCTCAGGTCGCGGTAGCCGACGCGGGTGAACCCGGCGTCGCGCAGCCAGCCGGCCAGCTGCTTCTGGTCGGGCCAGGCCGCGATCGACTCGAAGAGGTAGTCGTAGGCGGGCACGTTCGAGGAGACCGCCTTGGCCAGGGTGGGCATGATGCGGCGCAGGTACCAGTAGTAGGCGGGGCGCAGCGGCTTCACCGGCTTCGAGAACTCGCAGATGACGATGCGGCCGCCCGGCTTCGTGACCCGGTACAGCTCGGCGAGGGCGACTTTGGGGTCGACGATGTTGCGAAGGCCGAACGAGATGGTGACGGCGTCGAAGCTCTCGTCGTCGAACGGCAGGTTCATGCCGTCGGCGACGACGAACTCGATGTTGGGCACGGCGGCCTGACGCCGGCGGCCGACGTCGATCATGCCGGGCGAGAAGTCGGCGGCCACCACATGGGCGCCGCTCTTCGCCAGCGAGGCGCTCGAGGTGCCGGTGCCGGCCGCGAGGTCAAGCACCTTCTCGCCGGGTCGGGGGTTCACGGCCCGGGTGGTCGCCACGCGCCAGAGCACCGCGTTGCCCACCGAGAGCACGTCGTTGGTGCGGTCGTAGTGCGCGGCCACCTGGTCGAACATGGCAGAGACCTGCTCGGGTCGTTTGGTGAGGTCTGCCTTAGTCACTCCCCCAGTTTATGGTCGTTTGCTGCACGGCCGCTCGGTACGGGCTGCACCCCGCCCGGTCGCGCTCCGGCGGCCGTAAGCTGATTCGGTGAGCGATACAGCGCATCCTGGTGCCCGGCTTCGCGTCGAGACGACGAAGGTCGACGACCTGAAGCTCCTCCTCCCTCTTCTCGACCCGCGGCATCCGCTGGTCTGGATGCGCAAGGGCCAGGGCATCGCCGGAGTCGGCGAGGCGCTTCGGCTCGAGTTCAGCGGGCCCGACCGCATGGTCGACGCGTGCGGGGCGTGGAGAGAGGTGGTGCAGCAGGCGACGGTGATCGACCCGCTGCAGCTGCCCGGCACCGGCCTCGTCGCCTTCGGCAGCTTCGCGTTCGCCGACCGCTCCGCGGCCACGAGCGTTCTCATCGTGCCGCGCCTTCTGCTGGGCAAGCGCGACGGCAACTACTGGGTGACCAAGGTCACGGTCGACGACGAACCCGCCGGCGACGTCGCCATGCCCGTCGCCCGCCCGCTCGGCCAGGAGTACCGCATCTCGCTGCTACCCGGGGCGATGACCCCGGAGGCGTTCCGTGAGGCGGTGGATGCTGCGGTCGCCCGCATCGCCGACCACCAGCTCAGCAAGGTGGTGCTGGCGCGCGACCTCACCGGCCACCTGCCCGCCGGCGGCGACCTGCGCCGGCCGCTCACCGACCTCGCGCTCGGCTACCCCGACTGCTGGACCTACGCCGTCGACGGCTTCGTCGGCTCGAGCCCCGAGACCCTGGTGAGCGTCTCGCACGGCACCGTGAAGGCGCGCGTGCTCGCCGGAACCACCTCGCGGGGAGCGGATGCGGAGGCAGACCACGACCGGGCCGTCGCCCTGGCCACAAGTGCGAAAGACCTCGACGAGCACGGCTTCGCAGTGACCAGCGTGGTCGCGGCCCTCGCTCCCCACAGCCGCAACCTCGTCACCAGCGAGCTGCCGTTCACGCTGAAGCTGCCGAACCTGTGGCACCTCGCCAGCGACGTGGTGGGCACGCTCTCCGACGGGTCGACCTCGCTCGACCTCATCGCGGCACTGCACCCCACCGCCGCCGTCGCGGGCACGCCCACCCCCGACGCCCTCGCCCTCATCGACGAGCTCGAGCCCTTCGACCGCGGCCGCTACGCCGGCCCCGTGGGCTGGGTGGGTGCCGACGGCGACGGCGAGTGGGCGGTGGCGCTGCGCTCGGCGCAGGTCGACGAGAACGGCGACATCACCGCCTACGCGGGCTGCGGCATCGTCGCCGATTCGGTCGCGGAGCGGGAGTACCTCGAGACGAAGATGAAGTTCCGCCCCATCGTCGAGGCCTTCGGCTGAGCGTGAGGAAGCGCGGCGGCACCAGCTCGGGATCGGAGCCGGAGCGCACGGCGATCGCGTGGCAACGTGGGGCGCTGTCGACGGCGATGATCGCGCTGCTGCTCGCGTTCGCGTGCCTCCGCGGCGGCTTCCTCATCGGCACGGCCATCGCCGGCCTCGTCGCCGTCGGCGCCGGCGCCACCCTCTTCGCCGTCCGCCGCCGCGCCGCCCGCCACGACAAGACCCCCGCCTGGACCCCCCTCACCCGCGTCGCCCTGATCCTCCTCGCCACCGCCATCCTCGCCGGCACCCTCGCCCTCCTCTTCCTCCTCTGAGGGGTGGGGCGCAGCGCAGCTGCCTACGCCGGGTCCACTGATCGCCCAGGCCCGCCACTGGCGTAGCGCCTCCCGACCCGCATCCGTCACGATCTATCGGCCTCAGTTCGGCATCTCACTACCGCGACGCCGATGGTGGGTCGACACGCGGGATTGTTCGACTACCGCCCCCCACCCCTAACTCTGATGCCCGCGACCTGTGCCGAACTCCTGCTTCGCCAACCACTGTCGTCGCCCGAGGCGCAACGGAACCGGCACACCCGGCCCTCGGTGGATCGGCTCGACCGCCTTCGATAGCACGGCGGCCAGCCGGGCATTGCTGCCGGTGTCTTGGCTATGGAACCGTGCGGCCACGAACTCGTCGCGGAGCGGCGAACCGATGGTGAAAGCGTCCGTGTCGATCCGGTAGCCGGCGATCTCCGCGAGCTGTGAAAAGAACACGAACTGCGCGCGGGTGTTTCCCTCACGGAAGCTGTGGATGACGTTCAACTCTCCCCACGCTTCAGCGAGCTCGTGGACGAACTCGTCTTTGTCGAGGCCGCGGAGGAAGTCTTTGCTCGCGAGCTTGTCGTACTCGGTGTGAGCCGCTTCGGTCAGGGCGGGGCCGGCCGGGTAGTACGAGTGGCCGTCCTTCGACATGAAACCCACGGGACCCACGCGCTCCTCCCCCGCCCACTCATAGACGTCTTGGAAGATGTGCCGGTGGATGGCCTTCATGTGGTCGTAGTCGAACGTCTCCGGCAGAGGTGCGGCAGCCAGCTCGACGAGTCGCACGTGCGCCTGGGCCTCTTCGTAGCGGCGCAACTGATCGACATCGGTGATGCCCTCGACATTCCTCAGGACGGAAGTACCTGGGATGAAATAGTCATCCCAGGTGCGAAAGCCCTTCGCCACGGTTAGCGGGTGCCGAGAAGCTGCGCCTTGACAAGCGCCGCGGCCTCATCCCCCGTGACCTCACCAGCGGCCACGCGCCGACTGATTGCCCGCAGTACAGGATCGGTGACCTCGTGGCCGGCCGCTCCAAGAGCAGCGTCAGCGAAGCCCATCCGGCGCTCAACGTCGACCTGATCGACGCTGGGTGCGGTGCGTGCATGCGCGATGCTCATGACGGCTCCAATCTGACTCCCACCATTTTACTCGATCTGTCTCACACCTCGACGATGAAGTTTCTGAAGATGCGATTCCGGGAACGGCATTCGGACAGACTGTGGACGGCAGGAATCAAGGGTGACGTCGGAGATACGTCGGCGCATCCGGCAGCGCCCTAATCTGCTCGTATGGTGAATCGCCCCAACGATCAGGTGCTGCGAGCGCATCATCTTGCTAGCGAGCTCTCCACTGCAACTGAACTTCTCGCGGTCGGTCTGAACCAGTGCGCGAGCCCAAAGTGGCAGGTTCGCCAGCCCGGCGCGGCCTTCACACCATTGTCACAAGGGGTAGAGCGCGCCTTGAAGGTCACGCTCTGGCTCAACGAAGAGAACCACGGTCGCCAGATAGACCCGAAGTTTGGATCGGGAGCATCTGGACACGCGCTCGGCGAGTTAAATGCGAAGGTACTCGACGTATACACGGCTGGGTCCCAGACCGCAAATGCTTACATGCGAGGTCTCGTCGACGAGGTTGTAGCCGATCCGTTTTGGAGAGATATTCTCCTCGCGCTGGATCGATGGGCAGCAACGCCTGGCCGGTATCGCGACCTGGATGCACTGCGAGGTCGGGCCGCCCACGACGATCCGCCGTGGGCCTCGTGGGGTGAGGCCGAGCACCGTGCAATCACCGAAGTTGGAGGGTGGGCACATCTGACAGACGAAGTCCTCGCGACGAGCCGCCGACGGATGCTCCTCAGCATCATGCGCTGGTGGCACACTCTTTATCGTGGGTGGCAGCATGGACTCGTGGGAGCCCAAGGGGTGCAATTCTCGAGTGGCCTCGATCCGAAGAATCTGCACCTGGATCCCTCGATTGCCGCTCTGGTGGCTGGCCGCTAGCGTCGCGGGATGACGTGCGGCAAGTCCTGCGGAATTTCGTGTGTCCAGATAGTCACGAATGTGTTTCATCGCACGGATCGCTCGCTGAGCATCCGGCTGCAATGTGTGCCAGGACTGACCTCTGGGGTGGTTCTCGGCTGGGCGGCCTAGCGTTGGGGCATGAGCGCGAAGACGTCCGGAGAAGGTAAGGCTGCGCATGACGACGTTCCTACTGCTGCGAAGAACTTGGGCAAGGCGGTGGGGCGGTCGCTCGGGCGTACGGCTTCGCGGGCCGCGCGCGGAACTCGGGAGCAGATCAGGAAGAACCCCACGACCGATCGCCTGTACCGCGCGGGGGTGGGCGTGGTCGGGGGCGGGACCGTCGCGCTCGGCATCGCGATGATTCCGCTGCCGGGACCGGGGGCGCTGGTCGCTCTCGGTGGGCTGGGCATCCTGTCGACGGAGTTCGAGGGGGCCAAGGCCGCCCGGGTGAAGGCTACGGCGGCCGCGAAGAAGGCGGCCGGGGTAGCGAAGGATGCTCGCGACCGACGCCGGGCGCGCAAGGGCGACGACCCGACGGTGATCGTCGTGCATCCCTCCGAACCGGCCTGAACCGCGCATCCGGAGCCCGGGCACCGGGTCAGCCGATGCGCGCCACCTCGACCGACACGTCGACGACGGTCGCCTCGCCCAGCCGGGCGGCGGCGAGCTCTGACACGACGGAGTAGACCTCGCGGCAGGTGTCGGCGGCGAGCCGGCCTCCGCCCACGGCGATGCGCACCGACACCGAGACGGTGTCGCCCGTGCGGCGCAGCATGACGGGCAGGGGCGCATCCGTCTTGCGCAGCACGGCAGCCGCGCCGGCGAGCACCGCGCCGACCGTGCTGCGCCCGTCGTAGGTCTGCAGCACGCCGGGAACGGCGAGCACCGCCGCGTCGATCTCGCGGGCCAGCTCGGCGTCGCCGAGCGGTGCGGCCACGTCGCCCGCCACGATCTCGACCGGCACGATCTCCTCGCTCATCGTCACTCTCCCTTCCCTGTCACCGGCGTCTCACCCGGCAGCCCGGGCTCGCGCCGGAGATGCACGTCGGTGATGGTGACGTCGACCGCCACGACGCTCAGCTCGGTGTGCTGCAGCAGCGCTCCGGCGATCGCCGCGCGCAGCCGTTCGGCGCTCTCGGGGATGGGCTCGCCCCAGAACACGCTGGCCTCGACCTTCACGGTGATCGGGCTCCCCGGCACCGTCACGTCTCCGTCGAGCACGCAGCGCCCCACGAGCACGCCGTCGATCTGGTCGCCGACCGAGCGCACGAGGCCGCGCACGGCGCCCTCGGTGAGGCTGAGGGATGCGCGGGGAGACGGATGCGACAGCGGGATCGACCGACCGGCCCGCACCTCACGGGTGAGGTTGCCGAGGATGCCCTCGACCCACCCCTCGGGCGCTCCCCCGCCGTCGGCGTCGACGTCGACCAGGAGCCCGGCGGCTTCGCGCACCCGTTGGAGCGCTGCGAGCGCGAGCTGGTTCTCGGGCGACTGCTGCACGAGCTCGGCCGGGGGCGTCTCGCCGCGATCGAGGTAGCCGCTCAGCAGCTCGAGCACCTCGTCGCGGGCCGTGTCGTCACGGAGCGTGACGTCATCGCGGGCCGTGTCGTCGTCGTGGCGGGTGCCGTCGAAGGCGTCGCCAGGAACGGGTGCATCGCCGTCGTGTGCGTTCATCGCCACCCCTCCATCTCGATCATCAGATGCTTCCTCGCCCTCGACAGCAGCCCTCGCACCGTCGACGGCGGCACCCCGAGCTCGTCGGCGATCTCCTCGTAGCTGAAGCCGCCCGCCTCCTTCATCACCCAGCACTGCCGCTGCGCCTCCGGCATGGCCTCGAGCACGGTGATGAGCTTGTCGCGGCGGGAGTGGGCCTCCGCCTGGCGGTCGGGCGCCAGCGACTCCGGCGCGGCATCGTCCCAGTCGGCGATCGGCTTGTCGTCGTGACGGGCTCGGATGCGGTCGATCGCCTTGTGATTGGTGATGCGCATGAGCCAGGCGCGCACCGCCGACAGATCGGCGAGCTGCGGCAGCTTCTCCCACGCCGTGATGAAGCTCTCCTGCACCACGTCGTCGGCCTCGGAGTTCGACCCGAGCAGCCTGGTCGCGTATGCCCGCATGAGCGGCCCATGCCGCCGCACGATCACCTCGAACGCCCGCAGGTCACCGTCGGCCGCCCGCCCGGCGAGGATGCGATCGGGGGCTTCGGCGAGCCCCAACGGTCCAGCGAGGTCGGTCATCGAGCAACCTCCTCCTGTCGACGCGCACGGTGCTTCACGAGCGACTCTTCCACGAAGTGCGCGCCCGGAGAACAGGCGCGACGCGTCACAGGCTCAGAACTTGACCCTCGGCGTCCCTGGCCACCGGCTCGTTGTCGTGGACGGACGTCAGGATGATCGCATCTCCGACGCGTGCGACCTCTAAGCGCGACGGGGAGGAGCCGAGCCGCATCTCCACGGTCATGGATGATCCCGCGCTGAGCTTGTACTCGGTACCCCAGGGTTCCAGAATGAGACTTCCACCAGTGTCCGTGAGTTCAGTCACGTGGATGATGGCTCGTTGGTTTTCCGTCACAATTCTCCTCCTCACGGCGCTCGCCACAGTGGGCGGCGCACTCACGATATTGTCATCGAGCCGCGCGCCCCATCGGTGCTCGGCCGGCGTCGGGCGGGATGGGTGCAGCCCGTAAGCTCGTTGTGGAGGACACATGAAGAACACGAGCACGCGGCTGCTGCTCAGTTGTGCGGCGATCGGGGTGGCCGGCGGGCTGCTGTTCATCGTCAATTCCTACATCGGCGGCACCGTGAACGCCGTCATCCCCGTGCTCTACGGGCTCACTCTCGGCGTGTACTTCGTGCCGGGCGCGCTCGCGCAGGCGCTGTATCGGCGGGGCGGTGTGGCGCTGCTCGTGGGAGTGCTGTCGGGGCTGGTGTCGGCGGCGTTCCAACCCCTCGGCTTCCTCGCCGCGCTCATCGCGCTCGGCATCGGAGCCGTGCAGGAGCTGCCGTTCCTCCTCACCCGCTACCGCTTCTGGCCGGTCTGGCTCTTCGTGGCCGGCTCCGCGCTGTCGGGCGTCATCCTCGCCGTCGGCATGTACCGCCTGGTCGGCGCGCACGACCTCGACGGTGTCGGCACGGTCATCCTGCTCGTCGGCTCATTCGTCTCGCCCGTCGTCTTCACGCTGCTGGCGCTGGCGCTCGCCAGAGCGCTGACAGCGGCAGGAGTAGCGCGCGGTGTCGCACGACCCGCCCGACCCGCGAAGCCCCGGGGTTAGCGACCCGAGCCGAGGGTGTCGGCGTTGAGCAGCAGCGGTGCGTCGTTGACGGGCACGTCGACGTGCATGTGGGTGCAGGAGTCGTCGAACTCCGTCCAGTTGGTGAGGTTCACCTTGACACCGGCGGATGCGCGGCAGCTCGCCTGACCGACGCGGGCGCCGACCGGCATCACCGGGTCGAGCAGGCTGATGAGCTTCAGCGTTCCCGCGTCGTAGCCGTTGAGGCTCTTGTTGTCGAGCAGGTAGAAGTCGACGGCGTGGCCGCCCCCGTCGATGTAGTGCGACGAGCTGGTGCCCGCGCCCTCGATCTGCCCGGTGCACTTGCGGTTGATGTCGCTCACGCCGACCTGGTCGAAGTTGCGCACCGCGATGGCGATGATCTCGAGCACCCGGTAGTCGACACCGCAGTCGGGAACCGTGACGCCCTGGGCGATCCAGCGGATCTCCTTCATGTGGTCGGGCACCGACCCCACGAGCTTGCCGGAATCCATGGCGTCGACGAGCTCCTGTGCGAGCGACCGGCCCACGAGCAGCTGAGCGGTCGAGTATCCGGCTGCCTGCAGCTCCCCCACGTCGGAGACGGCGTAGCCGTCGCGGTCGACGACCTCGGTGGAGGCGGTGTTCGAGGTGATGAGCTGCTGGGTGGCCGCGTTCGCGTTGGCGTTGAGGCTGAGGTTCACCACGTTGGCGTCGACGGGGCTCGCCGAGACGGTGGTGGGGATGGCCGTGACCGCGGTGATGCCGAGCACGAAGGCCATCGCGACACCGGTGAGCGCACCCTTGGCCCAGTTACGACGCGAACCGGATGCGCGGGGCGGCTTCGACGAGCGCGCGGGGCGGCTGGGGGCTGCGGAGCGGGCGCCGCGGCGGTCGCGGGGAGCGGGGCTCGCGGCGCGCAGCGCGCGGCGGGTAGCAACCTCACGACCGGCCCCGACCGACGGCGACCCGTCGGAGGACTCGGCCGACGGCGATGCGACCAGCAGAGCCGCGATGTCGAAATCGGCGACGGACGAGGGCGAGGTCTGCCGCTCGGGAACCTTCGGGGTCGAGTGCTCCGGTTCGACGAGCTCGGCCTTCGCGACCGGCGCCTCGGGGACCTGCGCCGGCGCGATCTGTGCCTTCGAGATCTGAGGCGTTGCGATGTGCAACGGCGCCGGATGCACGGGGTCGGTAGCTTCCTCGACCGCGACCGGCTCGAGCGGGAGTTCGACACCCGGCTCGAGCGGCGCCGAGCCCACGGCGGCGATCTCGAGCTCGTCGATCTCCTGCTGCCGAAGTTCGCGCAGCCGACGGCGGGTGAGGGGGGCGTCGGCCTCGACGGCCGTCACGGCAGCCTCGGCGGCGGCCCGCTGTTCGCGCAGTTCACGACGGGACAGAGGGGCGGGGGCACCAGCACGGGGGTTCGCTTCGAGCGGCGCGTCGGCGCCGGAATACGAGTCAGGGCTGGTCAAACGTTCAGTGCTTCCGGGTCTCTGTCGGGGTCTGGTCACGTCGCGTTACCGTTTCGTGACCAATCAACCTCCCTACGATAACCCGAACCACCTGGAAAAACCCAGTACGGGACAAGAAGTCCCATCCGTTCGCATCGATCCGGCGGTGGGGCCTCGCGCATCCAGATCATGGGGTTGGCAAGCCTTGCCTAAGCTGGGAGCGTGAACCCCCGACCTCCCGCCGTGCGCGTCATCGACGTGAACGTGCGGCACGAGGGCAGCGAGACCCCGACGCCCGCCGGCCTCAGTTTCGACGTGCACCCCGGTGAGGTCGTGCTCATCCTGGGCCCCTCCGGCAGCGGCAAGTCGACCCTCGCGCTCACCTTGAACGGGCTCATCCCCCATTCCTTCCCAGCCGAGCTCGAGGGCACGGTCGAGGTGGCCGGAGTGGCCACCCGCGACACCGACGTCGCCCGGTTGAGCGAGCAGGTGTCGATGGTCTTCCAAGACCCCGACTCCCAGATCGTCACCGGCACGGTGCTCGACGAGGTGTGCTTCGGGCCCGAGAACCTGCTGCTCCCGGTCGGCGAGGTGCTGCAACGCGCGGAGACGGCGCTGCGGCAGGTCGGCCTCTGGGAGCGGCGCGGCGAGAACCCCGACCGGCTCTCCGGCGGGGGCCGCCAGCGGCTCGCCCTGGCTTGCGCTCTCGCGCTCCGCGCACCCGTGATCGTGCTCGACGAGCCGACCGCGAACCTCGACCCGCGCGGCATCGACGAGGTCTACGCCGTGCTCGGCGGGCTGGTGCGCGGCGGCGATCACGCCCTGGTGCTCGTCGAGCACAACCTCGATGCGGCGATCGAGCTCGTCGACCGCGTGGTCGTGCTCGACCGGGCGGGGCGGCTCGCCTTCGACGGCCCGGCCGCCGAGGTTCTGCGCGGCAACGTCGACGAGCTGCTCGCCCTGGGTGTCTGGCTGCCGACCGCCCTCCTCGCGGGTCTCCGGCTGCGCGCGGCCGGTGAGCCGATCGGCGAGCTGCCGCTCACCCCGGCCCAGTTGACGGCGTGCCTCGACACCCTGCCCCGCGCATCCGTCGTCGGACGATCGGCCGACCCCTCCGGCGAGGGCACCAGCCAGGCCACCCTCGACTCCGCCGCATCGCGCCCCGACCGCACTCCCGCCATCCGCGTGTCGGGCCTCACCGTCTCGCGGGGGCGCACCGACATCGTGCACGGCGTCG